>JAQUUX010000016.1 GCA_028693705.1 Lachnospiraceae bacterium | reverse complement strand
GATGCGGAGTAAATTGACAACACAAAATCCTTGTGGTAAGGTATCTTAAGAACATTCCCATGAGGAGACAGTGAAGAGAAGCAGTATCACGGACTTACAGCCCGTCTTCTTATATAGAAGGCGGGTTTCTCTATTTTGTAATGAAGGAAAGGGAGCTAAAAGAATGGAAAACAAAGGAACTTATTATATTACCACAGCTATTGCTTATGCATCAGGCAAACCACATATCGGAAATACCTACGAAGCAGTGCTGGCAGATAGTATTGCAAGATTTAAGAGAAAAGACGGTTACGATGTATTTTTTCAGACCGGAACAGATGAGCATGGTCAGAAAATTGAGATGAAGGCTGAGGCAGCAGGTGTTACACCACAGGAATATGTGGATCAGGTTGCCGGAGAAATCAAAGGAATCTGGGATCTCATGGGTACATCTTATGATAAATTTATTCGTACCACTGATGAGCCGCATGTAAAACAGGTACAGAAGATCTTCAAGAAATTCTATGACCAGGGAGACATCTATAAGGGTGCTTATGAAGGTATGTACTGTACACCATGTGAATCTTTTTGGACAGAATCCCAGTTAGTAGATGGTAAGTGTCCTGACTGTGGAAGAGAAGTGAAGCCTGCAAAGGAAGAGGCTTATTTCTTTAAAATGAGTAAATATGCCCAGAGACTAATCGACCATATCGAAAGTCATCCGGAATTTATTCAGCCGGTTGCCCGTAAAAATGAGATGATGAACAATTTCCTGAAGCCGGGATTACAGGATCTCTGTGTATCCAGAACTTCTTTTAAATGGGGAATTCCTGTAGATTTTGATGACAAGCATGTTGTTTATGTATGGCTGGATGCCTTAACAAACTATATTACCGGTATCGGTTATGACTGTGATGGCAATAGCGATGAACTGTATCATAAAATGTGGCCGGCTGATCTGCACCTGATCGGTAAAGATATTATCCGTTTCCATACCATTTACTGGCCGATTTTCTTGATGGCATTAGGCGAACCATTACCAAAACAGATCTTTGGACATCCATGGTTATTGCAGGGTGACGGCAAGATGAGCAAATCCAAGGGAAATGTGCTGTATGCAGATGATCTGGTAAAGTTCTTCGGTGTGGACGCAGTTCGTTATTTTGTATTACATGAGATGCCTTTTGATAATGACGGTGTGATTTCATGGGAATTAATGGTAGAGAGATTAAATTCTGATCTGGCTAATACCCTGGGAAATCTGGTTAACCGTACTATTTCCATGAGCAATAAGTACTTTGGTGGTGTGGTAACTGACAAAAAAGTAACTGAGCCTGTAGATGAGGATTTAAAGGCTGTTGTTTGTGGAACTTATGCAAAGGTTGAAGCAAAGATGGCGGATCTTCGTGTAGCAGATGCAATCACAGAAGTATTTACCTTATTTAAACGCTGCAATAAATATATTGATGAAACAATGCCATGGGCACTTGCGAAGGATGAGACCAAGCAGGATCGTCTGGCAACCGTATTATATAACCTGGTAGAAAGCATTATGATCGGTGCGTCTTTACTCACACCTTTCATGCCGGAAACTGCAGATCAGATTGCAAAACAGTTAAATGATAAGTTGCGTGATTTTGATACGTTGGAAAAATTTGGGGCATATCCGGATGGAAACAAAGTAACAGATCAGCCGGAAATCTTATTTGCAAGACTGGATATCAAAGAAGTTATGGAAAAGGTTGAAGTAAATGATGTCGTAGACAGTCAGGAGGGTATTGATATTGAAGCTAAGGAAACCATTACCTATGACGACTTTGCAAAGCTTCAGTTTCAGGTAGGTGAGATCATCAAATGTGAAGCTGTTCCAAAATCTAAGAAGCTTCTTTGTTCACAGGTAAAGATCGGAAGTCAGGTAAAGCAGATTTTGTCCGGTATCAAAGAACATTACACACCGGAAGAAATGGTGGGTAAAAAAGTTATGGTACTGGTAAATCTGGCACCACGCAAGATGGTAGGTTTGGAATCAGAAGGCATGTTGTTATGCGCAGAGGATGCAGATGGCAAATTGGCACTGATGAAACCGGAAACTGAAATGCCATCCGGTGCAGAGATTTGCTAATTTAATAAAAATCATTAATAATAAACAGGAATATTATGACGGCTGAAAGACAGGCAGGTATAATATTCCTGTTTTTTTACACACTAATTGCAGAATCGAAAAATGGAGGCTGCAATGATGAAAATATTGTTTTATAGTACGAAACCCTATGACAGATACTGGTTTGAGCCATTAGGCAGAGATTATGGATTTGACATACACTTCCTGGAATTGCCATGTAACGAGGAAACTGTTGTATTAGCAAGGGATTATGACGTAATTTGTGTTTTTGTAAAGGATCTGGTCAATGCATCTATGATACAGTTTTTGTATGAGCATAATGTAAAAGGTATTTTATTACGAAGTGCAGGATTTAATCATGTAGATGTAAAAGCGGCAGAAGGAAAGCTGGTCGTTTTAAGAGTACCCAGCTATTCTCCGGAGGCGGTGGCTGAGTTTGCCATGACATTGCTCTTAACAGTAAATAGGCGAACACATAAGGCTTATAATCGGACAAGAGATTTCAACATGAGTTTAAATGGACTTATGGGAGTAGATTTTTATCAGAAAACGGCAGGTATTATCGGTTCCGGTAAGATCGGACAGGCGATGATAAGGATATGTAAAGGATTTGGAATGCAGGTGCTGGCATATGATCCTTATCCGGTGAAAAATCTGGATGTGGAATATATGGAACTGACCGATTTGATAAAGGAATCTGATGTAATCAGTCTGCATTGTCCGCTTACTTCCGGAACAAAACACATGATCAATCGAAATACGATTGCCATGATGAAAGATCGGGTGTTTTTGGTAAATACATCCAGGGGAAGCCTGATAGAAACAGAAGCTTTAATTGAAGGGCTTGTTAATAAGAAATTTGGCGGTGTTGGCTTGGATGTATACGAAGAGGAAGAGGGGATTTTCTACGAAGATCGGTCCACGGAAATCATTCAAGATGAAAATCTTGCCAGGCTAATGACTTTTCCCAATGTATTGATTACTTCACACATGGGATTTTTCACAGAAGAAGCATTACAGGCAATTGCTATTGTTACCATGGAAAATGCATATATGCTGGAAAATGGCTTGCCATTAGTGAACCAGGTGGGAGTTTTAGCAGAAAAGAAGTAAAATGGTATTTGTAGAGAGAAAAAGTGAAATACCTTGTCATATATTCTGAAATTGGATATAATTTTCAATAAAGTAGTGTTGCTGAAACGGGAGAAAAAAATGGAATGCAGGGATACGCTGCAAAGCTTGCCTTGGAAAATTCATATGGCCTATAAAGAAGATTGGGATGATGCAATGAATCTGGCATGGAAGACCTTTCTTCAATTCGACGCACCGGAATATTCCAGAGAAGGAATCAGGAATTTTAATGATTTTGTAACAGATAACATGTTATATCGAATGTTTCTCTCCGGAGCATACCAAATGATTGTAGCAGAGAGCACAAAACAGATGGTTGGGATGATTACGCTTAGGGATAACTCTCATATTTCTCTCTTGTTTGTAGATGAAAAATACCATAAACAGGGAATTGGAAGGCAATTGTTGACTGCATTGCAGGAGTATTTATCCACCGAGTTGGATCAGCACTTTATGACAGTAAATTCTTCGCCTTATGCAGTAGAATTCTATCACAAATATGGATTTCAGGATCTGGATCATGAAATATGCAGGGATGGAATCCGTTACACACCAATGAAAATACAATTTTGAGGGACGCTATGAAGCAAATAATCGCAATGGACTATATTAAAAGTAAAGAAATATTTCTTTTGCTTAGAGATACACTTAAGCTGATAGATCCCCGCCCGGTTGACCATGGTTACCGGGTTGCTTATATTATCTATAAAATGTTCCGTTTAAGAGGTGGATTTGAGGAATTTGAGTTGGCAGATTATGTTATGCTGGCGACTTTTCATGATTTGGGTGCATATAAAACAGAGAATTTGAATGATATGTTACGATATGAAGCAAAAGTTTTCATGCCACATTCTATTTATGGCTATTTGTTCTATAAATATATGTGTCCGGTACCGGACGGGGATTGGCCGAAAACCTATTTATATCATCATATGGATTATAATCAGCTTCAGGCCATGCCTTTTAAATATAAGAAACTGGTAGCATATTTGAATATTGCAGAGCGAATGGATATTTATAATACGGCACTGGGTGATAAATTTGACTATACTATGTTCCAGAAACATGCAGATATCAGGATTTCCGGGGAAGGTCTGGATTTCTTTTACAGGGCGGAAAAAAAAGATCATATTCTTGAAAATCTTCGAAACGGGAATTTTCATGAAGAACTGGATCAGATAACACAGTTTCTGGTATTTACGAATGAATACAAAACCGGTTACCTGGAAATGTTAATGTATTTTTTGGGATTCAGAAGCCCTACTGCTGTTGTGGATGCTGTGACTTGCATTCATATCAGCTTGCAGATTGGCAGACAAATGAATCTGTCTGAAAAAGAACTGGATATTTTAAAGTATGCGGCAATGGTACATGATATTGGCATGCTGGCGATTCCGAAAGAGATCATAGATGCTCCCAGAAAATTGTCTGCAGAGGAAGTTCGTTTGTTAAGAACTCATGTAGAGCGGACAGAGAAGTTGTTGCGAGGAAGAATGAGTGACGAGGTGGTGGACATTGCGTTAGCTCATCATGAACGAAGTGATGGTTCCGGTTATCCAAAAGGTCTTAGATCTGCATCCATGAATTTGCAGCAGTCTATTTTACAGGTGGCAGATACTGTTGCCGGTTTGGTAAATGATAGAAGTTATCGTACGCCCCACTCCAAAAATGAAGTTATTTCCATTTTGCAGGAAGAAGTAAAAAGAGGCAAATACAGCAAAGCTATAGTAAACGTTTTTTGCGATCGGTATGATGAGATTATGGAAACAGTTAAAGCCGAGTCGGAAAACGTACTTGCCACATATGACAAGTTGAATAAAAATTATGATCTGGTGAGCAGTCAGTTCAAAAACACAAAATAGGAGAAAAATGGGGAATATATTTAGAGCAGACGGACCTTTCGTCAGGTTCATGAACAGAGCAACTGATCTTGTGATTTTGAATATTATATTTATCATATCCTGTCTGCCGATTGTAACGGCAGGGGCAGCTTTTACCGCGTTACATACGATTTGTATGAGGATGATACGAAATGAGGATGGTTATATTGTCCGCGGTTATTGGAAAGCATTTTGTGAGAATTTCAAACAGTCTACAGTAATCTGGCTACTTCAGATAGTGGTTGCTGTAATCCTGCGTGTGGACGTCAGATTTCTGGAGAATATGCATGGTGTGATATATACGTTGATTACGATTGCAGTTGCTGCTGTTTTTGTAGTGATCCTTATGGGTTCAGTGTATGTATATCCATTGCAGGCAAGATTTCAGAATACAGTAGTCGGTACCATTAAAAACGCAGTGTTAATCAGTATTTTGAATTTTCCCAAAACACTGCTGTTACTGATGATCTATGCCATACCTATTGTAGCGATGCTTTCTTCGTTTGAGACAATGCCATATTCCCTTCTGGTGGGTTTTGCTTTGTCCTGCTATATCAGTGCTGTATTGCTGGTGGAGATTCTAAAAAAATATGAACCAAAGATATCAGAAGAGTGATATTGTTCAAATTGCCCATGAAATTCAGATTTCATTGGGCAATCTGTATTTTAGGGAAAAGAAAAGTTTTTCAGATTAGCAAATGTAACAATGGATTAAAAAAAAATTGTGGAATAGTGGCATGGTGCTTCCTGTCCCCTTGGGATATACTAAGTACATATTTGAGGGGAATCAATTAGGAGGACTAAAAAATGGCTAGTTTATCATTAAAAAATGTATGTAAGGTATATCCAAATGGCTTTGAAGCTGTAAAGGATTTTAATCTGGAAATCGCTGATAAGGAATTTATCATCTTCGTTGGCCCATCAGGCTGCGGAAAATCTACAACACTTCGTATGATTGCAGGTCTGGAAGAAATTTCTTCCGGTGAACTGAAAATCGGTGACAGAGTTGTAAATAATGTAGAACCAAAAGACAGAGATATTGCCATGGTATTCCAGAACTATGCGTTATATCCGCATATGTCTGTATATGACAATATGGCATTTGGTTTGAAACTGAGAAAAGTTCCAAAGGATGAAATCGATAAAAAAGTAAGAGATGCTGCTAAGATTCTGGATCTGGAGTCTTTACTGGATCGTAAACCAAAGGCTTTATCCGGTGGACAGAGACAGCGTGTTGCCATGGGTCGTGCAATCGTTCGTAATCCTAAGGTATTCCTTATGGATGAGCCGTTATCCAATCTGGATGCAAAACTTCGTGTACAGATGCGTATTGAGATCGCAAAATTACATCAAACACTGGGAACAACTATTATCTATGTAACACATGATCAGACAGAAGCTATGACACTGGGAACCAGAATCGTAGTTATGAAAGCCGGTATTGTTCAGCAGGTTGATACACCACAGAACTTATATGAGAAACCATGTAATCTGTTCGTAGCAGGATTTATGGGATCTCCACAGATGAACTTCCTGGATGCTGTTGTTAAAGTAAATGGTGAATCTGTAAGTCTTCTGGTAAAAGATAAAGAAATCGTATTGCCTCCTGCAAAAGCTAAGAAGCTGATCGAGGGCGGTTACGATGGAAAGACCGTTACTTTTGGTATTCGTCCAGAGGATGTATATGATTCTCAGATGTATATTGAAACTGCAAAATGTGTATTCGAATCCACAGTTAAGGTTTATGAATTGTTAGGTGCTGAAGTTTACCTGTACTTTGATCTGGGTGATTTCCCGATTACTGCAAGAGTAGATTCACGTACAACAGCAAGACCTGGTGACACAATCCGTTTTGCATTTGATGTGGAAAAGATCCATGTCTTTGATAAAGAAACAGAACTGGTTATTACAAACTAGTTTTTGAGAAACTTTAAAGAGTTTATAGGAACTGCTGCATATCAGTGTAGCAGTTCTTTTTTTACCAAAGAGACAGAAGTGTGTTAAAATATATACATGTGAAGGTTTAAATGTAAATAACTGTGAAGAATGTCAGAATTTTTAACTGGGGGTTTTACCATGATCACAAATCAGATTATAAAGAATACAATAGACGAATTGCGTGGAATCACAAAAACAGATTTATGTATCTTTGATTTAAACGGTGACGAGGTGGCTTCAACCTATGAAGCGGAAGATATCACACCGGAACTGATAGTGAGTTTTTCTAAATCCGCTGTGGACAGTCAGGTAATTGGACAAAATCATTTACTGAAGATCATGGATGATGAGGAACTGGTATATATATTGAATGCCAGGGGATTTGGAGAAGACGCATACATGATTGGGAGAATCGCTGTCAGTGAAATCCAGAATCTGATCGTAGCCTATAAAGAGCGTTTTGACAGAAACAATTTCTTCCAGAACTTGATCCTGGATAATATGCTGTTAGTGGATATTTACAACAGAGCAAAGAAATTACGTATCGAAACAGAGTATCCAAGAGTGGTATTTCTGGTAGAAAACGATATGGAAAAAGAAAATGCGGCAGTGGAACTGCTGAAAAGTCTGTTTTCCGAACAATCAGGGGATTATGTTACCACTGTAGATGAGAAAAATATTATCCTAATTAAATCCATTCAGGAAGGTGATGATTACAGCACAGAAAATCTGGATGCTCTGGCACTTACCATTGTGGATATGATGAATACGGAGATCATGGTTAATACCAGAGTTGCTTATGGAACTATGGTGCAGGAGTTGAAGGATGTATCCAAATCCTATAAGGAAGCTAAGATGGCAATGGAGGTTGCCGGAATTTTCTATGCTGATAAAACAATTGCCGCCTATAGCAGTCTGGGAATTGGCAGATTGATTTATCAGTTGCCTACTAATCTATGCCGTCTGTATATTGATGAGATATTTGGAGACCATATACCGGATGACATGGATGAAGAAAGTTTGATGACCATTAACAAATTCTTTGAAAACAACCTGAATATTTCAGAAACAGCAAGACAGCTTTTTATTCATAGAAACACACTTGTTTATCGTATTGAAAGGCTGCAAAAAGAATACGGACTGGACATTAGAATTTTTGATGAAGCATTGACATTTAAAATTGCGCTGATGGTTGTCAGCTATATGAAATATATTGACGGCAGGGAATATTAGAAAGCAAACAGCAGAAAAAGAATATTGAAACAGTAAACAGTATGAATGGCCTGTTTTCCGCATAGAATAGCTAGAGAAGCTATCAGGAGGAAAACAGGTTGTTTTTTTATGATAAGAAAATTATTTATCTGGGATTGTATCAGAATCGGGAAAAGGTAAGAAGTGCAGGAATCCTGCGGATAGAGGTGAGAAATGATCTGATCACCATGCAGCTGCAGATAAAAGATGCGGGAAACGTAAATCCTTCGGATTGTCCCGTGAAAATGGAGGGGACCGAGAAGGATAGCCGACTTGGAAACATACATATAGAAAGAGGTCGGGCGGCCTGCTGTTTTCGTTTTCCCCAAAATGCGATTGGAGAAGGAAAAATAAGCTATGGAAAGTTGGTGGGGATCCAGATTATATTGTCAGATAATAAAGTAATCTGGGGATATATCGGCAATGGCTCTAAAAGATCGAAAGAGAAGGAGAAAACGGAAAAAAAAGAGGAGAAAGAAGAGACGAAGGAGAAAGATGAGAAGGAAGAGACAGTAACAGCATCAATAATAGAAAATATAGAAACAGAGAATATATCCGATATAATCGAAGAAATTGCTACCGATAAATGGTCTCAACTGAAAAAAGAATTTCCGGTAGTACATCCCTTTACAGATCAAACCGAGTTTATCTCTATTGCGCCAAAGAACTTTGTAATTTTAAATCAGGAATACCAGGAACTGGTGAATAACAGTTTTCTGCTCCACGGTTTTTATAATTATCACCATATTATATTGGGAAAGTATGATGATGATTATTATTTGGGAGTACCGGGAAATTATTATGAAAGAGAACGCATGGTGGCATCCATGTTTGGATTTGAAGGCTTTGCTTTTGGATCAGGTATTGGAGAAACAGAAAATCCGAGTAAGGGCACTTTTGGATATTATATGAAGCAAGTAGATATCTGACAGATACGAGATACTGTAAAAGGAGACAAGGATCTTAAATCCCTGTAATATCAAAAGCCGGTATAAAACTCTCAGCAGCGGCACTGCCTTTCTGCATGAAACCATTATGTATACCCAGATCGCACGCAAAATTGATAACCTTGTCATATTCATAAGTAGTAAGTTTTCTACTTAATTCCGGATAAGAAGATACCTGAGGCAGAGGTGTATATTGATTCATAATGCTAATATAAATATCATCACCAAAGGTATGGTACAAATAGGAAATCACCTTTTTAGAATCTTCGGTTTGTCCAGGTAAAATTAAATGACGAACGATCATTCCGCGTTTTAATAAGCCGGTATTTGAATCTATAACCGGTTTACCGGTTTGACGAAACATCTCCTGAAGCGCATTGGCTGTCTGTTCAAAATAATCATGACAATGTGAATATTTTGTACTTAGTTCGCTGGAAACATACTTGCAGTCAGGAAGATAAATATCAATTAAACCCTCCAACAAAGCAAGGGAGGAAACTTTTTCATAGCCACTGGTATTGTAAACGATGGGCAAGGATAGTCCTTGATTCCTGGATTTGGTAAGAGCAATAGCAATTTGGGGGATATAGTGAGTTGGCGTTACTAAATTGATATTATTGGCATTTTGTTCCTGTAACTCTAAAAAAATTTCTGCCAGACGATCGGTTGAGATTTCTTTTCCGGTGTTACCCGCTGCAATATTATAATTTTGACAAAACACACAGCGTACATTACAGCCGGAGAAAAATACAGCCCCCGAGCCGGATGCACCGGAAATACATGGCTCTTCCCACATGTGAAGAGCGGCACAGGCAGCTTTTATGGCAGCAGATGCACCACAGTAGCCGGTGGTTTCAAAGCGATTTATATGGCAATTGCGGGGACATAAAGAGCAATCGGACATATGCTGTTCAAGAAACTCATTAAGTTGCGCAGTATCATAAATTTGAGCCATACAATTTCTCCCATTAAAGAGTTATCTGGATGCATACAAATACCGTGCGTCCGACTTCGAGCGAAACCCCTACCCGTTACCTCCACAGTTAACTCCGCCAGGCACCCTCACGGCACATGAAAGGTTCTACTTAGTGCTGCTGCATTCCTGCCCTGACACGATTCGTAGATTTCCATTGCGTGAGACCCAAACTTCAACGCCACTTATGAAGGGCAGCAATAAAAGCCAAAGCCCTCTGTCGAACATCACCCCTACTAAAGCGGATTGTAGGTACAAGGCACCGCTAACGCCCCGGCTGCACGGCTTAATCAGTATACTGAATTTTGCTGGTATTGTCAACTTTGTACAGGTGCATTTTGTACGTCATTTTGCGCACTGCCTGATGTATCTGCTGACATAGTTGTGTTCTCTGTTTTCAACAATTTATTACGGATACGAAGTTCCTTAAAAAAGGTGGTCAGCATAGTAGTGCATTCTTTTTCCAGAACACCACGAGTTACCGTTACCTGATGATTAAATTCCGGCATTTCCAAAATGTTCAGGATAGAACCGGCACATCCGGCCTTAGGGTTCATGCTTCCCATGACCACTTCGGGGATTCGGGCCTGTACGATGGCACCGGAGCACATTTGACATGGTTCCAGTGTCACATAAAGGGTGCAGCCTTCCAATCGCCAATCACCGATTTTCTTACTGGCACGATTGATTGCAGTAATCTCTGCATGAGCCAGGGTATTTTTGTCTGTATTGCGCCGATTATAGCCTCTGGCGATAATTTTATCTTCGAAAACAATTACACAGCCAATGGGGACTTCGCCCAGCTTGTAAGCCTTTTTTGCCTGTCTGATAGCTTCTTTCATATATTTTTCCTGTATTGTCATAATCGCCAACTCCGCTTATAATGAGATTTAAAATCATTATAAAGGCGGGGCAGAGGAAATGCAAATCTGCGGATTGAACAAAACAACATTATTAGATTTTCCGGAACATGTTGCAGCAACAGTATTTACAGGTGGCTGTAATTTCAGATGCCCTTTTTGTCAGAATGGAGATTTGGTTTTGCATCCGGAGCAGGTAGAGCAGACTCCGGAGGAAGAATTTTTTTCTTTTTTGAAGAAAAGAAAAGGTATTTTGACCGGAGTATGTATTACAGGTGGAGAGCCAACCTTGCAAGCTGACCTGGAAAACTTTATTCGAAAGATTAAGGAATTAGGATTTCTGGTAAAGTTAGATACCAATGGTTCCAGACCTGATGTCTTAAAAAAGCTGGTGCAGGAAGAGTTGCTGGATTATGTGGCAATGGACATTAAGTCATCACCGGAGAACTATGGTGCAGTATGCGGAAATGCTAAGGTGAAGATAGAAGATATCCGGGAATCGGTTTCTTTCTTATTAAATGGAACACTTCCATATGAATTCAGGACAACGGTTGTCAGGGAATTACATACGAAAAAGGATTTTGAAAAAATAGGAAATTGGATTGCAGGTTGCCAGGCATATTTTCTTCAAAGCTATGTGGAAAGCGACGGCGTTTTGTGCAAGGCATTTACAGCTTATGAAAAAGAAGAACTAATGGAGTTTGTGGATAATTTAAAGAAAACCATCCCCAACACTGCATTACGGGGAGTAGACTAAAGAAATGAACAAAGGGATTAAAAGATATATTGGAAACAGAGAATTTTACAAGCGGGTACTGTTAATCAGTATTCCGATTATGATTCAGAATGGATTTACTACTTTTGTAAATCTGCTGGATAATATTATGGTTGGCCGTGTGGGAACCGAGCAGATGAGCGGCGTGGCCATCAGTAATAAACTGATCTTTGTATTTGAAATCACAATATTTGGAATTGTGTCAGGTGCCGGAATTTTTGGAGCACAGTTTTATGGCTGTGGAGATCATAAGGGTGTGCGTGATACCTTTCGATTGAAATTGATTATTTGCACCTGCTTGAGTGGATTGGGAATACTCTTGTTTGGATTTTGCGGAACGGATCTGATCCGCCTATTCTTACATGGAGGTGACGGAACCGGGGATTTGCAGCGTACTCTGGGTTATGGTTATGAATACCTGTTGATTATGCTGATTGGAAATATACCTTATAGTATTAACTGTGCATATAGTTCCACACTGCGTGAAACAGGAGAAACGGTAACGCCTATGAAAGCAGGTATCGTGGCGGTATTGGTAAATCTGGTATTAAATTATGCGTTGATTTATGGTCATTTTGGTATGCCGGTGCTTGGTGTAAGGGGAGCAGCTATTGCAACAGTCATTTCCAGATTTGTCGAGCTTTTCATAGTAGTAAGCTGGACGCATAGGCATAGTGTACAGAATCGGTTTATTCAAGGTGTTTTCAGACATTTCTCCATACCGGCCAGTCTGACGAAAAAGATTATTATAAAAGGGTTACCACTTACAGTTAATGAATTGCTGTGGGCAACCGGACAGGCTGTTTTGTTACAATGTTATTCTGTCAGAGGTTTAAGCGTTATTGCCGGTATCAACATTGCAAGCACAATTGGGGATGTTTTTAATATTGTATATATGGCGCTGGGCAGTTCTATTGCGATTCTGGTTGGTCAGCTGCTGGGTGCAGGTAAGTTAAAAGAGGCTGAGGATACAGCAGGAAAGCTGATTTTCTTCTCAACAGCATGCTGTGTACTGGTAGGTATTGTATTGGCCGGAGTGTCCAATTTCTTTCCGGAACTATACAAGACACAGGATGTGGTTAAAGAGCTGGCAAAGGATTTTATGCTGGTAAATGCCTGTTGTCTGCCGATTCAGGCATTCATGCATGCAACGTATTTTACCATTCGCTCCGGCGGAAAGACGGTTGTCACCTTTTTGTTTGACAGCTGTTTCGTATGGTGCATGTCCATACCGCTGGCATTTTTTCTTTCTTCCCATACCGTGTTGGGAATTATCATGCTCTATGCCATGGTGCAGGGAGCGGAATTAATTAAATGTGTGGTTGGTTATATTCTGGTGAAAAAGGGAATCTGGATTCAGAATATTGTAAATGAATAGTAAAGGAGAGAACAACTATGATTTATGAAAATATGATGGAAATCATTGGAAAAACACCGTTGATGGAAGCAAAACGATTTGCCAAACATTACAATCTGGAGGCACGTATTTTGGTAAAACTGGAATTTCTAAATCCGGCTGGAAGTGCCAAGGATCGTGTGGCGGCCGAGATGATAGCAGATGCTGAAAGAACAGGAAAGCTGAAGGCAGGCGGTACCATCATCGAACCTACTTCCGGTAATACAGGAATTGGACTGGCAGCCATTGCTGCAGTTAAAGGATATCGTATGATAATTGTATTGCCTGATACCATGAGTGTAGAGAGACAGAATATTATCAAAGCATATGGAGCTGAGATTGTCCTGACACCGGGGGACAAGGGGATGGCAGGAGCAATTGAAAAGGCGCAGGAGCTGGAGCAAAGTATCCCGGGCAGTATCATTGCAGGGCAGTTTGAAAATCCGGCAAATCCCACCGCTCATAGGAAAACAACCGGACCGGAAATCTGGAAAGATACAGAAGGAAATGTGGATATTTTCATTGCAGGAATCGGAACCGGTGGGACGATTACAGGAACCGGTGAATTCCTGAAAGGAAAAAAACCTGCAGTACGTATCATTGGTGTAGAGCCGGAAACATCTCCGGTATTGACAAAAGGTGTTGCGGGAGCACATGCCATTCAGGGAATCGGTGCAAATTTTGTACCTAAGGCTTTAAATCGTGATGTTTATGATGAAATCATAACAATTGATAATGAAGTTCCGTTTACCTATGCGAAAGCACTTGCAAAAACAGAAGGCTTGCTGGTGGGCATCTCTTCAGGAGCTGCTCTTGCAGCAGCAGTTGAAGTAGCGAAGAGACCGGAGAATAAAGGAAAGAACATCGTGGTATTGTTACCGGATAGCGGAGACCGATATTATTCCACCAAATTGTTTCAGGAGTAGTTATTGATATATAATGGCCGGGCATAGATATTTAGCCCGGTCTTACTTGACATTTATATTCGGCAATTGTAGAATATAATAAATTCGGCAAATGTAGAATAAAGAACCGTAAAATTTGGAGGAATATAATTATGAGGAGATTACCGGAATCAGAACTGGAACTGATGATGATTATCTGGGATGCGAATCATCCGGTTACGAGAATGGAAATAGAAGACAGATTAGAGGCAGATAGGAAACTGGGAGCAACTACTATTCTCTCTTTTCTGGCAAGACTGGAAGAAAAAGGATTTTTATCTGTGAAAAAGGAAGGTAAATTAAATATTTATACACCGATTATTCAGAAGCAGGAATATTTGAAAAGGGAAAGCGGATCTATCTTAAAAAGATTATATCGTAATTCGATTACAGATTTTGTGTCGGCGTTGGCAGATGGAGGAAACCTGTCATCTAAGGATATTGATGAGCTGCAGGAGTTTCTGAATGAACAGAAAAAAGAGGTGGACAAATGAGTGCCAAATGGAGAAAAGCAATCTGGCTGATGTTAATCATTCAGCTTTATTTATTTCATGGATTTTTGATTTTAAATATGTGGAGAATGGATTATTTGGCTGGAAAAGTAGTCAATCATTTTTCGCTTCCTTATGTTCTGTATGATAATTGGAAATATCTTACTATTGCCGGCTGGATTTTTATTGCAATAGTTTTGCTGTTCTGGCAGGTGCTTGGGTATTTCAGATTCCGTAATGCCTGCTATCGGGATATGCGAATCGTTAAGAATGTCCGGGTAAGAGAAGGTCTGACTGCGGCAAAGGCGAATACCGGTTATCATAAGGAACTGGGAGTATACCAAAGCAGACGAATAAAATCGCCACTGGTATTGGGCTTCTATCATCCGGTTATGCTGGTACCGGAGAAATTGGTTTCTACGGAAGCTGTAGATCACGCGCCTTTAGAGCTGATTTTCGCTCATGAATGTCGTCATATGAAGGCGAAGGATAACTGGTATAAATTTCTTGTTATGGTAAGTCGATGCTTTCTTTGGTATCAGCCATTTATATATCTGATTAAGCCTGTGGTGTTCCGAAACTTGGAGGTTGCCTGTGATGAAAGTATTGTAAAGGGAAAGACAAGAGAAGATCGTATTGCCTATGGGCAACTGCTTATTGATTATTTGAGACTATATTCTGAAAACAGACAGACAGCATGGACTACTTACTTTTATAATTCCAAAACAGTTATGAAGGCAAGGATACGGGCAGTAACAAAGGAAGAAAGACGTATGGACTGGCTGGCAGTCATAGCAATTTTGGTGCTATTGTGTGAGACGATATTTATCGGAAGCCTGGTCATGAACCAGTTACAGGAAAGAGTAGAGCTGGAAACAGAAGAAAATATTGTAAATATTTACGAAGGCTATGAATTGCCGGAAGCCTTTACGGAGCAGGCGTTAAAAGATATGCTCCGCGTAGAACAGCGTGCAGAAGAACTGGGTGGAACAGTCGAAACGCCTGAAAAAGAGTGGCTTTCTTACGAAGAACTGCCACTCACGGCCGAAGGGCCATGGCAAATCAGGTCGCAGTGGGACCGGGGAAATGACACTTTAGATAAAATGATAACTAGGTATTTATATGCACTGGAAGATCAAGAACAGGGAAGCTTGTATGATCCTGAAGAATCGGGAAGTGTGGCAGAGATAGAACTGTCTTATTTTAGGAAGTTGGCAGATGATGGAACAGACAGCGTTTATTATGTGATTGGCGGAGACTACTTATGGGATGATGAACCTGTACCATTGGTAGAACAGGGAGCCGGAATGGAAACCATGAAAGACGGGAGCCGTTATGTCAATTATTGTTTGGCAGTCCATGTTCGTAAAGTGGCAGATTATGTGTATGAACTGATGGGACTTGCAAATGGGAATGAGGCACTGAATGCTTTCCGTGAAACTTATCCGCAACAAGATTACAATGATGTGGCAGAAATAGATATGGGCGTCTCAGCTGTGGAAGAAACCTTGGCAGATTACCGGATTGTTGAAAATCAGCTGGAAGCAACAATAGATGGCAGTACATGGGAATCAGTACCGTTATCTCTGGAAATGTTATTTGACAGAGGCGATCAGATGGATGGAGTATTATCTTCCGTACAGGAAAAGAGCTTTCAGGTAAACGATACAAAACAGATTTTTGCCTATGGTGGCAGTAATATAACATCGGCAGCAGTGGTCTATCGTAATGCAGATGGAACCTGGGAAAATCATACTGTTACTACTAAATATCAGTCTGTAAGGCGATTTTTCGTCAGTTTTCCGGAGGATGCAGAACATGGATTCCTGATACTTACCAATGACAGGACCATGTATCAAGAGGCCAGCATTTTATTTACGACAGAAGATGGCGGCAGAACCTGGATAGAAAAAGGTGATGCGGGCCCGGATCTTCAGACCATGAGCCATTCTTTGACGACAGGAGCTTCTTTTATCACCAATGAGATAGGCTTTCTGTCCATAAGGTCTTCCAGTGGAGAACCGCCTGAGCTGTGGAGAACGGACAATGGAGGAATAACATGGACTTTACTGGAAATTCAGGATGTTCCGGAATATTATTCCATGGCGTATCCTCCGGAGCTGCAGAATGGACAGCTGATCTTGTATCTTGGCATGGAGGAATATAGTGAAATGGGCGGAGAGAAGGCTGTATACCTCTCAGATGACATGGGAGAAACCTGGACTTATGATGGCATCAGATTGAGAAAATAGGGGAATAGATATGGTAAAAAGAATTTTTCTGAGGTTATTAGTCAATCCGATTTTTCTGGTTATATATGGAATTGTCTGGTATCATCTGGCAAAATTGTGTCAGTATGGAAATATCAGAGCACATTTACTGCCGCTTGCGTGCTGTACAGTGTTTTTTCTGCTATATTTCGTGGAATTTATTGTCCTCATATTTTTATATGAGAAAAGAAGCAGCACTTATAAGGTAAATGAATTTCGCGTGGAAGAAACCGGTTTACAATTTAGACAATCGGAAACACAGTGGCAAAAGGTTTCCTATCAAAATATTCGACAATCGGACATCACAAAGAAAAGAATATTCCTGTATCTGCCAAAACATACCCTGTATCAGCTGGAATTAAAGGGTATTGCAGAGGAAGAAAAGATTCTGCTGATTAAAAAACTTCATGCAAGAGGAACTTTTCGGACATTAATATGGAAAAAGCCGGTCCTAATTCTCCTTATTATAGTTACAGTGATAGGTGGTCTGCATGTAGGAAAAAGTGCAACCGGTTTAAATGGCAGCCTGGCCTGGGCGATAGAAAAGGTAAAAAATCAGAGAACGGTAGAACTTGACGAGGCTCACATAAATATATATCGAACCGGAATAGAGGGTATCCTGGAAGATGTCCGAACAAAAGTTGAATTGCCGGAGAAACTGACATTAGCAAGCAGTTTTAATCTTCATTTTCTTCCGGATGGAACCATAGATACACTGGATACATTTCTGTGCGGTTATGATAAACACGGAAAATTTGTGAATAGCTACCTGATTTCCTATGACAGAAAGAAGTCTGACCAGATTACAATTTATTTAAATGGAACAGTAACAGAACATACTTATGAGAAGGAAAAAGATTTGCAACCACTGGTTGAAGCCGTTTCTTTGGTAAATCTGGAACGTCAGACTGCAGCATGGAAGCAGGATGTATATGGGATCCTGTATTATGGCATGAGAGAATGGTATGCTGGCGAAGAAGGTTTAATCAGATTAAAACCGGATGGAACATTGCAACAGTTAGGGGCAGTGGATATACCGGGAGGTCTAATCGAGACCTATAGCATTTCTCTGTTCTGCCCGGAAAATGAAAGCATTGCACCCATCCGGTTTTTATATAACGGAACCAGATAACTTTTATTTTAGAATTAAAACCATTTAACGCATGATGATATAACTACTGTAAGCGATATAGCACAGGACGCAGAAGGCACCTTCTAAGCGTCCTGTGCGTCGGTAAGACCTTGCGAACAGAAAGATCATCATACTGACTGCAAACAGGATAAGAGTATCGATGAGAAGCTCCGGTGCCACATGAATTGGTGACAGAACAGAAGCCATTCCCAAAATAAACATAATATTGAACAAACCGGAACCCACAGCATTTCCCAGTGCAATGCCGGAATCTCCTTTACGGGCAGCGACAATAGAGGTTACCAGCTCCGGCAGGGAAGTACCAATAGCCACAATGGTAAGTCCAATTAAGGTATTACTCATACCTAAGGACAAAGCAATCAACTGTGCATTATCAACTACAAGATCACCACCGAATACAATAGCGAGCAAACCAATGATGATAAAAAGTATACTTTTCCACAGTGGTAACTGATCCAGATCCTCTTCCTCCACACGATTGTGCATAGCGCTGCGAACAACTGTAAAGAGATAGACAGCCATCGCAATGAGCAGTACAATACCATTTCCACGACTTAATGTTCCATTTAATAATAGAACAAAGAGGGTAATCGTAATTCCAAGATTCCACCACATATCCCTATGTAAGATATCTTTTGGCGAATCAAAAGGACGTATCAAGGCAGAAACTCCGATTACCATCAACAGATTGAAGATGTTAGATCCCAAAATGTTACCAAGGGAAATATCACTGCTTCCTGCAAGCCCGGCAGTAATACTAACGGCAGCCTCCGGTGCACTGGTGCCCATAGCAACAATTGTGAGTCCGATAATAACAGAAGGTACCTTTAAAATCTTTGCTATAGAGGAAGACCCATCTACAAAGAAATCTGCTCCTTTAATAAGGAATACAAAACCGATCAATAACCAAAAATACATTTCCATATGTTCTCTCTTTCCGGCGCTAATATGTGATTTTTGCATTTCTGCAATTGCCACGCCTGTATATTCGTAATGCAGAAAGGAAAAAGAAAAAGACCTTTACTGCACACAAAAAGTGCAATAAAAGTCTTGTTACAAACAACGTATCCAAAAATCTGTTGTCGGTATATTGTCCGGCTTATCCAGCGTGTTGACGAACAATATAACATCTCATCAAAGATGCTAACTACTCCCTCGTATTTATCTAATCTATACCATGAATTCATTTTGGTGTCAATCATTCCCAAAAATAAATTTCAATAAAAGCAATGTAATGAAAATTTGACTTAGCGGGTCCAAAGTAAAATTTTGGATAAATAAAGAAAAATTATTTTTACAAATCATTTACTTGCATTTGATAGTTACACAATTTTAAATGTGTTACTTTAAATGAGGCTTGTACAGGCAAATAAACAGAATACTTCTAATCGAATAAGGGAGAAAAATGAAAAAACGATCAATTCGTATTTGTGCATTATTAGCAGCAACATTAATGATGGCAACAGGATGTGGCAGTGCAGCAGAGACTGCAACAACATCATCTGCACCGGCAGAAACAACAGCAGCATCTGAAGCACCGGCAGCAGGCAGCGAGAGCGCATCCGGCGAGAAAATTAAAATTGAATACTGGCATTGTAACGCAGACGATCAGGGTGGTAAAACTGTAGAAGATTTGGTTAGTGCGTTCAATGAATCCAATGACCATATTGAAGTCGTAGCAAAATACAATCCTGATATGTATAAGGGTCTGATGCAGAACCTTCAGGCAGAAGTAGCAACCGGTAAATCACCTGCAGTCGTACAGATCGGCTGGGCATTCCTGGATTACTTCTCCAATAACTTCAGTTATATCTCACCACAGGATGCAATTGATAAATATGATACAGAGGATCCTACTTTCTTAACAGGTAATTTCTTACCAAACGTACTGGAACTGGCAGTAAACAGTGATGGCAGTCAGGTTGGTATTCCTTATTCTTTAAGTAACCCGGTTCTGTATTATAACAAGGATCTGTTTAAAGAAGCAGGACTTTCTGATGAAGGCCCGACTACATGGGAGCAGGTAATCGAATACTCCAAGACAATTAAAGAGAAAACAGGCAAGTATGGTTTATATATCCAGGAGCCTGCTGACAACTGGGCAACACAGGCATTACTGGAAAGCAATGGAGCTAAATTCATTACAAAAGAAGGCGATAAAACACAGGCAACTTTTGCTTCCGAAGAAGGTATTGCAGCATACCAGGCATGGGCAGATATGGTAGCAGATGGTACCGCATTAAATATCTCATGGGATGAAGGTATGCAGGCATTTAACCAGGGCGAAGTAGCCATGACTTATACTACAATCGCAAGAAGAGCTAATATTCAGAGCAGTGCAGCTTTTGATGTAGCAGCAGTTAACTCTCCTGTATGGGAAGGCAAAGAGCGTGCTATTCCGGCAGGAGGATGCTTCCTTGCAATTACAGCACAGAGTGAAGAAGAACAGGCAGCAGCTTGGGAGTTTGAAAAATATCTGTACAGCATCCAGAGCATGGCAGCATGGACAGAAGGTACCGGTTATGTACCACCTAGAAAAGATGTTGCGGACAGCCCGGAAGGATTAAAGACTTTCCTGAAAGAAAATGAGATGATGAAAGCCGCTACCACACAGATGGACAGCGTACATCCTTGGACTTCTTTCCCTGGTGATGCAGGTCTTCAGGCAGAACAGATTCTGTTAGATACCAGAGATCAGATCTTAAGTGGCAGTGTAACTGCACAGGAAGGTCTGACAAAGGCACAGGATGATATCAACGCACTACTTGGAAACTAATAGATAGCCAAAAATAATATATGAAGGGAAGGAAGATTCTTCCTTCCCTTTTATATGTGATAGCCGCTAATGCGGCGGAATGAGAGAAAAAATGAAAAAAAGGAAGCTAAAAGAGCAGATATTAGCAACATGCCTGATCCTTCCTTCACTGATTGTATTTACCATATTCATGTTCTGGCCATTGGCAAGAACCGTTTATCTCAGTTTCTTTGACTGGAATATGATCAAACCGGTAAAGAAGTTCGTTGGATTTCAAAATTATGTCACCTTACTGACAGATGACCTGACCTATAAAGTACTTGGAAATACGCTGTTATACATAGCGATTCTTTTGGTTATTAACTTTGTTTTTCCATATATTTTATCCTTTATCCTGTCATTTTTAATGCGAAAGGGAAAAGGTTTTTATAAAACCGCATTTTTCCTTCCCAGTGTGATTTCTCTGGTAGTAGGTTCTATCCTGTATGTCTGGATCTTAAATCCGGTTACCGGACCTATTGCAAAGATATTGGTGCATTTTGGAATCGTACTTCCTATCTGGTCAAAAAGTGAAGGACTGGTTATCTGGATACTGAGTCTGGTTACATCCTGGAAGGTTTTTGGATACAACTTTATCATCGTACTTTCCGGTGTCATGGGTGTTCCGCAGGAAGTGATTGAAGCAGCAAAAATAGATCATGTATCTAATTACAGAATATTTACACAGATTATATTGCCAATGAGTTCTGCAACTGGAATTTATGTGTTTATTATCACCATTGTACAGGGCTTACAGTATGTATTTACTCCTATTAAGGTAGTTACACAGGGTGGTCCTAACTATGCAAGTTCCAACCTGATCTACCAGACCTACCACGAAGCTTTTTATATGTATAGAACCGGCGTGGCGTCAGCATTTTCTGTATTAAGTATGGTGCTGTTCGTAGGATTACTGGTTTTGGAATTTAAGTATGTGGAAAAAGGAGTATATTATGAAAATTGATAAAAAACAGTGGCTGTATCAGATCCTGTTTGCAGCCATTACCATTGTACTGCTTTTCCCAATTATATTTGCTATTTCCAACTCTTTTAAGACATTGGAGGAAGCTACGAACCATATCTGGCGCTTTATACCGGCAGCTCCAACGCTGGAAAATTATCGTCATGTATTTGAACGACTTCCTTTTGTACGCATTACCATGAATACGTTTTTGATCGCGTTTACGGTTACCGTATTCAAGAGTCTGACCAGTATCCTGGCAGCATATGCATTTGTATTCCTGGACTTCAAGGGAAAAGGCAGCTTATATTTTGTTTTGATTAGTACCATGTTTATCCCATTTACCGTTACCATGATCCCCAACTACATTACCGTATCAGCACTGGGATTAAACGATAATATTTGGGGTGTGGCATTACCGCAGTTAAGTGATGCACTGGGTATTTTCCTGCTTAGACAGTCCATGCGTACTGTTCCCAAATCTCTTATTGAGGTGGCCAGAATGGAAAAGATCGGACATGCCCGTATCATCAGAGATATTTTACTGCCATTGGTAAAACCGGCGGTTGTATCTACAGGTATTATTTTCTTTATCAATTCCTGGAATGAATATGTATGGCCGGTACTGATCTTAAAATCAAAAGAAAATTATACATTGTCCCTGGCATTACAGATGTTCATCAGTTCAGAAGGTGGAACGGACTTTACCGTAGCAATGGCAGTTTCTGTTACTACCATGATTGTACCGCTGATTCTGTATATGATTTTCCAGAAATACATCATCAATACCTTTGCTCTTAGCGGTGTGAAGGGATAATGGCAGCATTTTTGATGCAGAAATGAGGAGAAATGAAAGAGATTGTATTTAACCAGGTTTGTAAATCTTATGATCAAAACCAGGTGGTTAAAAATTTGAATATGAAAGTGGAAGGCGGAGAACGTTTGATCCTCTTAGGACCTTCCGGTTGTGGTAAATCCACAACGCTGCGTATGATCGCTGGATTGGAGGATATTACATCCGGAGATTTGTATCTGGGCGATAAACGAGTGAATGATGTGGAAAGCGGTGACAGAAATGTATCCATGGTATTCCAGAATTATGCTCTTTATCCACATATGACTGTACGTCAGAATATTTCTTATGCTTTAAAGGTAAACAAATTTCCATCAGATGAGATTAACAGTCGTACCAGTGAAGCCATTCGTATGCTGGATCTGACCGGACTGGAGGAACGTAAGCCGAAGGAACTTTCCGGCGGTCAGAGACAGAGAGTTGCTCTGGCAAGAGCCATTGTAAAAAGAGCAGATTATTTCCTGCTGGACGAGCCTTTGTCTAATCTGGATGCACAGCTTCGCGCTTATGCCAGAAAGGAACTGGTAAAAATTCATGAACAGTATCATCAGACCTTTGTCTATGTAACTCATGATCAGATCGAAGCCATGACCGTTGGACAGAAAATCGCCCTTATGAACGAGGGAACTTTGCAGGCATTTGATACACCACAGAATATTTATAAAAAACCGGCTAATGTATTTACAGCTAAATTCATCGGTTCCCCTCCGGCCAATGTGGTAGAGGCTTCCTATGATGCAGGTTATCTGTATATCGAAGGCGCTAAAATGAAGCTGCCGGATGCATGGTGCAAGGTAGTAGGCAGTAGAAACCGTCTCTATTTTGGTATTCGTCCGGAAGATATTCATCTGACAAGAGCACCTAAGGATAAGGATTATGCTATGAAAGCCCTGGTCCGTTACGTGGAGAACTATGGTAATCAGTTAGGTGTTTATTTCCAGGTAAAAGGTATGGAAATGCTGGCGATCTGTGAGGATGCAGCACCTATGCCGGGCGAAAATGTTTATTTTGAGCCGGATTTTGATAAGATTCATTTATTTGATATAGAGACCACCAATAATCTGGGATATCCCAAAAAATTACAGTAGAGATTTCAAGCCCGGATGGGCAATGCCTATATGGGTTATGCCCACGGCAATGCCTACAGGCAGAAGGTGAGGAACTATGATTTTTTTAAGTATGAATATGTATACCCAGGAGCAGTTTGAAGAGGTATTTCATTTTACAAAACAGTTTCCCAGATTGGGACTGGAGCTTTTCCCATTGTTCAACCAGGAAGGTTTTTCTGAACTGGAAAAGAGCTATGAGAGAAAGCTGAAAATGTTTCCGATTTCCTGTCATGAACAATACTATGAGGCAGAGAATTCCGCAGTTGTAGGTTCAAAAGCTTATGAAAAAACAGATCGATTCCTGGATCAGACACTGGCTATGTGTAACAGGCTGGACAGTCGTTATATTGTATTCCATTACAATAATAAGGCTGTTGAAGAAAATGAAAACAGTGTGGACGGAAAGCCACAGATGTTGGAGAGAGCCAGAAAGAGACTGATTCTGGTAAAAGAAAAGGCAAAGCTTGCAGGAGTTCCCATTGTAGTAGAAAATACCGGTGTGCCCAGTCATCGAAATGTATTACTCGATGAAAAAGAATTCATCACAGAATGCAAAAAGAACAGGGACAAAGTATTGATCGACATTGGACATGCATGGTGTAATCGCTGGAATCTGTCCCATGTAATAGAAGAATTAAAGGATCAGATTGTAGCTTATCATATTCATAATAATGACGGTATCCAGGACGGACATCAGAGAATCCATAACGGGACAGGAGATTTTGAACAGTTTACCAGAGACTATCTGCGATTTACGCCAAATGCAGATCTGGTATTAGAATATGCTTATAACGTAAGAACTGATATAGAAGGCATTGAGGCTGATATTCAGGAAATGATGCTGTTACAGGCAAGAGCATAGATCTGTTGACCTATGCGGATGGGGTTAATTATTTTTGCGAAAGTCAGAAGGTGTAGTACCATACTGCGCCTGAAAGGCTCTGGCAAAATAGCTCATTTCCTGGAAACCGCAGGCGAAACCGATATTCATTATTTTCCAGTCTGTAGAGCGTAACAGCTCAGCAGCTTTTTCCAGGCGGTATTGTTTAACGTATTGGATAGGAGTTAGTCCTACAGTATTGTGAAAACAGCGTAAGCATTCACTGGTACTAATGAGTGCACTGTCTGCAATTTCTGTAATAGAAATATTTTCGGAAAAGTGTGCTTGAATATATTGCAACATTTGCTTGATTCGCGCAGCATTTTTAAGTGTAGCTGTGGACGTATTATTTTGAGAGACCTGTCTGTTTTGGAATAACAGAAAAAGTAAATCAGAAAGGTTATTTCGGATTTGAAATTCATAACCATCCGGTTCTTCTACACAGGCGTGCCAGGCGCTTTCCAGCTGTTTTAAAGCAGCAGCCTGCCATGTCATAGTAGGATGAAGCAGGATTTCTGACAAAGTACAGTCTGTGAGAATGGGCTGTATATATTTTTGCCAAAAAATACTATCAGGATTACCACCGATCAAGCGTGGATGAAAGACGAGAGAATGAAGGCGACAGGAGTGCGTTTTCTTGCCATCAATCGGATATAAATTGTACATAGCATGCAAAATACCGGTATTGATAAAGAGACCGTCTCCTTCAGAAAGGGTATACTGCCTGTTTCCACAGGAGGCAACGATAGAGCCTTCACTGACCAGGAGAAGTTCTAATTCATCATGCCAGTGCCAGGGAACTTTAGCGGCAGATAAATCATCATGGTAGCATGCGATGGGAAAGTCAGTGGTACCGTGTGGAGTTAGTTCCATTTCTCTGTCATCGGTTGTGGTACAGCAGTCAGATAATGCCATGGGTATGTCCTTTCCATTTTGTGTAAAAAAATCGACTTTATAGAAAAAAATAGCGCGTTCTTTGATAATGGCGATTTCGTACTATAATTCGAAGGATTTGTTCTATTTGCAATTGAAAAATGATGATATAATCCTATCTTGTAATTATTCTAGAAGATAAACAGGAGAAAAGCAATATGTTGCATCTATTATTAGCAATTATATATTTATCATTTATCAGTCTTGGATTGCCGGATTCTTTGCTGGGATCAGCATGGCCGGTTATGTATCCGGAACTTAGTGTACCGGTGTCTTATGCCGGTATCATTTCCATGATTATCGCGATTGGAACCGTAGTATCCAGTCTGCAGAGTGACAAACTTACCTGGAAGCTGGGCACGGGAAAGGTGACAGCGATCAGTGTAGCCACTACAGCTATTGCACTTGGTGGATTCTCTGTGACACATTCCTTCCCGGGACTTTGTCTTTGGGCAATTCCTTACGGATTAGGCGCAGGAAGTGTTGATGCCTCTTTAAATAATTATGTGGCATTGCACTATAGCAGCAGACAGATGAGCTGGCTTCATTGCATGTGGGGGATTGGTGCTTCTACGGGACCATATATTATGGGGTTTGCTCTAACCGGGGGACAGTCTTGGAATATGGGATATCGGTATATTGCCATACTTCAAGTTATGTTAACTGCGATATTGCTATTTAGTTTGCCTTTATGGAAAAAGCGAATAACGGTATCGGAGAACGTGGAACTTTCTAAGACCGTGTCTGACCATGAAGCGATACCTTC
Organism: Lachnospiraceae bacterium; assembly: GCA_028693705.1. Taxonomy (GTDB): domain Bacteria; phylum Bacillota; class Clostridia; order Lachnospirales; family Lachnospiraceae; genus JAQUUX01. Next base: position 18,403 of record JAQUUX010000016.1, on the reverse strand, counting down.
TCAGACAGAAAACAAACCTCTTTCACTCCGGGAGATTGTGAAAATTCACGGGGCAAAAGAGGTTATGATCATGTTTTTCTGTTATTCCGCTCTGGAACAGACCGCCGGACTTTGGGCCAGCAGTTATTTTGTACTGTGCCGTGGTCTGGAAACGGAACGGGCAGCAGGCATGGCAGCTCTGTTTTTTGTAGGAATCACGCTGGGACGTTTTATCAGTGGTTTTATGACCATGCATTTTTCTGATCCGCAGATGATACGAATTGGAGAAGGCCTTATTTTGTTTGGTATAATAGCTCTTTTATTGCCACTTGGAGAAATATCAGCATTAGCCGGTATTTGGCTCATTGGTCTTGGCTGTGCACCGGTTTATCCCTGTATCATTCATTCCACGCCGATGCATTTTGGTGCGGAAAGATCTCAGGCACTTATCGGGGTACAGATGGCAAGTGCTTATATTGGAACATGTATGATGCCACCAATATTTGGCTTTTTGGCAAGTCATAGTACCACGGCAATATTGCCGGTATACCTGATTGTTATTCTGCTTATCATGGCAGCCATGCATGAAAAGCTGGAAGGCAAATAACGGGAAATGCTATAACCAGCTTATTGATTTATGATTTCTTCCGCCATTTGGAACCATTTCTCCGGAGTAAGTTCCAGATCAAAAGCGAAAAGGTCATAGTTGACACCGTTATCAACCCAGCTTACGGAATAAGCCTGCTGGATTTCAACTTCATCAGAACCGCAGGAAATAAAGTAATGATCTTTCTGTTCATTTGCTTTATCTTCTTCTGTTAATTCATAGTCCGGTGGGACGAATTTGTAAGTATCTTGATTGTAAGCAACCGTGATACCGTTAATATCCATGGTTTTCTGGGGAACCTGGGTATTTTCTTCCGGGGAGTACAGGGTGTCGGTATAAAGAGCGATGCGGTTTCCGTCTTTTGTATATTCAAGATTGATTTCAATGCCTTCTTTTACATTGTTGCCATCTGCAACCTGAGCGGCCTGACTGTTACTGTTTAAGGAAGTGAATTCGTAGCCGTTGGTAAAGCTTTCAACAGCTTTTATGTCATAACCGGCCTTTTTTTTAACTTTCTCCAGATCGGAAAAGTCCTTAGACGCCGTGAAAGGATTGCGATGAGATACATAGCCGGTGATCTTTCCGGCAGCAAAACAGCTCATAGATACCATAAAACAGGCGGCAAGTGTTCCAATGATGAGTTTCTTTTTCGATATATGTTTTTTCATAGTAAATTCCTCCATATCAGGTTGCGAGATTTGGTTATTTATCTGTTCTTTGATGCGTTCTCTGAGTGCAGGGGAAGCCTGAACCTGATTGCCTGCATCATATAGTGCTGTGGTAATGCTCTGATCTAATTTTTTCATAAGATGTTTCTTCCTCCTTCTTCCATTCCTGCAAAGCTTCTTTTAATTTTTTCCTGGCAATAAAGAGTCTGGACTTTACAGTTCCTTCCAGACAATTACAGATAATCGAAATTTCTTTTGTGGTTAGCTGATCGTAATAATATAGGACGACTACTGAGCGATGCTTTATATCTAATTCACGAATGGCGTGATATAGAATATTGGACTGCTCAGTCTGCAAAATATGATCCAGGGAATCTTTTTCATCCGGATGATCGACTTTTTCTTCTATATTCGCATCTGCAAATTCAGTCATTTTTTTCTGACAGAATGCCCATGCAGTACGAGTTACAATTTTTAGAAACCAAGGCTTAAAACTTGCATTTTTTGATAATGAGTGTATATGAAGATAAGCTTTTACAAAGGATTCCCGTACAATGTCTTCACTGTCTGTCAGATTTCCGGCTATTAAATAAGCTGTGCGCACAGCCAGATTCATATATTTTTCGTATAGCATATCAAAGGCGTCCTGATCGCCGGCCTTAATCTGCTCAATCAATTGATGATCTTCCACGGCTATCCTTCCTTTCCTTTTGAATTTTGATGCATCTACTTATAAGAGCAAGTATAGATGAAAATAGTTCATTATTTTGGAAAAATTTATAAAAAAAATTAATTCCAGAAAGTGGTTATAATGTACGGTTGCATTTGCTGATTGTATTGTAGATAATGGGAACAGAGTATACAGATGAAGTGAGAAAAAGTATGGAAACGCAAGAGAAGAAGGTTACAGATAAAGAGAAAATTGCAATTGATAAGAAAGGAAATCTGCCGGGAAAAACAAAATGGCTGTTTGCAGCAGTGGCAGTAATACTTCTGGTTTACCTGGCAGGAGTGCTCTGGTTTTCCTTTCATTTTTGCTGGAATAGTACCGTTAATGGAATGGACTTGTCAGGAAAAACGGTGGGTAGTATTGCTGAGGACATAGCGGGATATCAGCTGGAAGTTACAGAAATGCAAAAGGATAGAAGTGACTATACAGAAACCATTTCCGGTGAAGCAATTGGATTTCAGTTAAAAAAAGAAACCGGTATTAAAGAATTAATAGGTGAACAGAATCAGTTTCTGTGGTTCTTACCGGTAAAACGAAGTTATGAAAAAGAAGAGTGGATTGTAATTGATGATGCTAAATTGCAGCAGACTGTAAATGCATTGAAAGGGTTTGATAAAGAATTTTATGAGAAACCAACAGATGCTGCCTTATCTGAATACATAAAAGGAACCGGATATGAGATCATACCGGAGCAAAATGGAAATCAATTGAATTTGGAGAAGGTTTGTGAGGCTGTCAAAACAGCAGCCTTGGATATGGAAACCAAGCTCAATCTTGTAGAATCCGACTGCTATGAAATGCCTTCCGTAAAACAGGATGATGCTGATCTGAAAGAATGGTGTGATAAACTAAATCAATATTTGCACACAGAAATCACTTATGAGTTTGGAGATCATACTGAGGTAGTGGATGCTGACGTAATCTATGACTGGCTGATCGTTGCTGATGGAGAAGTAGAACTTTCAGAAGCTGCTGTTGCTGATTATGTGACATCCTTACGAAAAGAGTATGACACAATTTTTACCAACCGTGAATTCATGACCAGTTATGGAACAGAGATCACTGTTTCCGGTGGGGATTATGGCTGGTGGATGAATACTGATGAAGAAACTGAAGAACTATACGAAATGATAGAGAAGGGTGAAAGCGGCAGTCGAACACCAATTTACAGACAGACAGCAGCGGCATATGGAGAGCAGGATTATGGCAATAGTTACGTGGAGATTAATCTGACGGCACAGCATTTATTCTTATACAAAGATGGGGAAAAGATTTTGGAATCTGATTTCGTTTCCGGTAATACGGCAAAAGGAAATGGAACACCGGTGGGTACTTATGGCATTACATATAAAGAAAGAAACGCAGTTCTAAAGGGAGAGACCTATCAGACACCGGTATCCTTCTGGATGCCTTTCAACGGAAATGTAGGAATGCATGATGCTACCTGGCGAAAAGAATTTGGTGGAAATATTTATAAAACATCCGGAGCCCATGGATGTATCAATCTGCCCTATGAAATTGCACAGCAAATATATGAAGTAATAGAAAAAGGTATGCCGGTGATGTGTTATGAACTGCCGGGAACGGAGCCGGTAGTGGAAAATCCAAAGGAACAGCTGACTCAGGAAGAAAGTACACCGGTAACAGAATGATTTTATTCGCTGAAGATTTGCAGAAACTCTTTCGCATATTGTGAGAGATATTGTTCTTTTCTGCTTGCAATACAGATACTGGTGTGAAAAGTTGGCTCAAGGATTTCTTTCACAGAGAGGTTCTCGACATTGATACTTTGGATAATGGAGCGGGGTACCAAAGCAACTCCCATACCGGCTCTTGCCCACATCAAAGATGTTCTGGCATCTTCGTTTTTGCAGTAACAGCTATTGGGAAGATTCTGGGAAAGAAAGGCCACTTGTATCAGGTTTTCAAATCGTTTGTAATAGATCAAGGGAAGTGCAGACAGCTGGGTAAGAGAAATACAATCTGTTTTGCATTCGGATAAGAGAGCCGGTATACCTACAGCACAAAAAGGTTCATTTAAAATCTCAATATATTGCAGATCTTTGGAATCAAAGGGAGTTCGGATGACAGCTAAATCCAACTCTCTTTTTCTTAATTTATCAAGCAGTTCAAAGGTATTCCCTTCGGATATTTCAAAATGAACATTGGGAAATTTTTGACGAAATAACTGTATTTTGTGATCCAGAATAGCACAGCCGCAGGAGGAGATCATACCTAGTGTAAGAGTACCGGTGGAAGAAGATTGAAAACCCTTCAGGTCATTTTCAGTACAACGGATGAGTTCCAAAACCTGAGAGGCACGATCATACAGATAAGTGCCGGCTTCTGTTAGCTGCATGTATCTTGTGTTTCGATCAAAGAGTTTTGTTTGTAATTCTTCTTCCAGAGCCTTCAGCTGAATACTCAGCGGTGGCTGGGCAATATTTAATTTCTTGGCAGCTTTACTCATATTGCCGCAATTTGCTATTTCCAAAAAATAAGATAGTTGTTTTAGGGTCATGTTCTCTCCTGAATAAATGTTGTATTTTGTGAAAATATAAAGTAAACGTTTTTAAAAAGATAAATAAAATCAAATTATATATAAAAGGTATAAATTATATATCAATTATATATTTTACATAGCATAAAGTCTATGGTAATATTACGACAGTTTTAGGAGAGGAGACAGATGATGAAAGACTTAATAGATTTATTTTTAACATTTGCCAAAATCGGTGGATTCACATTTGGCGGCGGTTATGCGATGTTGCCTATATTACAGAGAGAAGTGGTAGAGAAAAAGGGCTGGGCAACGGAAGATGAATTGATGGATTATTATGCAATTGGTCAGTGTACACCCGGTATCATTGCCGTGAATACGGCAACCTTTATCGGTTATCGTAAGAAAGGTATTCTGGGTGGTATTGTAGCTACGCTCGGATGCGTTTTCCCATCGGTAATTATCATATCAATTATTGCAGCATTTATTAACAATTTTGCAGATATTCCATGGGTACAGAATGTATTGTCCGGTATTCGTGTCTGTGTCTGTATTTTAATATTTAATTCAGTTGTAAAACTTGGAAAGAAAGCATTGATAGATACTACAACCTGGATTTTATTTGCTATTGTGTTTTCACTTTCGCTATTTACCGGCATTTCCAACATCCTGTTAATTGTAGCAGCAGGTGTAGCGGGAATCATTATTAGAGGAAATAAGGAGGACGTGAAAAAATGATGTATCTTGAGTTGTTCTTTGACTTTTTTAAAGTAGGATTGTTTTCTATAGGCGGAGGCCTTGCAACCTTACCGTTCCTGTATGAAATGCAAAAAAACACAGGCTGGTTTACAATTGGTGATATTTCCAACATGATTGCTGTTTCAGAGTCAACGCCCGGACCTATGGGTGTAAACATGGCAACTTATGTTGGCTATACGTCAGCGGGAGCCTTTGGCGGTGCAATTGCAACACTGGGATTAATCGCTCCGTCCATTATCATTATTATTATTGTTTCTAACTTTATGCAGAAATTCAAAGAAAACAAATATGTAAAAGGTGCGCTCTATGCCTTGAAAGCCGCATCGGTTGCCTTGATCAGTGTGGCGGGTGTAGGTGTTATGCGAGTATGTTTCTTAAATGGCGGAATTTTTGATCCGGCAAATCCTTTCCTGAATCAGGTTTTATGGAAGAGTGTACTTTATGGTGTGATCTTATTCGCAGTTACCAAGATTACAAAGAAAAGCAATCCGATTATGATGATTGTAGTTTCCGGATTGGTAGGATTCCTATTTAAAATGTAAACTATAAAAAGCGTCTTCATCAGCAGAAACCCTGTTACAGGATATAAACTGACAAAGACGCTTTTTTCATTATATTGATATATTTTATATTTTGACTTTTTCTACTGATTCTTTCAGCTTCTGGGTACTGCCCTGTACAGATTCCATAATATTGGAAACGCTGCTGGACATATTCAATACATCCTGTGTATTCTGAGCGATATTGGAAATACCCTCAGCACCTTCGTTATTGGCAACAGAAATTTCCTTGATGGAAGCTGTAGTTGCAGCAATTGCAGTGGAGAGCTGATTAGCAGAGTCGCTAATGGTATTCATAAGTTCTTTGACTGCATCTGCGTCGGCATAATATTGTTCACCGGTGGAAACCATGGATTCATAATCCACCATAACATCCTGGTCGATGAATTGAATGGTCTTCTGGGAATTTTCAATCAGATTATTAACTGCCAGGATAACCTGCTTGGTAACATTCTGAATTTCGCCAACTGTGTTCTGGGAGTTTTCAGCCAGTTTTCTGATTTCATCTGCTACAACAGCAAATCCTTTTCCATTTTCTCCGGCACGGGCCGCTTCAATAGAAGCGTTTAATGCCAGCAGATTTGTTTGCGATGCGATTTCCAAAATTGCATTGGACAAAGCATCAATATTGTTGACAGCTTTCGATTGCTCAAGGGCATCTTTCAGGTTTTCATTTAGCTCTGACATTAACTGGATAACACGTTTTTGAGACTCAGAAGCACTTTCTTTTAAGGAAAGAGCACGTTGGTTGATACCTTCGGAGACTTCTTGACCGTTGTCTATTCCATGACCGATATGCTCAATTTCATTTTTAATGCTATCAGCGTTCTGGTTAATCATTTCTGTGCTGGCGGCGGTTTCTTCCATTTCAGCAGCACGATCGGCTGTCAGATTATTCACAGTATTGATCCTTGAAGATAGAAGCTCCATTTGCTTTTTGGAGGTGATCATATTTTCATTTACAGTGTCTGTTTCTAAAATAATTGCCTGGAAGATATCTCGCAGAAAAATCTGCATGTTTCCCATGGAAGCGGCCAGAGTGCCAACTTCATCTTTTCGTTTTAATAATCTGGCAGGAATTTGCTCTGAGAAATCGGCATTGCCACATTTTTCAATTAATCCCACCATTTGTCCAAGAGGTTTTGTGATGGACATGGAGATTAGAATAATCACGATGGTTGCAATAATAAAACAAATTACAGCAACCAGTAAAATCTGTTTTATTAATTGATAAATTGCAGAAGTATAAGAACTTTCCGGCATGAAGACGAGGGTATTCATACCGTTAGTTTTAGAAAAAGCACCAATATTTGCAACGTCGTTTAATTCAAAATTAACAATACCGGAATTTTCACTTAATATCTGACTCATGGTAGCAGCAGTACTGTCATTTTCTGTATTAAAATTTACTGTAAGGATCTGTTCCGGGTTATCACTTGCAATGACATCTCCGTTATCATCAAGAATAAGGGCAGTGGTATCTTCGTCAGCAAGGGAACCGACAATAGTTTCTGTCATGGCACCCAAATCAAGGGAATTATTTAATCCGCCCACCGGGGCATGGGATACAGGATCTGTAATAGCATAAGAAATAATGAAAACGGGACGACCTGTAACGGGTGAAACACTTGTTCCCAAAAACTGGCCGTCTGCCATGCAGGCATCATACCATGGTTCTCCGGTAACATCATGGAGAGTTGTTCCGTGCAGCCCATCTGCCACACCGACAGAACCACATGTAATAAAGAAGTTTTCATAAAGTCCATGGCTGTTGGCATAGACATCACCCAGATAGTTCTGTATTTTTATGTTTTTTGCAGTATCCAACACACCGTTTTTCAGCTGTAGGGCCATTGCAGCATTGATATAAGGTGATTCTGCCACAGCCTGGGATACGGCAATCTGATTTTGAATGATGGAATCTACTTCGTTCATTTTTTCGATAGACAGCTGTTTTAAGTTTTGATTAGTTGTATCCTGCAATTTCTTGTATACTGAAGAGATTGTGGTAACTGAAGATATGAGAAGCGGTATTGTCATACAAAGAATTGCTGTTAGAAAGATTGTTCGGAATAAACCTCCCAGACGAATCTTTTGCTTTGTTCTTGGTTTACTTTTTTTAACAAACTTAGACATATTGACCTCCTTCTAGACATTTATAGACTAATTTTATACTGTTTTTATCCAAAATGAAACGAAAACCAAATGTAAGTTAGTGCGCATTATTCCAATCATCTGATTACGCAGATACTTCTCCCCGCAATGCCGAAAATTGAGAATATGAACCTGGCTCCGAAAGACAGACGGAAGGTTTGGTAAATGGTAGAAACTTTACACAAGAATTACAAAAACCTTACATATAGCTGATAGTAGTTTTTACGTTGGCTTGTTATAGTATCAATTGTAAAGTAAACCTATCTTAAAGACCGATGTAGCGTCGGAAGATAAATAACTTTTTCATAATAATGCCGGGTGGGGGTTCCTTACCCGGCATTCTCCTATCCGGGGATAAAGTTGTTTATCAAAAAGGAGAGCATATGAATAAAAAAGGTCATTTACTGGTTACCGGAAAAATACTGCCGAAGGAGCTGTCAGTCTATTCCTTCTGGATCAAACTGGGGAGTATTTTGCCGGATCTTTTTTTACCCACCTATATAACGGGACATACTTGGAAAACTTCATATTTAAAAGTGGGAAAATGGTTGCAGAATCTACAGGAGTGAGGCAGTTTGAATATTCCGTCCTGTATTGGACTGGGATATGCGATTCACTATGTAGAAGACTATTTTACAAATCCACACAATGAGTTATTTGAAGGAAATATTTGGGATCATATTGCTTATGAACATCATTTGACAGAATTTATTGCCGGAGAAAATACGGAAAACGAAAAAACCGAAGAAATGATCCAAAATGCATCGGAACTTATAAGAATGCTTGAGAAAACATATATAACATATCTGGAAGAAACAGAAATGATTCAGAACTACAATATGGAGTCTGATGACAGAATGGAAACGGACAGTCTGTATATGAAACTTGCGGTGGGGAATATTATGCTTGGTATGGCCGGAATATTAAAACGAAATAAACAGTTTAATGATGCCGCACTGAAGGAAGCGTTTACTATCGGTGCACAGCACAATATATATTATTAAAGGACTTTGCGGCTTAAGGCTGTAAGGTCTTTTTACATTAATTTTACATAAATAATACATAAAAATGATAGCCGGAATAGTTTTGTGCCAGTAGTATGAAGATTGGAAAAATATGAGAAGCAGTTTTACGTGAATTGCCATACTTTTGAGAAAGAACTTCTATAGGGAGATTAAAATTTAAATATTATGAAAAAGAAAAAAACCACTGCAGAACCATATATGATGAACAGAGAGCTTTCCTGGTTGAAATTCAATGAAAGAGTGTTAAACGAAGCAGGAAATCCGGCGGTACCATTAGCGGAGAGATTGACGTTTGCTTCGATTTACCAGTCAAACCTGGATGAATTTTATATGGTACGTGTGGGAACACTGATGGATCAGATGCAGACGGCAGAGGATGTTCGTGAGAATAAAACCAATATGACCAGTAAAGAACAGGTTAAAGCGATTTTGGAGGCAACAAGGGAGCTGGATCTAAAAAAAGCCAGAATCTATGAACAGCTCATGGGAGAGCTGGAGCCTAAGGGCATCCGCATTATTAATTTCAATAAATTATCCGGAGAAGAAGGAGAATTTCTGGAGACCTATTTTGATCATGAAATTGCGCCATATCTGTCTGCTAATATTATCAGCAAACAGCAGCCCTTTCCTTTTATCAAAAACAAAGACATCTATGCAGTTGCCTTGCTGGCTTCTAAGAGCGGTAAAACCAAAACCGCTTTGATTCCCTGCAGCAATAATGTATTCAAGAGACTAATTGAAATTCCTACCAGACCGGGCACATTTATGCTTTCGGAAGAAATCATTCTGCACTTTTTGCCGAAATTATTCCCAAAATATAATATTGCAGAGAAATCCCTGCTTAGAATTACCCGAAATGCAGATATTGATACAGAGACGATTTATGATGAGGATCTGGATTATCGTGCAGCGATGGAAACTTTGATTAAGCAGAGAAGACGGATGAATCCGGTTAGAATAGAATTTTCCAGGGAATTGAATAAAAAGCTGATTGGAGAACTTTGCAAATATTTACAAGTGGAAAAAAGCCATGTCTTTTTATCCAGAGTACCGCTTGATATGTCTTTTGTATTTGTGATTCAGAACTATCTCAGAAGTCAGGGAAAAGAGGAACTGTTTTATCAGAAGCGTTCTCCGAGGACCACACCGCAGTTAAATGAAAAGGAAAGTTTGATTTCGCAGATCATGAAAAAAGACGTGCTGTTAAGTTATCCTTTTGAAAATATTAAATCCTTTGTCAGTCTGTTAAAAGAAGCAGCAACAGATGACACAGTGGTTTCCATTAAAATGACGCTATACCGTCTGGCAGATCGAAGCCAGATTGTGGATGCCTTAGTAGAAGCAGCTGAAAACGGGAAAGAAGTTGTGGTATTGGTAGAGCTTCGTGCACGGTTTGATGAGGAAAGCAATATTGAATATTCCAGGAAGCTGAAAGATGCGGGATGCCGCGTAATCTATGGACTGAATGGATATAAGGTGCATTCCAAGATTTGCCTGATTACCAGAAAATCAGAAGAGGGACTTACTTATATTACGCAGATTGGTACCGGAAATTATAATGAAAAAACCTCTACTTTGTATACGGACTTGTCTTTAATGACGGCAAACAAAGAAATTGGAACAGAGACAGCAGAAGTATTCGCCAGCCTGTTAAAAGAAGAAACTGTGGAGCATGCAGAAAAGCTGCTGGTCGCTCCAAATTGTCTTCAGAATAAAATACTGGCTATGATGGACGAGGAGATCGCTCACGCAAAAAATGGTGAGGCAGCGTATATCGGCATTAAAATCAATTCTCTGACTGATAAGGATATTATTGAGAAACTGGTGGAGGCATCGAAAGCAGGCGTAAAAATAGAACTGATCATAAGAGGGATCTGCTGTCTGATTCCGGAGATTGAAGGTTATACAGAAAACATTAAAGTAATCAGTATCGTAGGCCGTTATCTGGAGCATTCCCGTATCTATCGTTTCGGAACAAAGGAACGGGAAAAAATGTATATTGCATCTGCTGATTTTATGACCAGGAATACCTTACGCCGGGTGGAAGTGGCGGCTCCTATTTTGGATGGATCCATCCGGGAAAAGCTGGACAAGATGTTTGATTCTATGCTAAAAGATGACGAAAAAGGAAAGCGATTAACCAGAGAAGGTATATATGTGGAGCGACATTTAGGAGAGATCAGATTGAATTCTCAGGAAATGTTCTATGCCATGGCATATAGTGCGGCTGAATAACCGGTGATGAAAAGACAGGAGATTATATCGAATGATTATGAGTGAACTGGATGAAGAATTTATTGAAATCGAAATTACGGTAGTGGATCAATGGAAAGATATCGAACGTCTGCTGGACGATAATGATTTATTTCAAAATGGAGAAATACTTAATATAGAAAAATCAAATAAAAACGAAATTAAAATTCTCGTGGAATATGAGGATCAAAATTATCGGTTTTGCTTTAAAGACGTAGATGTTTTTGAAATGAAGGCAGACTTATTTGTTCGATATATGGACGAAATCAAGCTGCGCAAAGTAACAGAGGGCATTGAAGCAGATTTTGAGGGCGGCATCGGTATTTCTCTGCGGGCGGGAAATATGATAATTGAGACCTGGGAGAATGAATAAAAACAGGTAAAATCCTATAGAATGAAAGCCGAGACGTACGTCTCGGCTTTTTAGGTGAGCGGAGATGGCGGGATTCGAACCCGCGTGCCCCGGAGGGCTAACGCATTTCGAGTGCGCCCCGTTATGACCACTTCGATACATCTCCAACGGCATTATTATAAAGGTATGGAAAATTTAAGTCAACAACAGTAGGAACAAAATCTTGTGGTCATGATGGAAATATACTATAATTCTAAAGGTAGGAACTTGATAAAATACTTTTAGTTGTAACGGGTAAGACTAGAGATGAAGATATAGAAAACAGGAGGAGTACCAGATGAAGAGAATTGGTATGTTAACCAGCGGTGGAGATTGTCAGGCATTGAACGCTGCGATGCGTGGTGTTGTAAAATGTTTAGCTAACAGTGGTGAAGAAATTGAAATTTACGGTTTTCTGGATGGCTATAGAGGCTTGATTTACGGTAATTTCAGAATGCTGGGAGAACATGATTTTTCCGGTATTTTGACAAAGGGTGGTACTATTCTGGGAAGTTCCAGAACACCATTTAAGACAATAAAAGATCCTGATGAGAATGGCTTAGACAAGGTGGATGCCATGAAACAGAATTACTATAAGCTACAGCTTGATTGCATGGTAATCCTGGGTGGAAACGGAACTCATAAAACAGCAAATCTGTTACGGGAAGAGGGACTTAATATTATAACCCTGCCTAAGACTATTGATAATGATCTTTGGGGAACGGATATGACCTTTGGTTTCCAAAGTGCCGTAGATATTGCAACAGATTGCATTGACTGTATTCATACAACTGCATCTTCCCATGGTCGTGTGTTTATTGTAGAAGTAATGGGACATAAAGTTGGATGGCTTACTTTGAATGCAGGTATGGCGGGTGGCGCAGATATTATACTGATTCCTGAGATTTCGTATGATATTGATAAAGTAGTGGATGCTATTAAACAGCGCCATGAAAAAGGAAAACGTTTTACAATCCTGGCAGTAGCAGAGGGTGCTATTTCCAAAGAGGATGCAAAGCTTTCCAAAAAAGAGTATAAAAAGAAACTGGAAAATTATAAATATCCTTCTGTTTCCTATGAAGTGGCAGACCGGATTTCTCAGATGACCGGACAGGAAGTACGTGTTACAGTTCCGGGACATACACAGAGAGGTGGGAGCCCATGCCCGTATGATCGTGTATTTGCCAGCCGATTGGGATCTGAAGCAGGTCGCCTGATTTTGGAAGGTGAATATGGCTTCATGGTAGGCTATAAAAATCGTGAAATTGTAAAAGTACCATTGGAGGATGTGGCAGGCAAGCTGAAAATGCTGTCTCCGGAAGCATCAATTGTACAGGAAGCAAAATCCCTGGGGATCAGTTTCGGCGATTAAGTTTTTGATAAAGGCATTAGGAACAGGAGCATAAGACATGTCATATACAGCCCTGTATCGTAAGTTTCGTCCGGATAATTTTGAGGACGTAAAAGGACAGGAACATATTGTAACAACTTTAAAAAATCAAATAGCTGCAGACAGGATAGGCCATGCCTATCTTTTTTGCGGCACCCGTGGAACCGGTAAAACCACTATTGCTAAGATATTTGCAAAGGCAGTTAACTGTGAGCACCCGGTAGATGGCAGCCCCTGTGGGGAATGTGCCAGCTGCAAAGCGATTGCCGCCGGTGCCAGCATGAATGTCATTGAAATCGACGCGGCTTCCAACAATGGTGTGGACAATATCCGTGAGATCGTGGAGGAAGTTGAATATTCACCGGCGCAGGGAAAGTTCAAGGTTTACATCATAGATGAAGTTCATATGCTTTCTATAGGAGCATTTAATGCGTTGCTGAAGACGTTGGAAGAACCTCCGTCTTATGTCATTTTTATCTTGGCGACCACGGAAGTACATAAGATTCCGATTACCATACTTTCAAGATGCCAGAGGTATGATTTCAAACGTATTACAGTAGACACCATCGAAAAAAGATTACAGGAACTGATGGAAAAAGAAGAAGTGCAGGTGGAAGAGAAAGCGCTTCGCTATATAGCTAAAACGGCAGACGGTTCCATGCGAGATGCACTTAGTTTACTGGATCAGTGCATTGCCTTTCATTACGGACAGGAACTGACCTATGAGAAGGCACTGGACGTACTAGGTGCGGTGGATACTGAGGTATTCAGTAATTTATTGCGAGATGTGCTGAAACGGGATGTTATTGGATGTATTTCTCTTTTGGAAGACATTATTATGCAGGGCAGGGAACTACCCCAGTTTGTTGCAGATTTCACATGGTATATGAGAAATTTACTTTTGGCCAAGACATCTGATCATTTGGAAGATGTAGTGGATATGTCTACAGATCATCTTGCGAGGCTGAAAGAAGAAGCCGAGATGACAGATATGGATACCATAATGAGATATATCCGTATATTCTCAGAACTGGCTGATAAAATCAAATATGCGGCACAAAAGCGCGTGCTAATAGAAATTGCACTGATAAAATTATGTAAACCAGAAATGGAACATACTAACGATTCGGTATTGGATCGGATTAAACAGTTAGAAGAAAAAATGGAAGAAGGAATCGTAGTAGCGGCCGGCAGTGTTTCTCAAGTGACGGGAGGCTCAATTCTTGAACCGGCAGCCAGAAGAGAAAGACCACAGCTTCCTAAGGCACTTCCTGATGATATTCAGCAGATTCTTGGAAAATGGCAAAGCGTGATAGGCATGACAGCCATGCCAATGAAAGCATATTTAAAAGAAGCAAAATTAAGTCTTGCCGGAGATAACCGGTTAATGTTAGTATTTGAGAGTCCGTTACCTTATGATTATATGTCAATAGAAGAGCATAAGGTATTGTTGGAACAGATGCTTTCCGATATGATAGGGAAAGAAATAGAAGTGGTACTGCAGAACGTGGAAAGCGATCGAGAATTCCGCGATAATTATGTAGATCTGTCACAACTGATTAATATGGAAATTGAAGAGGAGGATTAGACATGGCAAAACGTGGAGGATTTCCTGGAGGCGGCATGCCTGGTAATATGAACAATCTGATGAAGCAAGCGCAGAGAATGCAGCGTCAGATGGAAGAAAACCAGAAAGAACTGGAAACAAAAGAATTTACGGCGAAAGCCGGTGGTGGTGCAGTAGAAGTAACTGTAACCGGTAAAAAAGAAGTTGTAAAAGTGATTTTATCAGAGGAAGCAGTGGATCCGGACGATATTGAAATGTTACAGGATCTGATCGTAGCAGCGACCAACGAAGCAATGCACATGGCAGATGAAGCAAATACAGAAGCTATGTCCAAGATGACTGGTGGAATGGGCTTACCTGGAGGATTTTCATTCTGATGGAACTGTATAGTGGGCATATAAATCGATTAATTGAAGAATTGTCCGCACTTCCCGGAATTGGAGCGAAGTCTGCTCAAAGACTGGCATTTCATTTGATCAACATGCCTCAGGACAGAGTAGAGCGTTTAGCGCATATTATGGTAGAGGCTAAAGCAAATGTCCGGTATTGTAAAGAATGCTATACATTAACAGATAAAGAACTTTGTCCAATTTGTTCTAATGAGAGACGTAATCATAAACAGATCATGGTGGTAGAGAATACCAGGGATATGGCTGCTTACGAAAAAACGGGCAAATACGAAGGTGTTTATCATGTCCTACACGGAGCAATTTCACCCATGCTTGGTATCGGTCCTAATGATATCAGATTGAAGGAATTGATGACAAGACTGGAATCAGATGTGGAGGAAGTTATCATTGCAACAAATTCCAGCCTGGAAGGTGAGACTACGGCAATGTATATCAGCAAGCTGATCAAGCCGATTGGCATTCGCGTAACACGAATCGCCAGTGGCGTACCGGTAGGCGGGGATCTGGAATACATTGATGAGGTAACCCTGTTACGGGCATTAGAAGGCAGAGTTGAGATATAAGGACTTGCATAGACACATATAAAGATGAGCTTTTAAAGAGAGACTATGAAAATAGTCTTTCTTTTTTTATGGAACAATATCTAACAAATTTCAGAACTTTTCCTATGCTATAGTAAGGTGTAAATAGCAGGTAAGGTGGTGAATCGCGATGATGAAAGGACCTTTTAGAAAAATTGGAAATCCAGAGCAATCGAAAATTCCTATTTACATAGAAGATTATGTGTATACCTTTCTGCAAAGAGAAAAGAATAGCGACGGCATTACCCTTGTAGGCAGAAAGGATGAAGACGGCAGGAGCTGGATATGGAGAGCGGAAAGAATCATTACCGAAAAAACCCGAAAAGGTATGATCGAAGATAGTAATGGAATATCTATGGCATTGAACGCGGTATGGCAGGAAAATACGGTGAAAATCAAAACGGATAAAGGCGAATACATAAAAGATTACTTCTTATTCTACGCAGATAATGAACCGATGAAGGAACTGCTTCTGGATCAATGGGAAATTCCGGCATCAAATATTATGATAAAGCAGGAAAATATTTCATCAGACAACGTACAGGAAAATAAAAATGAAAATGGAATAAAAAATTATATTGTAAAAAAAGGGACAAACAGGTTAAATATAGAAACCATATGGAATAGTGGACTCGGTCTTCTGATCCTGATCATATTATTGTGTGTTACATCTATCAATACCTATCAGGGTTTGATGAATTTCATAAAAGCTGTGCTAATCGCTGCAGAACTTGCAGGGTAAAAAAGTATTCAGCTTGCCTGCAAAATGTGTTAGAATAATGGCACGCAGTTTATGGAAAAACAAGTATGGGAGTTCATTGTGTCGAATATAAGAAGCTACATTAAAAAGAAAGAACAACGTGATAACAAGATAGAAAATTCTAACAATCGCGATTTTATGCAGAAAATCAAAAAGCACAGACTTACTATTTTTTATCGTACAGTTTTGGTATTGATTTTGATAGTGGCAGTTGTAGCAGTGTTGATTGAACAATATAAAAGTAAAATATACACCAGTTACCAGGTGTTATCTTCCGAACCGTGGACTCCGGTTTCGGGAACTACTAATGAAAATCTAGGTGGAAACGTGTTGACTTATAGTAAGGACGGAGCCAATTGTGTTGACACCAAGGGAAATAAATTATGGGATGAAACTTTCGAAATGCAGGATCCAAAAGTAGAGATATGCGAAAATGTAGCAGCTATTGGTGACTACAACGGAAGAACTATTTATGTAGTGGATTCTACCAGTATACGAGGAGAAATCAGTACAAACCTACCTATTCGGGACTTTTGCGTTTCATCTACAGGCATCGTGGCAGCGATACTGGAAGATACTAATGTTACATGGATATATGTTTATGATGCTGAGGGAAATGAGCTGGTATGCTTTAAAACAACGATGCAGAACAGCGGTTATCCGGTAGCAGTCAGCATATCACCGAATGCGGAATTGTTTGCAGTTTCCTATTTGTATATAGACGAGGGTGTGATGAAATCCAGCGTCAGCTTTTATAATTTTGGATCAGTAGGGCAGAATTATACAGATAATTATGTAAGCGGATATGATTATAATGACAGCATCGTGCCGGAAATACAATTTATGAGCAGTCGTAACGTATATGCTGTTTCGGATGACCGAATCATGTTCTATTCGGGAAATCAGATACCCACCAGTGTAGCTGAGATATTATTATCCGAAGAAGTCAGAAGCGTCTATAGCGATGATGAATATGTAGAACTGATTTTTAATGATACCACAGGTGAACACAAATACCGAATGGATATATATAATGCAGAAGGAACAATGGTATTATCTCAGGGATTTGATGTGGACTACACAGATATTGTTTTTGATGGAGATAACGTTGTAATCTACAATGATGCAGAATGTCAGATCTTTAATATGGATGGCGTAGAGAAATTTGCAGGAAGCTTTAATAAAGCAGTTTCGTTATTGGCTCCTACAGCCTCAAGCTATCGTTATCTGGTATTGACTCAGGATAGCGTGGAAACTATTGAACTTAAATAAAGAACATATAAGGATAATGTTTTGAGAAATTTCTGTTGTACATGACCTTGCCAGAATGTACCACGACATGGAGGAAAAATGAATATACATATAAATATCCTGCTGATAGTTTGCATTGTCGTAGCTTTTACAAGAATGGTACACGGCTGCAAAGTTGGTATGGTGGAAGAATTAGGGACGTTAGGCTCCATATTGGTATCGGTGGTTATGCTGGTATTGCTGTTAATGACCTATAACAGTATAAAAAGCGGAAACCGGCTTGAGACCTTATTGAGCATCATATTATTGTTAAGTGTTTCAATTGTATATAAAATTATCAAACTTGTGATATCTCCAGCAAAGATTTTGGCTGGACTGCCAATTATACACAGCGTAGACCAGGTGTGCGGCATTGCATTTGGACTGGCTGAGACACTGATTATTTTATGGGCACTGGAAAGCCTGGTAAGTACCTTCGGATTAGGAAAAGCAGGTGCCTGGATAACTGCTTCAGTTGGTGACAGTCTTGTGCTGACATACATCTTCGACCACAACTGCTTGACGATGATTGTTCCCTTTTTGCTGAATTGGTTACAAAATTTAAAAAAATAGAAAAATCCCGTTGACATATAAAAAATGCAATGGTATTATAAAAGTCCACTCGCCCAAATGAGTGGTGAAAAGTCAAAATGCGATGAATGCGAAAGCAAATCAAAGCAAAAAAGATTTTAAAAAAAGTATTGACATCAGATAAGACACATGATATTATATCAGAGTTGCGTCTGACAGAGATACAACAAAAGCAATAAGACGAACCT
>JAQUUX010000015.1 GCA_028693705.1 Lachnospiraceae bacterium | reverse complement strand
ATCCAAGAAAAAATCACTCCTTTATGTTTAAAATCATTTCTTTATTTATTAGGAACAAATATAATTACCATATTTTACATGAAATCTTACTAAATACAGTATGGATTGTCAAGTTCGGTGTGTTTACCGCATATATATGGAAGGAGAAGAAAATCAATAGAGGGTTTCCTTATTGGGAGATGAAAGCGGGAGGCGGCATGGACTCTTTTATGGAAAAAAAGAAATTTACCAGTAATCTGATCACGGATTGTCTGCAAATGTTATTACTTGCTTATGTGATCACAGGTGGAATGCTGCTGTTACTGGCGTTATTGCTATATCGGTTTCAACTGGGTGAAACAGCAGTTTCTGTGGGGATTATTTTAATATATGTGCTGACCACGTTTGTGTGTGGCCTATTGATGGCTAAGAAGAGAAAGAAATGGAAATTTTTGTGGGGGCTCATGCTGGGAATTTTTTATTATGCTGTGTTGCTGGCGGTATCCCTTCTGGTAAACAATGGGGCAGAGCATGTAGCAGACCATTTAATGACGGCATTTCTCCTATGTGCAGGCAGTGGGATGTTAGGCGGTATGTTGGGGTGAAAAAATGCTGGTATTTTAAAATGATGTATGGTATACTACAAAAAGTTACGAATAGCTGTCCTTTCGCGGGACATAAGCTTTAGGAGGTATGATAAAATGAAACATATTAAAACATTGACAACAAGAGACTTAAAGGAATCCATGAAAAAAGGCGGCTGTGGTGAATGCCAGACATCTTGCCAGTCAGCTTGTAAAACATCCTGCACCGTAGGAAACCAGAGCTGTGAGAAAATGAAATAAGTTTTGGGATGTTAAATGATGGAATATAAGCAGCGATTAACGTCGCTGCTTATTATACGTTAAGAGTAGTAAGAAACAGATTGGAGATAAGTAGTGATACATCAGTATAAAAACAATGGCTACAATATCGTTATGGATGTAAACAGTGGTTCCGTGCACGTTGTAGATGACATTGTATATGACATGATTCCCCTGGTAGAGCCCCTGGTAACAGGTGGTGTAAAGGATGCCGACACTGTGAAAGCGGCAGTTCTTGCCTGTGGAAATCTCAGATATGAAGAAAAAGATATCCTGGAAGCAGTTGATGAAGTACTGGAACTGGAAAAAGCAGGAGTTCTTTTTGCAGAAGATGTTTATGAAAATGCCATTACAGATTTTAAGAGCCGTAAGACGGTAGTAAAGGCACTTTGTTTACATATTGCTCATGATTGTAATCTTGCCTGCAAATATTGCTTTGCAGAAGAAGGCGAATATCATGGCAGACGAGCTCTTATGAGCTTTGAAGTGGGAAAAAAGGCACTGGATTTTTTGGTAGCTAATTCCGGAAGCCGTATCAACCTGGAAGTAGATTTCTTTGGTGGAGAGCCTTTGATGAACTGGCAGGTGGTAAAGGATCTGGTAGCTTATGGCAGAAGTCTCGAAGAGCCTCATCATAAGAAATTCCGTTTTACTTTGACCACAAATGGTGTATTGTTAAACGATGAGATTATGGAATTTGCTAACAAAGAAATGGCGAATATCGTCCTTAGTATCGATGGCAGAAAAGAAGTCCATGACAGGATGAGACCGTTCCGTAACGGATCTGGCAGTTATGATCTGATCATTCCAAAGTTCCAGAAGGTAGCAGAATCCAGGGATCAGATGAACTATTATGTGCGTGGAACCTACACTCATAATAATCTGGATTTTTCAAAGGATGTACTGCATCTGGCAGATCTGGGCTTTAAACAGATCTCCGTAGAGCCTGTTGTTGCAGAACCTTCCGAGGAATACGCACTGCGCGAGGAGGATATTCCACAGTTATTAGAGGAATATGACAAACTGGCAGTAGAAATGTTAAAGAGACAAAAAGAGGGCAATGGTTTTAATTTCTTCCACTTTATGATTGATTTAAAGGGTGGCCCTTGTGTATATAAGAGACTTTCCGGATGTGGTTCGGGAACAGAATATCTGGCAGTTACACCATGGGGGGATTTATACCCATGTCATCAGTTCGTAGGTAACGAAAAATTCTTACTGGGTAACGTGGATGAAGGTATTGTGAAAACTGACATTGTAGATGAATTCAAGTCCTGCAATGTATATGCCAAAGATAAATGTAAGACCTGTTTTGCAAAATTATATTGCAGTGGCGGTTGTGCTGCAAATGCTTACAATTTTAGCGGTAGTGTGAATGGTGTCTATGATGCCGGCTGTGAATTGCAGAAAAAGCGTATTGAATGCGCGATTATGATAAAGGCGGCAATGGCCGAAGAGTAAAAGGAGACGTAAAGTAGCATGAAAAAGAAATGGAAAGCAGTCGTAGTGCTGGTTGCGGTATTGGCTCTCATTGGTATCGTGGGCTATACAGATGTATACGGAATCGGCGAAAACACAACAGGAACTGCACAGGACATTAAGCTGGGACTTGATCTGGCTGGTGGTGTAAGTATTACTTATCAGGTAGTAGGAGATGAAAATCCTTCTGCAGAAGATATGAGTGATACTATTTATAAGTTACAGCGACGTGTAGAAGCTTATTCTACAGAAGCACAGGTTTATAAGGAAGGCAGTAATCGTATTGATATTGAAATCCCTGGTGTATCTGATGCCAATACGATATTACAGGAACTGGGACAGCCGGGTACACTGTATTTCATTGCACAGAAGGATGCCGATGGAAACGATAACTATACAATGTCTTATGGCATTGATGCCAATGGCAGCATCGGTTATACCTACACTTTAAATAAGACTATTGAAGATCTTCAGGAGGATGGTTCTATCGTCCTGACAGGTACTGATGTAGCAACAGCCCAGGCTGGAACTTATCAGAACCAGATGCAGAATTCTGAATTCGTAGTATCTCTTACTTTGACAGAGGACGGCGCTGTAAAGTTTGCCGATGCAACGCAGAAGGCATATGACGGACAGGAATCCATTGCTATTTATTATGATGGCAGATTTGTCAGCGTACCAAATGTGAACAGTGTTATCTCCGATGGACAGGCACAGATTACCGGCATGGCAGATTTTGAAGAGGCTGAAAACCTGGCTTCTACCATCCGTATCGGCGGTCTGAAACTGGAACTGGAAGAATTAAGCTCTAATGTGGTTGGTGCACAGCTTGGTGAGCAGGCTATTTCTACCAGTATCAAAGCTGGTGCAGTTGGTTTTGCTTTAGTTGTAGTATTTATGCTTGCTGTATATTATCTGCCTGGTCTGGCAGCCAGCATCGCGTTATCCTTATATGCTGTTTTAGTAGTTTTATTGTTAGATGCATTTGCTATTACACTTACCTTACCGGGTATCGCAGGTATTATCCTGTCAATTGGTATGGCAGTTGATGCAAACGTTATCATCTTTGCCCGTATTCGTGAGGAACTGGCAACCGGTAAATCTGTAAAATCTGCTGTTAAGATTGGTTTTGATAAAGCTTTATCAGCGATTATCGATGGAAACGTAACAACTCTGATTGCAGCAGCTGTTCTTGGCTTAAGAGGCTCAGGTACGATTAAGGGCTTTGCACAGACCCTGGCTCTTGGTATTGTGTTATCCATGATCACAGCTTTATTTGTAACAAAAGCTATCTTAAATGCATTTATTACACTGGGTGCCACTAATCCTAAGCTGTTTGGTGTGGCAAAAGAAAAGAAGACAATCGGTTTCTTAAAGAAACGTGTGATTTTCTTTATCGCTTCCGCAGCAGTTATTGTATCCGGTTTTGTGGCAATGGGTATCAATAAAGGCTCTATTGGAAATGTATTGAATTACAGTCTGGAATTTGTAGGCGGTACTTCCACATCAGTAACCTTTAATGAAGATCTGTCTTTGGCAGACATTGATGATCAGGTAAAACCTTTATTTGAGGAAGTAACCGGTGATGCTAATGTGCAGGCTACAAAAGTGGCTGGCAGCAATGATGTCGTAATCAAGACCAGAACCCTGAATGTAGAAGAAAGAGAAGAGATCATGCAGTCTCTGGAAGATACATTTGCTATTGAAGAAAAAGCTATCAACCAGGAAACGATCAGCTCTACCATCAGTTCAGAGATGCGTTCCGATGCAGTTGTTGCAGTTCTGATTGCTGCGTTCTGTATGCTGTTATACATCTGGTTCAGATTTAAGGATATTCGTTTTGGTGCAAGTTCTGTACTGGCACTGATTCATGACTGTTTGATCGTTCTGGCATTCTATGCATGGTTCAGAGTTTCCGTTGGATCTACCTTTATTGCATGTATGCTGACAATCGTAGGTTACTCCATTAATGCGACCATCGTTATCTTTGACCGTATCCGTGAGAACTTACAGGGCGGATCAAAGAAAGAAGATTTGGAAGAACTGGTTAACCGTTCTGTTACCCAGACTTTGTCCAGAAGTATTTTCTCTTCATTGACAACATTCTTCATGGTAGCAGCACTGTATGTCTTCGGTGTATCCTCTATTCGTGAGTTTGCACTGCCGTTAATGGTCGGTATCGTATGCGGTACTTATTCTTCCGTATGCCTGACCGGTGCTATGTGGTATGTACTTCGTACTAAGATTAAAAAAGCTACACAGAAAAACAAATAAAAAATTATAAGTGAAATAAATAAAATGATATCGAAAGGAGGCTGTCTGCGGACAGCCTTTTTTCAACAGCAAATGTACGAAATGGAAAGAGGAAACAGAAGTCTATGGCAAAATGGTATGTGGCACAAAAGAAAGCGGATTTTAAAAAGACAGCGGCAAAATTTGGAATTGATCCGGTAGTTGCCAGAATTCTCAGAAATCGTGATCTGGAAACAGAAGATGAGATCAGAATGTTTTTACAAGGAACGATGAATGATCTTCACGATCCGTCTCTATTAAAAGATATGGAAAAAACGGCTACGATACTGCTTCAGAAAATCGCCGGTAAAGCAGCAATCCGAGTGATTGGAGATTATGATGTGGATGGCATCTGTTCTACTTTTATTCTGGAAAAAGGAATTCTAGCACTTGGAGGAAATGTAGATACGACTATACCGCACCGGATCAAAGATGGCTATGGACTGAATATGAACTTGATTGAAGAGGCCGGCGCTGACGGAAAAGATACAATTCTGACCTGTGATAATGGTATTGCGGCAACAGCAGAGATTGCTTATGCCAAAAGTCTTGGCATGACAGTTCTGGTAACAGACCATCATGAGGTTCCTTATGAGGAAAACGCAGATGGCAGAAAGGAGATTTTGCCGCCTGCTGACGCGATTGTGGATCCTAAACAGGAGTCTTGCCGGTATCCTTTTACCGGTATCTGTGGTGCTGTTGTGGCATATAAGCTTATTGTGTTTATGACCGAAAAAGCCGGCATGGAAGACTGTGCCAGAACAGAATTGCTGGAAGAATTATTAGAAATGGCGGCATTTGCCACTATCTGTGATGTGATGGAATTAAAAGATGAAAACCGTATCATAGTAAGAGAAGGCTTGAAAGCCATGAGTCACAGCAAAAACATTGGGATAAAGGCACTGATGGAAGTGAATGAGCTGGAGGGGAAAACATTAACGGGCTATCACATCGGATTTATTATGGGGCCTTGTATGAATGCAACAGGCAGACTGGATACTGCAAAAAGAGCGCTGGAATTACTGGAGTCAACAGATTATGGAAAAGCAGTCACCATTGCCGGAGAATTAAAGGCTCTGAATGATAATCGTAAGGATCTGACACTGCAGGGAGTAGAAGCGGCGAAAAAGCAGGTAGAAGAAAAACTGTTACAGGATAAGGTCCTGGTAGTTTACTTGCCGGATTGTCATGAAAGTATTGCGGGCATCATAGCCGGTAAGATACGTGAAAATTATAACAAACCTGCCTTTGTTCTGACAAAGGGAGATGAAGGAGTAAAAGGTTCCGGCAGGTCCATTGAGGAATATCATATGTTTGAGGAATTGGTAAAGTGCAAGACGATGTTTACCAGATTTGGCGGACATAAAATGGCAGCGGGTATTTCTATGCCGGAAGAAAATATAGAAAATTTCAGAAAACAGCTGAATGCAAATTGCACTTTGATGGAACAGGATTTTATTCCTAAGCTGCATATTGATGTACCAATGCCTGTTTCCTATATAACCCAGAGGCTGGTGGAGCAGATGAGTATATTAGAGCCGTTTGGTAATGGAAACCCAAAACCTTTATTTGCACAAAAGGATGTTATCCTTGTGTCCGGCAGGCTGATTGGTAAAAATCAGAATGTTGGGAAATATCAGGTTAAAGATGAAAATAATGAGATGCATGAGATGATTTATTTTCAAAAGCCGGAAGAATTCGGAATGTTTTTAGACCGAAAATTTGGGAATGGAGCAGGAGATCGTTTATATCGTGGAGAAAGGATGGAACTGCCTGTTTCCATCGCATATTATCCGGATCTCAATACATATGGAGGCAGAACCACGGTACAGCTGGTGCTGCAGGATTATTGTTAGAAAATGCAAAAGAGCCTGGTAAACACCAGGCTTTTCGCAATTTTCTTATGAGGGGGGAGATAGTGAGTTCATCAACTATCTGATATACATATTACTTGGAAAATGTGTTCAAAGTGTGTTTAAAATATGAGGAAATTCTAAACTATTTCTAAAGGTAAAGTGAAGCCCTTATAAAAGAAAAAAGTAAGCCGAAATAAAGCGGAATAAGCGCATTATGAGTAGGCACGGATTTGTAAAAATGCCTGTAATATGGTATGATTAAAAATATTTTCGTAAAAATAAATGCTTGGAATGAGAGAAGGAATGTGAGTATGCCAGTTTTAAAAGACTATTTGGAAAATCTGAGCTATAGTTGTATCCGCGGAACGGATACGATACAGGTGGGCGAGGTCGTGTTTGACTCCCGTAAGGTTACAAAGGACTGTGTATTTATTTGCATAGAAGGAGCCAATTTTGATGGCCATGATGCAGCAGCAGAAGTAGTACAAAAAGGAGCAGCAGCTCTTATTGTCAGCAAAGACGTTGAAGTGGATACAGATGCAGCGGTAACAGTTGTAAAGGTAGAAAACACCAGATATGCCATGGCTTTTATTTCTGCGGCGTATTTTGGTCATCCGGCTGATCGTATGAAGGTCATAGGGGTAACCGGTACTAAGGGAAAGACGACTACAACTTATCTGGTTAAATCTATATTGGAACAGGCAGGCCACAAGGTTGGTCTGGTGGGTACCATTGAGACAATTATCGGGGATAAGAAGATTCCATCCTGTAATACCACACCGGAGTCCTATGTGTTACAGCAGTCTTTTAAGGAGATGGTCGATGCAGGCTGCGATATGGTGGTAATGGAAGTATCTTCCCAGGGACTTATGCTTCACAGAACGCAGGGTTTTACCTTTGAACTGGGTATCTTCACGAATATAGAGCCTGATCATATTGGTCCTAATGAGCATGAAAGCTTTGAAGAATATATGGCCTGCAAGGGACTTTTGTTCAAACAATGTAAAACGGGTATCGTAAATTGTGATGATGCGCATTGGCAGACGGTACTCCGGGGACACACCTGTGAGCTGGAAACTTATGGATTTTCAGAAAATGCAGATTTAAAGGCTGAGAACGTAGAACTGGTACATAAACCGGGCAGCCTGGGAGTGCAGTTCCATGTAGGCGGCAAGATGGATCTGGAGGTAGAAATAGCTACACCTGGAAAATTTAGTGTTTATAATGCGCTATGTGCCATTGCTATATGCCGGCACTTTGCAGTAGATGAAGGCAGTATAAAGAAAGCACTTCTTACGGCAAAGGTAAAGGGACGTATTGAAATGGTCAAGGTTTCAGATGAATTTACGCTGATGATTGATTATGCCCATAATGCGATGGCATTGGAAAGCCTGCTTTCAACCTTACAGGAATATCATCCGCACAGACTTGTCTGTTTGTTTGGCTGTGGTGGAAATCGTTCTAAATTGAGAAGATACGAAATGGGAGAGGTCTCCGGCAAGATGGCAGATCTTACCATTATCACATCTGATAATCCGAGGTTTGAGGATCCACAGGATATCATAGAGGATATCAAAACCGGTATTGCAAAGACTTCGGGCAAGTATGTGGAGATTTGCGATAGAAAAGAAGCCATTCGCTATGCCATTGAACATGGTGAAAAAGGTGATATTGTGGTATTGGCCGGAAAAGGACATGAGGATTACCAGGAAATAAAGGGTGTAAAACACCCGATGGATGAAAGAGTCCTGATTGCAGAGGTTTTGGATGAGCTTGGCAAAGTACGCTAATATTATTGTAGATATATCTCACTCCCAGGTGGATAGGCCGTTTCAGTATCGGATTCCTGCACATATGCAGGATATGTTAGAACCCGGGATGTGTGTGCAGATACCTTTTGGAAAGGGAAATACCCTGAGAAAGGGATATTGCCTGGAACTGACAGACCAGGCGGAATATCCGGAGGAGAAGCTAAAAGACATAGCAGCTTTTCTGCCTGAGGAAAATGCAGTGGAAAACCGGCTGATTCGGCTTGCCTATTGGATGAAAAAACAATACGGTTCCACCATGATCACGGCACTGAAAACAGTTCTGCCGGTAAAACAAAAAGTGAAAGCGGCAGAAAAAAGAGAATTGGTTCGTATAGCACCTGCAGAGCAGATACATGATGCGTTAGCAGAGGCCATCAGGAAACACCAGACCGCGAAGGAAAGAGTGTTGCGGGAACTTTTAACAGAGGAGCTGTTACCTTATGAACTGGTTACGGCGAAACTTCATGTGGCATCTCCTACATTGAAAAGTCTGGAAAAACAGGGACTTATCCGTATTGATACCATAAATCAGTACCGGAATCCTGTGAAACAAAAGAAAGAACAGGAAAACAGAAACATTCTAAGCGAGGAACAACTGCAGATTGTGACAAAGCTGTTGTCTGATTTTGACCGGGGTGTTTTGAAAACCTATTTGCTCCATGGCATTACCGGCAGTGGCAAAACAGAGGTTTATATGCTGGCGGCAGAGGAAATGGTAAAAAGAGGAAGGCAGGTCATCGTACTGATACCGGAAATTGCCCTTACCTATCAGACAGTGCTGCGGTTTTATAAAAGGTTTGGCGATCGGGTTTCTGTTATGAATTCTTCTCTGTCAGCAGGAGAAAAATATGACCAGTGTGAACGCGCCAGACATGGTGAAATTGATGTTATTATTGGTCCGAGGTCTGCACTTTTCACACCATTTCCATCCATCGGTCTGATTATTATGGATGAAGAGCATGAGAGCAGCTATAAAAGTGAGAACATGCCCAAATATCATGCCAGGGAAACGGCTATTGAACTGGCAAAACTTCACGGGGCAAGTGTTCTGCTAGGGTCAGCAACGCCATCCTTAGAGGCATATTACCGTGCCAGACAGGGAGAATATGAGTTATTTACTTTAAACAAGCGATTGACAGGCGGCACATTGCCGGCTGTTTATACCATAGATTTGAGGGAAGAATTAAGAGAGGGAAATCGTTCGGTTTTCAGCAGAAAGCTACAGGAACTGGTGGCTGACAGATTACAGAAAAAAGAACAATCCATGCTGTTTCTTAATCGAAGGGGATATGCCGGATTTATATCCTGCAGGGCATGCGGTCATGTACTGAAATGCCCCCATTGTGATGTTTCCCTGTCAGAGCACCGTGGAGGCAGAATGATCTGCCATTATTGCGGTTATGAGACAAAGGCAGTGAAGATTTGTCCGGAATGCGGTTCCAAATATATCATGGGATTTCGGGCAGGTACAGAACAGATCGAGGAACAGATAAAGAAAATTTTCCCCACAGCCCGAACCCTGCGTATGGATGCAGATACTACCCGTACCAAAAACAGCTATGAGCAGATATTGACAGCTTTCTCCAATGAAGAGGCTGATATTCTGATAGGAACTCAGATGATTGTAAAGGGACATGATTTTCCCAAGGTTACTCTGGTAGGAATCCTGGCGGCAGATATGTCTTTATCAGTTAGTGATTACAGAGCGTCTGAACGTACTTTTGATCTGCTGACTCAGGCAGCCGGAAGGGCCGGAAGAGGCGATACCGCAGGAGAAGTGGTAATCCAGACGTATCAGCCGGAGCATTATAGTATTATGCACGCTGCGGCACAGGATTATGAAGGTTTCTATCAGGAGGAGATCACCTACAGGGAACTGTTATCTTACCCACCGGCATCTCATATGTTAGCGGTACAGGTCACTGCCAGAAATGAAGGCAGAGGAAAACATCTGGCAGATGCGCTGGCAGAAGCTGCCGGCAAGAAAAGTACGGAACAGAAAGCACTTTATGCGACAGATACGGAACATCTGACAGATCCGGCTTTAGTAATTGGTCCAGCAGCTGCGGCAGTGAGCAAAATAAATGATATCTACCGTTTTGTCTTCTTTTGTAAGCATCAAAATGGAGAAAAACTGATCGAGATAAAGGATAAATTAGAAGAACAAATCAAACAATTAGAATTAAAAGATGAAATGGTACAATTTGATTTTGATCCCATAAATGGGTTTTAACAAAAGAAAGGAAGAAAGAAAAATGGCTATTCGAACAATCAGAGAAATTGGAGACGACATATTAACAAAGAAATGTAAGGAAGTAAAGGAACTGACTCCAAGAGTGCAGGAATTGATTGAGGATATGTTTGATACCATGTATGCAACAAATGGTGTGGGGCTGGCAGCACCACAGGTTGGTATTTTGAAACGAATCGTGGTAATTGATACAACAGGAGAGGATCCTCACGTACTTATCAATCCACGTATCATAGAGACAGATGGTGAACAAACCGGACATGAAGGCTGTTTGAGTGTACCCGGTAAAACAGGTGTGGTTACCAGACCAAATCATGTGAAGGCAATTGCACTGAATGAGAAGATGGAAGAATATGAATTAGAAGGAATGGAATTACTGGCAAGATGTATCTGTCATGAATTGGATCACTTGGATGGTGTTATGTACACGGAAAAAGTGGAAGGTGATCTGATGAACCTGGAAGATCTGGAGCAGGAAGCCGAAGAGGAAGAATAAAATATGAAGATTGTTTTTATGGGAACACCCGATTTTTCAGTTGGGGTTCTGGAACATATTATAGCGGCAGGTCATACAGTTACGGCGGTGGTGACGCAGCCGGATAAACCAAAGGGCAGAAGTAAGGAACTACAGATGAGCCCGGTAAAGGAATGTGCACTAAAGCATAATCTGACGGTTTTTCAGCCTGAGCGTATCAAAAGACCGGAGGCAGTGGCAGAATTACGAAAGTTTGAGGCTGACATTTTTGTAGTAGTTGCTTTTGGACAGATCATATCCAAAGAAATACTGGAAATGCCCAGACTTGGTTGCGTGAATATTCATGCATCGCTTTTGCCGAAATATCGTGGCGCGGCACCGATACAGTATGCAGTAATAAATGGAGACCAGACAACCGGAGTTACGATCATGCAGATGGATGAAGGCGTAGACACCGGGGATATTTTATTGCAGAGAGAAATCCCGATAACAGGCACGGATACCGGAGAAAGTATGTTTGACAAGCTGGCGGTATTAGGAGCTGAACTGATCGTTGAAGCACTTCCCTTAATCGAACAGGGCAAGCTTACCCCGGTAAAACAGGATGAAAATCTGGCAACTCATGTTGGAATGATCCCAAAAGAAATGGGGAAAATCAACTGGAATGACAGTGCAGACAGAATTGAACACCTGGTAAGGGGATTAAATTCCTGGCCCAGTGCATTTACCAGATGGAATGGAAAACAGCTGAAGATCTGGAAAAGCGAAATTGCAGCTGATACAGATAATACAGAAACCGCCGATGCAGATAATGCAGTGGAACCGGGAACGATTATCAATGTGGAAAAGGATTCTTTTTCTGTGCAGACCGGTTTGGGGAGCTTGAAGCTTCTGGAAGTACAGCTGGAAGGCAAGAAAAGAGTGTCTGTTAAGGATTTTCTGCTGGGATATAAGCTGGAAAATGGCATGAAACTTGGTGAGTAACCAAGAAAATAAATTTTAATACAGCAAAGGAGAGATGATTATGTACGGTAGATATGGCGGTTATTATGGATATTATATGGATTGGACCTACATTCTGGTGTTGATTGGCGCGGTATTATGTGTTGCAGCCAGTATGAAGGTAAAATCAACCTATCAGAAATATGCAAAGGTTCGCAGCATGTCAGGACTGACAGGGGCACAGGCAGCAGAGAAGATCCTGCAGTATAACGGGATTTATGACGTAAGAGTAGAACAGGTCGGCGGGGAACTGACTGATCACTACGATCCAAGAAGCAAGGTGGTAAGGTTATCACAGTCAACTTATGGTTCTACTTCTATAGCAGCAATCGGTGTAGCTGCTCATGAATGTGGGCATGTATGCCAGCATCAGGAGGGGTATGTACCGCTTAAGATCCGTACCGCATTGGTACCCGCAGCGAATATTGGAAGCAGACTGGGCATGCCTTTGATTATTCTGGGCGTTATCCTGGGATTAAATTCTACACTGGTACAGATCGGTATCTGGGTATTTGCACTGGCAGTATTATTCCAGGTTGTAACTTTGCCGGTGGAATTTAATGCATCCTCCAGAGCAGTTAAGATGCTGGGCAATTATAACCTTTTATACGGGGATGAGGTAAATGGATGTAAGAAAGTTTTGGAAGCCGCAGCACTGACCTATGTTGCAGCCGCCGCTTCTTCTATTTTACAGTTGTTAAGACTGGTTTTACTGTTTGGAAATAACCGGAGAAGAGATTGATGGATAATATAAGAGAAATTGTGCTGGAGATTTTGCTGGCATTGGAGGTACCAAAAAATGGTCAGGAAAATTACAGCAATGTGGTAATCAGACAGGTACTTGAAAAGTATGATTACCTGCAGACCAAGGATAAGGCATTTATCAAAGCATTATCAGAGGGGACTGTGGAACGTCAGATTCAACTGGACTATATCCTGAATTCCTTTTCGAAAACGCCGGTTACTAAAATGCGTCCGTTAATTCGCTGTCTGTTACGCATGAGTGTATACCAGATCCTGTTCATGGATGCGGTACCGGATTCTGCGGTCTGCAATGAAGCGGTAAAACTGGCGGAGAAGAGAAAGTTCCATTCACTAAAGGGATTTGTAAACGGTATTCTTCGCAATATTTCCAGACAAAAGGATAACCTTCCTATGCCGGATGCGAAGAAAGATTCTATTACCTGGATGTCAGTAAACTATTCCATGCCAAAGTGGCTGATTCAGATGTGGCTTAAGGAATTGGGATCTGAACTGACTGAAACAGTTATAAAGGCGTTGCTGGAAACCCATCCGGTAACACTTCGTCTGGATGAGAGAAAGCCGGAAACAGAAAGAGAACGGTTACTTGCTGCCATGCAGGATAAAGGTGTTGAGGTGGATACGGACACTTACTTACCCTATGCAGCAAAAGTGAAAAATTTGTCCGGTATTACTGCACTACCGGGATTTGCAGAAGGTGCATTTGCAGTACAGGATGAAAGTTCCATGCTGGTAAGTGAGGCTGCCGGATTAAAAGGAGATGAATTTGTGCTGGATGTATGCGCTGCACCGGGAGGGAAAAGTCTTCATGCAGCAGCAAAATTAACAGCAGGCGGACATGTAGAGGCAAGGGATCTGTCTGAAAATAAATGTGACAGAATCACGGAAAATGCGCTGCGAATGCGACAGGATAATATTATTGTAAAAGTGTGGGATGCCACTGTATCTGATGATACTATGATAGGAAAAGCAGATGTACTGTTTACAGATGTACCTTGTTCAGGATTCGGTATTATGGGAAAGAAAAGGGATATTAAATATCACGCCTCCAAAGAATCCTGCGAATCCATAGTGGAATTGCAGCAGCAGATCATGACAACGGTGCTTCCTTATCTGAAAAAGGACGGTGTCTTGATTTACAGTACCTGTACCATTCACCAGGCGGAAAATGAAAAAATGGTGGAATGGCTGACGAAGAATTTTCCACTGGAACTGGAAAGCCTGGTTCCATATCTGCCTGAAAAAATGAAACAAAAATCACAGGAAAATAATACAGCAGCAAAAGGATATCTGCAGATTTTGCCGGGAGTATATGATTGTGATGGCTTTTTCCTGGCAAGAATGAAGAAAAAAGCGTGAAAACAGAGGAAGAAATGGAAACAAAACAAGACATTAAATCCATGGATTTAGATACCTTAAAACAGCATATGACAGAGCTTGGAGAAAAGCCTTTTCGTGCGGGACAGCTGTATGAGTGGATGCACGTGAAGCTGGCAAGGGATTACGAAGAGATGACTAATATTCCAAAGTCCATGAAAGCATTGTGTGAGGAACATTTTACCTATACAGCACTTCAGTGTGTGCAGGTGCAGGAGTCTAAGCTGGATGGCACCAAAAAGTTTCTGTTTGGTCTGCCGGATGGAAATGTGGTAGAGAGCGTGTGGATGAAATATCATCATGGAAATTCTGTATGCATTTCTTCTCAGGTCGGGTGTCGTATGGGATGCAGATTTTGTGCTTCTACATTAGACGGACTTGAACGAAATCTTTTGCCCGGTGAAATGCTGGATCAGATCTATGCCATTACCAGACTGACCGGTGAGAGAGTTTCCAATGTGGTGGTCATGGGAACCGGAGAGCCTATGGATAATTATGATAATCTGCTGACTTTTATACACATGCTCACAGATGATCATGGACTTCATATCAGTCAGAGGAATATTACGGTTTCCACCTGCGGCATTGTGCCCAGGATGAGACAGCTGGCAGAAGAAAAATTACAGATCACCCTGGCACTTTCCTTACATGCCACAACTGATGAGAAAAGAAAGAAACTGATGCCTATAGCCAATAAATACAGCCTCTCAGAACTAATGGAAACCTGTTCCTATTACTTTGAACAGACAGGCAGAAGACTGACTTTTGAGTACAGTCTGGTGGGTGGCGTGAATGATACCACAGAGGATGCAGAAGAATTGATTCGTCTTGTTCGTCCTCTGAATTGCCATGTAAATCTGATTCCTGTAAATCCTATTAAGGAAAGTGATTACGTGGAATCGGATAAAAGCGCAGTTTTCGCGTTTAAAAATAAACTTGAAAAAAACAGAATAAATGTTACTATTAGAAGGGAAATGGGTAGGGATATTGACGGTGCATGCGGACAGCTGAGACGTAAGCACCTGCATGGAGAACAACCCAGTGCAGGGGAGGAGATAACGTGTTAAAGACGTTTTCCGTTAGTGATATAGGAAAAATCAGACAACTAAATCAGGATTATGTCTTCTCTACAGAACGGTCAATCGGTAATCTACCCAATGTTTTTATTGTTGCAGACGGAATGGGCGGACATAACGCCGGCGATTATGCTTCCAAGTTCACGGTGCAGACCATGGTGGAAGAAATTGAGCATTCCGGGGAAACAGATCCCATCAGGATTCTGGATATGGCTATAAAGACAGCAAATAGTACTTTAAGAGAAAAGGCCTCCGAAGAGGAAGCTCTTTTTGGTATGGGAACAACCGTTGTTGCAGCTACTTTTGTTGGAAACCGTTTAGAGGTTGCAAATGTAGGTGACAGCAGACTTTATGTTGTGAATGACACAATCAAACAGGTTACCAGAGATCATTCACTGGTAGAGGAAATGGTACGAATGGGTGGCATCGACCGCAAGGCAGCCAGAAACCACCCGGACAAAAATATCATTACCAGAGCCATTGGCGCTCAGGATACTGTTAAGATAGACTATTTCAGTGTGGAACTGGAACCGGGTGATGTTATCTTAATGTGTACAGATGGTCTGACCAATATGCTCGAGGATGAAGAAATCCGTATGATTTTAAGCGGACAAAGAGACATTGTCGAGAAAGCGGAAGGATTGGTAAGAGCAGCCAATAATAACGGCGGCAAAGATAATATTTCAGTAATTATTATTGAGCCGTTCGCAGATGAGGTGAAAAATGATTAAGATAGGCATGATGATTGGAGACCGTTATGAAGTCCTGGAAAAAATCGGGACAGGCGGTATGTCTGATGTTTATAAAGCAAAAGATCATAAATTAAATCGTTTTGTAGCTGCAAAGATTTTAAAACAGGAATTTTCGGAGAATGCTAATTTCCTTTCAAAATTCCGTATTGAAGCCCAGGCGGCTGCCGGTTTAATGCATCCTAATATCGTAAACGTATATGATGTAGGAGAAGAAAATGGTGTTAATTATATTATAATGGAACTGGTGGAAGGCATTACACTCAAAAAGTATATTGAGAAGAAAGCCAGACTTTCCGTGAAAGAGGCTATCAGTATTGCCATTCAGGTTTCCATGGGCATTGAAGCGGCACATAATAACCATATTATTCATAGAGATATTAAACCGCAGAATATTATTATTTCCAAGGACGGTAAGGTAAAAGTAACGGATTTTGGCATTGCAAAAGCAGCTACATCCAATACCATTACTTCCAATGTCATGGGATCTGTTCATTATACGTCACCTGAGCAGGCAAGAGGCGGATATTCGGACGAGAGAAGTGATATCTATTCACTGGGTATTACCATTTTTGAGATGCTCACAGGGCGTGTCCCGTTTAATGGAGATACTACAGTTGCTATTGCTATTAAACATATTCAGGAGGAGCTTCCTTCTCCAAGAGAATTTGTGCCGGAGATTCCGGTCAGTGTGGAACAGATTGTTGCTAAATGCTGTCAGAAAAGTCCGGATCGCAGATATCAGAATGTAGGGGAACTGTTAGATGATCTGAAACAGTCTCTGATGAATCCGGATGAGGATTTTGTAAAGGTAGTGGATCCGGAGACCAAGGCCGGAACAAGGATTCTTACAGACGAGGATATGAAGCAGATCAAGCGTCAGTCTGAAAAACGCGATTCTATGGAGAAATCCATTCGTTTAAAGAGAGTGGATGAGGATGACGATGATTTAGACGATGATTATGTGGATGATTATGATCCTAAGATGGAAAAGGTAACTACGATTCTGGCAATTGTTGCAGCGATTCTGATCGGTCTTATTATTATCTTTTTGGTGGGTAAGGCTTTTGGGTTGTTCCAGTTTGGCAGTGGCTCAGGTACAGAGACAGAAACTGCTGTAACCGGACAGGTACCTATGATTGATGTAACCGGTCTGGAAGTGGAAAAAGCACGAACCAGACTTTCAGAGATCAATCTGGATTCCGAAGTTACCTATGTGGATTCAGATAAATATAAGGAAGGTATCGTAGTAAGTGCCAGCGCCAATGAGGGTGATATGGTGGATGTGAATTCAGTGATCACATTGACGGTCAGTGCAGGCGCTAACGGTGTGCAGGTACCAAGTGTAACCGGCAAAACCGAAGCAGAAGCAAAGGCAGAGCTGGAAAAATCCGGATTTGTCGCAAATATATCACAGGATAATTCCGCGGATGTGGAAGCCGGAAAGGTTATATCACAGGACCCTGCAGCAGGCGAAAAGGCACCATCCGGTTCAGCTGTAACCATTCATGTCAGTCAGGGCTCAGAAGATTCCAAATCCAGAGTACCTGAGGTCATGGGATTGACAGAAATGGATGCTGTAGCAGCTCTTGTGGAAGCCGGCTTACAGGTAGGAACGGTAAATCCGGTATATAGTGAAGACACCGAAGAAGGCCTTATTTGTTACCAGAGTTATACTGTGGGTTCCTATGTGGATCCGGGTACCTATATCGATCTGCGGGTAAGCCTTGGAAAAGAAGCAGCAACCTATTCCTACAGCGCCAGCATTACAGGTCCTACAGCGGAGGAAGACGGTTCCTTTAAAGAGGGCACACAAGTATCTATTACTCTTGTAACAGCAGATGGAAAGCAGTTATTACAGACTAACACGAGTTCTTTTCCGGTTGCGGTGAATTTCACGCATATTGCATCGGCAACGGGTACTCTGACCATGACTTATAATGTTACAACAGAAGCAACTGTCACCACAGACGCAAATGGAAATCAGGTAACGGTACCGGGTAGCAGTACTCTGAAGACCATTACCAGAAGTCTGCAGTTTACGGAAGAGTAGGATATGCAGGGAAAGATCATTAAAGGAATTGCAGGATTTTACTACGTCCATGTGGAACATAAGGGGATTTATGAATGTAAAGCCAAGGGCATTTTCAGGCGGCAGAACATTAAGCCTCTTGTGGGAGACAATGTGATATGTGATGTTCTTGATGAAGAAAAAAAACTGGGGAATCTGATAGAAATATTACCAAGAAAAAATGCCCTGATCAGACCGGCGGTAGCCAACATTGATCAGGCATTGGTCATTTTTGCAATCGTAAAGCCGGATCCTAATTTTAATCTGCTGGACCGGTTTTTGATTATGATGGAAAAACAAAAGCTTCCCTGCATTATCTGTTTTAACAAGCAGGATATCGCTACGGAAGAAGAAAAAAAAGAACTTCAGACAGCATATGAGACATGCGGGTATCAGGTATTGTTTATCAGTGCCAGACAGGATGAAGGGATTGACACCATAAAGCAGCTGTTAGCCGGTAAGACCACTACAGTAGCCGGACCAAGCGGTGTGGGAAAATCCACTATTGTGAATTGTCTGCAGCCGGAAGCAGGAATGGAAACCGGAGAGATCAGCCGAAAGGTGGAACGAGGAAAACAGACAACCCGTCATACGGAACTGATTTCCATTATGGAAGAAAGTTATATTCTGGACACACCGGGATTTAGTTCTTTGAATATACTTGTGGATGACAAAGAAGATTTACAGCAATATTATCCGGAATTTCGAAAATATGAGCCGTTTTGCCGCTTTGCCGGCTGCTCTCATATCAGTGAGCCGTCCTGTGGTGTGAAGGAAGCTTTGGAAGAAGGAAAGATCAGCAGGGTTCGCTATCAGAATTACTGTGAGATATATACTGAATTAAAAGATAAAAGAAAATACTGAGAGGAAATGACACATGAAATTAGGAATCGTAGGCTTACCGAATGTAGGAAAAAGTACATTATTCAACTCATTGACCAAGGCAGGAGCAGAGTCGGCAAATTATCCGTTCTGTACCATAGATCCAAACGTAGGTATTGTAACCGTACCGGATGAGAGACTGAAACTTTTGGGAGATATGTATCAGTCAAAGAAGGTTACTCCGGCAGTGATTGAATTCGTAGATATTGCCGGTCTGGTAAAGGGCGCATCCAAGGGAGAAGGTCTGGGAAATCAGTTCTTAAGCAATATTCGTGAAGTAGATGCAATTGTTCATGTGGTACGTTGTTTTGAGGATACCAATGTCATTCATGTGGATGGTAATATTAATCCGATGAGAGATATTGAAACCATCAATCTGGAACTTATTTTCTCTGATCTGGAAATTTTAGAGCGAAGAATATCCAAAGTGGCAAAGACAGCCAGAATGGATAAGGAAGCCGGTAAAGAGCTGGCACTTCTGGAACGCATCAAAGCCCATCTGGAGGATGGCAAATTAGCAAAAGGCTTTGAAGTGGAAAATGAAGATGAGCAGGCATGGCTTAACGGCTATAATCTGTTAACTTATAAACCGGTTATTTTTGCTACTAACGTAGCGGAAGATGATCTGGCAGATGATGCTGCAAACAATGTCGGTGTACAGGCGGTACGTGAGTTTGCGGCTGCAAATGACAGCGAAGTTTTTGTTATCTGTGCGCAGATTGAAGAAGAAATCTCAGAACTGGACGAGGATGAAAAAGCAATGTTCCTGGAGGATCTGGGATTAAAAGAGTCCGGTCTGGAAAAACTCATCAAAGCAAGTTATAAGTTACTCGGTCTTATCAGTTTCTTAACAGCCGGTGAAGATGAAACCAGAGCATGGACGATTAAGGTAGGCACTAAGGCACCACAGGCTGCCGGTAAGATTCATACGGATTTTGAAAGAGGTTTTATCAAAGCCGAGGTTGTAAATTATAAAGACTTGTTAGAACAGGGATCTCTTTCCGCAGCAAGGGAAAAAGGCCTGGTTGGTATGGAAGGAAAGGACTACGTTGTAAAAGACGGAGATGTTATCTTATTCCGGTTTAATGTATAAGTTTGGAGGAGTGTATGTCAGAAATTATGTCTGTCGGGGATATTGCGTTCCCGCATTTGGGAATATATCTTAGAAATGTCCCTAAAAGCTTTACTGTATTTGGATTTACCATTGCATTATACGGTGTGATCATTGCCACCGGAATGTTACTTGGCGTCTGCATGGCTTCCCATGAGGCAAAGAGAACGAAACAGGATCCGGATGCATATTGGGATTTTGCACTGTATGCCATTATCATTTCCATTATAGGAGCCAGGGCATATTTTGTAATATTTAAATGGGAAGATTATAAGGATAATTTACTCAATATATTTAATCTTCGTTTAGGCGGGCTTGCAATTTATGGAGCAGTAATTGCAGCATTTATTACGTTATTTGTATATACCAGAATACACAAATATAATGTCAGACTCTGGGCAGATACCGGTGTACAGGGATTGATACTTGGACAGATCATCGGTCGTTGGGGGAATTTTACCAATAGAGAAGCTTTTGGACAGTTCAGCGATGGTCTTTTAGCAATGCGTCTGCCTATTGAGGCGGTTCGTTCCAATGATATTTCACAGGCTTTGATGGAGCATGTGGCAGATGGTGTTACCTATATTCAGGTACATCCTACCTTCCTTTATGAGAGCTTATGGAATCTGGGTGTTTTTGCGTTAATGATGCTGTACAAAAAACATAAGAAATTTGATGGAGAGGTTACACTTTTATATCTGGGCGGTTATGGTCTGGGACGTGCCTGGATTGAAGGGCTTAGAACAGATCAGCTGCTGATCCCGAATACAGGTATGGCTGTTTCACAGCTTCTGGCAATTGCACTGGTGGTTTTTGCTGTAGTAGTAGATCTGGCAGTAAGAACACATATGAAAAAGACAATAAAAGAAAGCGAAGAACAATAAAATGGAAATCAATCATAAACGTATGCAGATGAGCGGTAATCTGGCATTCTTTTTCAGTGGTATCTGTGCGATCAGCAGTGGCGTTGTGGTCAGTCTTTTACAGGAACGTTTTGGATTTGCTTATGGCATGACAGGAACATTGCTGTCACTGATGAGTATCGGAAACCTGTTGGCGAGTTTTGCAGCAGGTATGTTACCGGGTAGAATTGGCATGAAAAAATCAGTGCTACTCTTAACCACCGGATATGGTATTGGATATTTGCTTATGACCCTGACGGGACAGATCGGTGTTTTGATGTTGGCATTTCTTTTGGTGGGTATTGCAAAGGGTAGTGCTTTAAATACCTGCACTGTTATGGTAGGAAATCATGCGGATAACAAGACAAAGGGTATGAATATCATGCATGCATGTTATGCCTGCGGGGCGCTTCTTTGTCCTTTTGTTATTTCCATAGCATTGTTTGGCGGAACCTGGTTGCCGACAATTGTGCTGGCAGTTCTGGGAATTGTGGTTTGGACGATTTTTGGAACAGCAGGACTTAGCAGCACTACTGCAAAAGCGGATGGCAAGAAAATCGACTGGTCTTTTTTGAAAAGTGGTAAATTCTGGGTGCTGACAGGTCTGCTGTTTTGTCAAAATGCGGCAGAGACCAGCGTAACAGGATGGCTGGTAACTTATTTTAAGGGAAATGGCATTTTATCAGGAACACTGAGTACATATACAGTAACTGTTATGTGGGGAGCCACTTTATTGGCGAGATTACTGATTGCATTTGTATTACCGATTAAGAATGCCGCAAAAGCTATGATTGGAATGGGACTGGGCTGTACTGTTTTGTATTTTGGACTGATACAGGCACAAAGCGGAGTAGCTGCAATTGTTATGCTGTTTTTATTTGCTGCCTCCATGGCAGGCATGAATCCAACAGCAGTTGCCTGTGCTGGCAAGCAGCTGAATGTGACCAGTATGGGAATCATGCTTCCGGTGGCAGCGTTGGGCGCTATTCTAATGCCATGGATCATTGGTATTGTGGCAGAACATGTAAATCTTCAGGTGGGCATGATGTGTAATATTGTACCTTGTGCCGGGTTGCTGGTATTTGGTCTGTTAAGCTTAAAATATTTAGGAAAGGCAGAAGAAGCTTAAAATATAAGAATATTGTTTAGGAAGAACCTTCAACTTTTGTTTGAAGGTTCTTTTTTTGTGCAGTAAACACTTGTAAACTATTGCTTTTTACGTTAAATTATGGTTAAATGATTATAAAAGTGGTGGAAAGTGGAACGATGTGGTAGAAAGTGGTGAATTTTAAACTACAAAACATCTGAAAAGACTTTCCGTGGCAGACCACATGATGGTGGGTGATCGACTATGTTTATGGGTGAATACAACCACACAATTGATACAAAAGGCAGAGTGATCATTCCGGCAAAGTTCCGTGAGGCGTTAGGTGACAGCTTCGTGGTAACCAAAGGAATAGATGACTGTTTAATTGCGTATGACAAAAATGAATGGAATGTATTCGAAGAAAACCTGAAAAAATTGCCCACGATTCAAAAGAACAATAGAAAATTTGTACGTTTTTTCCTAGCTGGAGCAGCTGAAGTGGAAGTGGATAAACAGGGAAGAATACTGGTACCACCGGTACTTCGTGATTTCGCAGGATTAGAGAAAGATGTTGTTTTAGTAGGTGTTGCAAATAAAGTTGAGATTTGGAGCAAGGAACGCTGGGACGCATCAGCAACTTATGATGATATAGATGAGATCGCCGAGAATATGGCGGGCCTTGGCATTATGATCTGACAAATGCAGAGACATTTGTCTGACGGAGGAGAGCAGAACATGGAATTTAAACATACTTCCGTATTGCTGGAGGAGACCATAGAGAGTCTGAATATCAAGCCGGATGGAATTTATCTGGATGGTACTTTGGGGGGCGGCGGTCATTCCTATGAAATATGCAAAAGATTATCTGATAAAGGAAGGCTGATTGGTATCGATCAGGATGATGCAGCAATTAAGGCAGCCGGGGAGCGTCTGGAAGAATTTGGCAATAAAGTTACAATTTTACGCAATAATTACCGTAATGCCAAAACCGCTTTACAGGAAATCGATGTTGCAGGTGTTGATGGCATTGTGTTAGATCTGGGAGTTTCTTCTTATCAGTTAGATGAAAAAGACAGAGGTTTTTCCTATCGCTACGATACGCCATTGGACATGCGTATGGATAGGAGACAGACTTTAAGTGCAAAAGAAATCATAAATAATTATTCTGAAATGGATTTGTTTCATGTGATAAGAGATTACGGAGAAGACAAGTTCGCAAAGAATATTGCAAAACATATTGTAGCAGCCAGGGAAGATAAAGAAATTGAAACAACCGGAGAATTGAATGAACTGATCAAAGCAGCAATTCCGGCAAAGATGAGAGTACAGGGCGGACATCCTTCCAAAAAGACATTCCAGGCAATTCGCATTGAATGTAACAGAGAACTGGATGTTTTAAAGGAATCGCTGAATGATCTGATTTCTCTGCTGAATCCGGGCGGAAGGCTTTGTATCATTACCTTTCATTCACTGGAGGATAGAATTGTAAAAACAGCATTTAAAAGGGCAGAAAATCCGTGTACCTGTCCACCGGAATTTCCGGTTTGCGTTTGCGGTAAAAAATCACTTGGGACATGCGTAGGCAGGAAGCCGATTATTCCAAGTGATGAGGAAATGGAATATAATCCCCGTTCTAAAAGCTCTAAACTCAGAGTTTTTGAAAAGGGGGGACAAGCTTGATGAAGTATGCAGGGGGCGAAACAAATGGCAGTACGTCAGGGAAGACAATACGAGAATAACAGAACCGGAAGAAGACCTCAGAAAAAAACAACTTCAATGGATCATTATGTAGAGGGCAATGCAGTCAGGAAGCTGGATGTCCGTACAGAACGTGAAGAGCGAAAAATTGAAAAGACCAGGACAAGAGTACGTAAGAACAGAGATATTGCTTTTCATATGAATTTTCCATATGTGTTCTTTCTCACTGTTGCAATGGTATTGGCCGGCGTTATCCTGGTTAAATATATTGAATTACAGTCTGATATTACAAGCAGCATCAAACAGATTTCACGTATGGAAAGCCAGCTGAATGATTTGGAGCAGACAAATGACGAAGAATATAGTAAAATAACCAGTAGTATAGATTTGGAAGAAATCAAGCGAATCGCTATTTATGAACTGGGAATGCAGTATGCAGAAAAAGGACAGATCATCGGTTACCAGGGAAACGGCAGTGATTATGTAAGACAGTATTCCGATATTAAAAATTAACAAAGCAGGTGAAAACTTGGATTCTAAGAAAAAGAATAGAGCCGGTCGCGGCAAGTTTACAACAAGAATGCAGAAGAAGCTGGTAGTACTATATTTTTTGGTACTGCTGGCTTTCATCGGGTTAAGCGCCCGCTTGTTTTTGATAAACCGTGATAATGGAGAACAGTATAAAAAACAGGTATTATCACAGCAACAGTATGATTCCACCACGATTCCCTTTAAACGTGGAGATATTCTGGATGCAAAGGGAACGAAGCTTGCAGTTAGCGAGAAGGTTTATAATGTGATTCTGGATGCTAAACAGGCAGGAGAAAAGGAAGAATATGTAAATGCTACGGTGCAGGCGCTTGCTTCTGATTTTGGTCTGAATGAAAGTGAACTCCGAAGCTATATTGCAGAGAACCCTTCATCCAGGTATCATGTGCTGGCAAAACAGCTGACCTACGACCAGATCAGCAATTTCGTCATGCTTCAGGAAGATGCGGAGAATAACCCTGACATTAAAGGAGTGTGGTTTGAGGAGGAGTATAGAAGGTCTTACCCCAATGAAACCATGGCCTGCGATGCAATTGGATTTACCAACAATGATAATAACGGAACTTATGGGCTGGAAGAATTTTATAATGACATCCTGAATGGAACCAACGGCCGGGAATACGGGTATCTGAATGATGACTCTACATTGGAGAGAACGACGATTGCGGCAGTGGATGGAAACAGTCTGGTTACTACCATAGATGCCAATATACAGAGTATTGTAGAAAAGTATTTGAAACAGTTTAATGAAGATAATAAAGATGTGGCAAGAGAAGGCAATGGTGCCAATAATGTCGGATGCATTATTATGAACTGCAATTCCGGAGAAGTTCTTGCCATGGCAAGTTATCCAAATTTTAATCTGAATGATCCTTATGATCTTTCGGCTTATTATACAGAAGATGAAGTCAATACCATGAAGGAAGATGGAACCTATTATGATACTCTGAATGGTTTATGGCGTAATTATTGTATCTCCGACACTTATGAGCCGGGATCTGTATCTAAGACTTTTACGGTTGCAGCAGGTCTGGATTCCGGAAAATTAACAGGAAATGAGACCTATAACTGTACCGGTTATCTGGAAATTGGCGGATACAAGATTCGCTGCCATAACCGTTATGGTGATGGTGTGATCAGCGTAAAGGATGCAATTGCCAAATCCTGTAACGTTGCATTGATGTATATGGGACAGGCTATGGGAAAGGATGTTTATTTAAGATACCAGCATACTTTTAATATAGGTCTGAAAACTAATATCGATCTTTCGGGAGAAGCCAGAACAGATTCAC
This sequence comes from Lachnospiraceae bacterium, assembly GCA_028693705.1. Classification (GTDB taxonomy): domain Bacteria; phylum Bacillota; class Clostridia; order Lachnospirales; family Lachnospiraceae; genus JAQUUX01. Next base: position 19,293 of record JAQUUX010000015.1, on the reverse strand, counting down.
TTGTTGGAAATGCAGAGTCCATGGGCACTACAGAACTTGCAACGGCAACTTTTGGACAGGGCTTTAATGTGACCATGATTCAGATGATCACGGGATTTTGTTCATTGATTAATGGCGGTTATTATTATGAACCTCATATGGTAAGCAAGATTCAGAGTTCCGACGGTGCGACTGTACAAAACATAGAACCGAGAGTATTAAAACAGACAATTGCATCAACTACCAGCGATAAAATCAGAGAGTATTGTAATGCTGTTGTAACAGATGGTACGGGAAAAACAGCGAGACCGGCAGGCTATGCAATTGGAGGCAAGACCGGTACGGCACAGACATTGCCTCGTGGTAATGGCGAATATGTTGTATCCTTTATGGGATATGCACCTGCTGATGATCCGCAGATTGCGATTTATGTTGTAGTAGATCGTCCCAATACAGCGACACAGGATGATGCAAAATTTGCAACAGGTATTGTACGCAATGTTTTGTCAGAAGTTCTTCCATATCTGAATATCTATATGACAGAAGAACTAAGTGATGACGAAAGAGCAGAATTAGAGGCAAAACAGATTGCGATTTTAGAGCAGTATGCTATTGCAACAGTATCTGCAAATGGAACGGGAACAGTCTCCGAAAATGGTACAGAAACCGGAGAAACTTCGCCGGAGGGAGAAGGAGAGCCTGCAGAAGGAGAAGCTTCCGGAGAGGCAGGTTCTGAAGGGGAAGAGGCAAATCAGGAAGTCTGGAAGACCTTCCCGATAGATCCGGCAACCGGTTATGCTGTGGATCCGGATACAGGACTTCTTGTAGATCCGACAACCGGTGCAACAGTAAATGATAACAGCGATTTCATGGAGAAAGTAACAGAAGAATAAGAAAGGCATAACCTCATAAAAATGGGAATAAAATGAAGTAATACATTTTTATGGGGTTTTTTATGTTCAAAACTGTTCATAGAACGAAAATCGTTGTATTAGTCTGTTCCTGCATCGGCATCTTGCTGCTATTAATGGTTAGACTGTGTTATTTGATGGCATTCCAGTCTTCTTACTATGAACAGAAGGCAGAGGAACTGCATGAAAGAGAACGAACTATAAAGGCAGCCAGAGGCAGGATTCTGGATGTAAACGGAAAAGTATTGGCAGATAATAAAACAGTCTGTACAGTTTCTGTGATTCATAATCAGATCACTCAAAAGGAAAAGGTAATTTCGATCTTAAGTGAAGAATTAAAACTCCCTCCGGAAAAAGTTCGTGAAAGGGTGGAAAAGTATTCATCCATAGAACGGATTCGAAGCAATGTGGATAAGAAAACGGGGGACAGGATACGGGCTTATCATTTGGATGGCGTCAAGGTTGACGAGGATTATAAGAGATATTATCCCTACGAGTCCCTGGCATTCAAGGTATTGGGTTTTACCGGTGGCGATAATCAGGGAATCGTAGGACTGGAAGTAAAATATGAAGAAGCTCTAAAAGGCGCAGAAGGACAGATCCTTACCATGACAGATGCCAGAGGCGTGGAAATCGAAGAGGCGGGAAAACGCAGATTAGAGCCTGTACCCGGAAAAGATCTGGTAACAAGTCTGGATCTGAATATTCAAAGTTATGCTACCCAGCTGGCTGAGCAGGTTATGGAATCCAAGCAGGCTGATAGTGTTTCCATTCTGGTGATAAACCCGCAAAACGGGGAAATCTATGCTTGCGTTAATGTACCGGAATTTGATTTGAATGATCCATTTTCACTGCCGGAAGGGGTTCAGGCTTTAAATGAAGCAGAAGAGCAGGACCTGTTAAATAAAATGTGGAGAAATGCCTGTCTGAATGATACCTATGAACCTGGATCAACGTTTAAGATTATAACAGCGGCGGCAGGGTTGGAAGCAGATGTAGTAAGCCTTGAAGATCACTTTTCATGTCCGGGATATATTGTTGTAGAGGACAGACGAATCAGATGTTCCAGAACTACGGGACATGGAAATCAGACCTTTGAGCAGGCTACTATGAATTCCTGTAATTCGGCATTTATTACCATAGGACTTCGGTTGGGCACTGAACAGTATTATTCATATTTTAAGAAGTTTGGACTATTGAAAAAAACCGGAATTGATTTACCGGGGGAAGCGTCTACCATTATGCACAAACCGGAGAATATCGGAATGGTAGAGCTGGCAACAATTGCTTTTGGACAGTCATTTCAGATCACGCCGATCCAGCTTGCAGTAACTGCTTCGAGTATCATCAATGGAGGCAGACGGGTAACACCGCATGTGGGAGTGAAAATTGTGGATCCGTCAGGTGGTGAAGAAATATTGAAATTTCCGGAAAAAAAGCATATTGTATCAGAGCAGACTTCAGAAACCATGCGCAGTATTTTAGAGCAGGTTGTGGCCAATGGTACAGGAAAAAAAGGAGCTGTTGAAGGTTACCGGATTGGCGGAAAGACAGCTACCTCACAGACGCTTCCCAGGGGAAGCGGAAGATATATTGCCTCCTTTCTGGGATTTGCGCCGGCAGAGAAGCCTACGGTACTGGCGCTTTGTATCATCAATAATCCAAAAGGAATATATTACGGGGGACAAATTGCGGTTCCTGTAGTACGTAAGCTTTTTGAAAATATTCTTCCTTATTTAATGGCAAAGGCTTATAATTAACGATAGATAATTTTGAAAGGACAAAATAACATGAATTATTTACAGCTACTTCCTATTCTGATAGCATTTATGATCAGTGCAGCACAGGGACCATTTGTTATTCCTTTTCTGCGCAGACTTAAGGTAGGGCAGACAGTCAGAGATGAAGGTCCGAAAGCACATCTGAAGAAGAATGGCACACCTACTATGGGTGGTGTTATGATTCTGCTCAGTGTAGTGGTAACCTCTCTTTTCTATGTAAAAGATTATCCGAAGATCATACCGGTTTTATTTCTGACACTAGGGTTCGGACTGATTGGATTTTTAGATGATTATATTAAGGTTGTGCTGAAGCGTTCTATGGGACTTAGAGCATGGCAGAAGCTGGCGCTGCAGTTTATCGTAACCGGCATTTTTGCATATTATCTGATGTATCATACAGATGTTTCACTGGCTATGCGGGTTCCTTTTTTAGAAGGTGTTTTTCTGGATTTTGGAGCTTTGAATATTCCTGTTTTGTTCTTCGTTGTGCTGGGTACCGTTAATGGAACAAATTTTACAGATGGATTGGATGGACTTGCCAGTTCTGTTACTGTGATTGTTGCAACTTTTTTTACAGTTGTAGCTTTGGGAACGCAAAGTGGAATTTCTCCCATTACCTGTGCAGTGATTGGCGCACTTTTAGGGTTTTTATTGTTTAATGTGTATCCTGCGAGTGTGTTCATGGGTGATACAGGTTCACTGGCTCTTGGCGGGTTTGTTGCAGCAGCAGCTTATATGATGCAGATGCCGCTTTTTATTGTGATCGTGGGATTTATTTATGCATTAGAAGTGCTTTCTGTTATTTTACAGGTTGGGTATTTTAAATTAACTCACGGAAAACGTATTTTTAAAATGGCACCGATTCATCATCACTTTGAACTGTGCGGTTGGACGGAGACCAGAGTGGTAGCAGTGTTCACTATAGTAACGGCTTTACTTTGTCTGGTTGGTTTAATGGCAATACAGTAATAAAATTATACGAAAAAGAGGAGCTTGGAAATGAAACTAGCAGATCAGAAGGTACTGGTAGTAGGAACCGGTATCAGTGGAATTGGAGCAGTAGAATTGCTTTCGGAGATGGGAGCAGAGCCAATTCTGTTTGACAGTAACGATAAACTTTCGGAGACAGAGATTAGAAGTCGTTTACAGGAGGGTACCAGACAGACGCCTATCCTGCTGGGTTTCGTACCTGAAGAAATAGAGCAGACAATTACCATGCTGGTACTGAGCCCAGGGGTACCAACAGACACTGAGTTTGTAAACAGTTATCGGAATCGTGGGGTAAAAATCTGGGGAGAAATTGAACTGGGTTATGCAGCAGCAAAAGGTAAGCTGGTGGCAATTACCGGAACAAATGGAAAGACTACTACCACAACCCTGGTGGGAGAGATCATGAAAGCTTTCTATGACAGTGTTTTTGTAGTAGGAAACATTGGGGATCCATATACCTTAGAGGCTGCGAAAACAGGGGAGAACAGTGTGACTGTTGCAGAGATTAGCAGTTTTCAGCTAGAGACCACTGAATTTTTCCATCCCAATGTGTCTGCCATTTTAAATATAACACCGGATCATTTAAACAGACATCATACTATGGAAAATTATATCGCAGTAAAGGAGTCTATTACCAAAAATCAGAGCCGGACAGATACCTGTGTCCTAAATTATGAAAATGAGTTTACCAGGAATTTCGGAGAAGACTGTCCTGCAAAGGTTGTTTATTTTTCTTCTCTAAGGAAACTTGAAAATGGTTTTTATTTAGAGGGAGATACAATATTCCGGGCGGAAAATGGAAATGTAACGCCTGTTATGGATATTCATAAAGATATGAATCTGGTTGGCTTATGTAATGTGGAAAACGTAATGGCTGCAATCGCAATTTCTCTTGCCATGCAGGTACCTATGGATATCATCTTACAGACAATTCGTACTTTCCATGCTGTAGAGCATAGAATAGAGTTTACAGCAACCAAAAGGGGTGTGGATTATTATAATGATTCCAAGGGAACCAATCCGGATGCTGCTATACAGGGAATTAGAGCTATGACAAAACCGACTATCCTAATCGGTGGCGGATATGATAAGCAAAGCGAATACGATGAGTGGATTGAATCTTTTGATGGTAAGGTGAAGCTTTTGGTTCTCATTGGACAGACAAAAGAGAAAATAGCTCTTTGTGCAAAGAAACACGGCTTTCACAGTATTGTTATGGCAGAGACCTTTGATGAATGTCTGGATATCTGTGTAGAAAATGCCCGACCGGGAGATGCTGTTCTGCTTTCACCGGCTTGCGCAAGCTGGGGAATGTTCCCTAATTATGAAGAACGTGGAAGACTGTTCAAAGAGTATGTGAGAGGTTTAAAGGAGTGAGCGTGTGGCCAGAGCAAAGACCGTAGCAAACAAAAAGATAAACAGGAGACGAGGAGACAGCTTCTTTGATTTCAGCCTGTTATTTATCGTTATATTTCTGATTGGTTTCGGTCTGGTTATGTTATATTCCACCAGTTCCTATGAAGCCAATCTGGATTTTGGTGATTCTGCATATTATTTGAAAAAACAGATTTTAGCAACAGTTATCGGCATGGGATTTATGATTTTCGTTGCACTGGTGCCATATCATTTCTGGGAAAGATTTGCTTTTCTGGGGTACGCCTTGTCTGCATTTTTGATTCTGATGATCATTCCGTTTGGACGTGTGGCAAATGGTGCTAAACGTTGGTTGAACATCGGTGGTTTCAGTTTACAGCCTGCTGAGGTGGCAAAACTATGTATGATCTTGTTTTTATCCAGTATGGTCTGTAAAATGGGGCGAAAGATCAGAACACCCAAAGGATTTCTGGCAGTTATGTTATGGCCGCTTCCTATTTGCGGTATGGTCTGGAAAATAACATCAAATGCCAGTTCTGCTATTATCATATTCGGTATTGCATTTCTGATGCTGTTTGTTGCCAGCCCTAACTATAAAGAATTTATTCTGTCAGGAATTGCAGGTGTAGGTGCCGCTTTATTAATTGTATTTATTATAAGTCAGGCAGCTGCTGAAGGTCTTGACTATCGTGGTGCCCGTATTCTGGCCTGGCTGGATCCGGAAGCCTATGCCAGCAGTACAGGTTTTCAGACGTTACAGGCATTATATGCTATCGGTTCCGGCGGTATCTGGGGAAAGGGTCTTGGACAGAGTATGCAGAAACTGGGATTCCTGCCGGAGGCACAAAACGATATGATCTTTTCCATTATCTGTGAGGAATTGGGATTATTTGGTGCAGTAGCTGTTATTTTAATGTTTGTTATTTTAATATGGCGTTTTATGGTTATTGCAAATAATGCACCGGATTTGTTTGGCGCATTGTTAGTTGTTGGAGTTCTGGGACATATTGCGATACAGGTTATTCTGAATATTGCCGTTGTTACTAACACGATTCCCAATACAGGTATTTCATTGCCGTTTATCAGTTACGGAGGGACTTCTGTTGTTTTCCTGCTGATTGAAATCGGACTTGTATTAAGCGTGGCAAGAGGTATTAAGTTAAAGGATTTGTAAACTGACAAGGTACCGCTTTTCTTTTCTTTCATAAGATAGAATAGGTTATTCTATTTGGGGAAGGAAACAATTGCTTGGAAACAGTTCGGGTAATGGGTGGTAGTCCTTTACAGGGAGAGACGAAGATACGGGGTTCCAAAAATGCAGTGTTGCCTTTGCTGGCGGCGTCTGTTTTAATACAGGGAGAATGTGTTCTGGAACATGTTCCTGCGATACAGGATGTGGAGATTATGACGGATCTGCTGCAACATCTTGGCTGCAGGGTAATTGTACAAAAAGATACACTGATAATTAATGCTGAACATATAACGGAGTCTCATTTGCCAAGAGAAGCCGTGAGCAGAATGCGCTCCTCCATTATTTTATTGGGACCTGTTCTGGCAAGATGTGAGAAGGCTGTTATTTATCAGCCGGGCGGGTGCACTATTGGAAAACGTCCGGTAGATCTTCATGTGGCTGCATTACAGCAGATGGGAACAAAATTCATGATAGAAGGAGAGCGGATGGAGGCTGTCTGTAACAGACTGCAGGGCTGCGATATCCGTTTTCCGTTTGTCAGTGTGGGAGCTACCCAAAATGCCATTCTGGCGGCAGTAACAGCCCGGGGAACGACCTGGATCCGTAATGCAGCAAGGGAACCGGAAATCGTTACACTTTGCAATCTGTTACGGCTGGCAGGGGCCAGAATATCAGGTGCCGGAACCGGAACAGTGGTAGTTCATGGTGTGGAGAAACTTTATCAGGTGAGCTACACAGTACCGGCAGATCGAATTGTGGCAGGAACTTATATGATTGGAACTGTTGCTGCCGGTGGGACTGTGTTTTTACGTGGCGCGCCCTGGGGAGAACTTCGGGCAGTGAGTAAGAAATTGGAAGAGATCGGAGCAGTTTTGCAAAAGGATGAACAGGGAATCAGGGTCTGCGCAAAGAAAAGGCCAAAATCCTGTCCGTTTCTGAAAACAGATGTATATCCCGGTTTTTCTACAGACTTTGCAGTCGCCTATGGCAGTCTTGCTGGCGAAGGCGGACGGTATCTCTATTTTGGAGGAAACTATTTTTGAAAATCGTTCTCAGGCGGCACTGGAACTTCGAAAGATGGGAGCTTTCCTCGGGAATACAGATAATCGCCTGTATTTCATAGGTCAGGACGTTTTACATGGGACCTCTGTAAAAGCCAGAGAATTACGGGGAGCTGCAGCATTGACGATAGCAGGTGTGGCTGCGGATGGAGAAACCATTGTCAGCGGTTATGAATACATAAGAAGAGGATATGAGGATATATGCCGTGATTTGCAGGAATTAGGAGCAAATCTGGTATTAGATACAGAGTAACAGGAGACTGGAATGGGAAAAGAAACAGGAAAAAAAGATCATAAAAAAATCATACTGGTTCTGATCCTGGTTATTCTGATAGCTGGTCTGGGCTGTGCAGGTATTTTTATTCAAGCGTATTTTAAAGTAAAAAATGTGTATGTAGAAGGAAACGTTCATTATACAAGTGATGAGATTATGGAATATGTTATGACAGGACCACTTGGGCACAACTCCCTATATCTATCCCTGAAATATAAGAATAAAGGGGTGGAAGGTGTGCCTTTTGTGGAAACCATGGATGTTTCTATTTTGTCGGCAGATACGATCAGAATCAGTGTTTATGAAAAATCTCTGGCCGGATATGTCCAGTATCTGGATAATTATATGTATTTTGATAAAGATGGTGTTATTGTTGAGAGCTCCAAAGTAAAAACAGCAGGAATTCCGCAGGTAACCGGTTTACAGTTCAACCATGTGGTATTGTATCAGCCGCTTCCGGTTGATGACACTGATATTTTCCAAAGAATCTTGGTTACTACCCAGCTTTTGAATAAATACGAATTAACTGCAGATAAAATATATTTTAAAAGTGACTATGAGATGTCTATTTATTTTGGGGATGTTCGGGTCATTATCGGAACAGACAGTAATGTGGATGAGAAGATTATGCTGCTGCAGTCCATATTAGGAGATTTAGAGGGCCAAAACGGTACATTGGACTTATCAGAATACTCAGAGGACGCAACCAACGTTACATTTGAACCGAATTAAACGAGACTTTGCATTTTAGCTGTAATTAGTGAAAAAAAACATTGATAAATTTGTGAAATAATTATATCATAAACAATATGGGTATATTTAGGTTCAGAAAGAATCCCTAGAAGGTTGAAGGAGGAGAATACCTTGCTGGAAATTAAGACGAATGAAGCAGAATCTGGCTGCAAAATCATTGTAGTAGGTGTTGGTGGTGCAGGCAATAATGCTGTTAATAGAATGATAGATGAGAACATTGATGGTGTTGACTTTATCGGTGTAAATACAGATAAGCAGGCATTACAGTTATGCAAAGCGCCAAAACTGTTACAAATTGGCGAGAAATTAACAAAAGGACTTGGTGCAGGCGCCAGACCGGAAATTGGTGAAAAAGCTGCTGAAGAAAGTATGGAAGAAATCGTAGCTGCAATTAAAGGTGCTGATATGGTATTTGTTACCTGTGGTATGGGTGGCGGTACCGGTACAGGAGCAGCACCGGTTGTTGCAAAATGTGCAAAGGATATGGGTGTTTTAACCGTTGGTGTTGTAACAAAGCCTTTCCATTTCGAGGCAAAAGCCAGAATGCATAATGCAGAAGGCGGCATAGAAAAGATCAAAGAAAACGTTGATACATTAATCGTTATTCCTAATGATAAGTTATTAGAAATTGTTGACAGAAGGACAACCATGCCTGATGCTTTAAAGAAGGCTGACGAAGTATTACAGCAGGCTGTACAGGGTATTACTGATTTGATCAATGTACCGGCTGTAATCAATCTGGATTTTGCAGATGTGCAGACTGTTATGAAGGACAAGGGTATCGCTCATATCGGTATTGGTTATGGTAAGGGTGATGACAAGGCTGCCGAAGCTATTAAGATGGCTGTAGAGAGTCCGTTGTTAGAGACTAATATTTCAGGAGCAACTCACGTTATTATCAATGTATCCGGTGATATTTCCCTGGCAGATGCAAATGATGCAGCAAGCTATGTACAGGAATTAACAGGAGATGATGTTAACATTATTTTTGGTGCAATGTATGATGAGACAATGGCGGACAGCTGTTCCATTACAGTGATCGCTACCGGTTTGGACGACAAGCCTGTTTCCTCAAAGAATCCATTTGCATTCAAAGCGGTACCATCTCCGCACATGCCGGTATCCGGTACTGCTGCTACGGGAGTGAAGCCTATAGGTGAGAGAACAGAGAGAACAGTTACCCCTGTTACTCCTGCAACAGGCATTAACAAACCAACAGATATCAGAAGTTCTGTGGTAGAGAAATCTTTGAAAATTCCGGATTTCCTGCAGAGAAAATAAATATGAATTAAAGTAAAGTGATTGATGAACCATTGTTTCGGCTTAGGCTGGGACAATGGTTTTTTTATTGCAGGCCTGACATAAGAAAGTTCCTTTAATGTCGAAAGACGCGTGAAAAGCGATATATTTTTCGGAGAAAAGTGACAGGAAAGTGGGGGTTAAGATTCTATAATAAGTTAAGAAAGAAGTTCAGCTTGCATTACACATTATATCTGGACAGTTTGTTCTTTCTAAATTTCTGTATAAATTATCTGCTGTTATCTGTCACCTGTCTGTTTCTGAAACGTACTGCCACACGGTTCAGGAAAATAGCAGGCGCAGTAACGGGAAGTGCAATTTGCTGTATTTTATTTGTATTACAATGCAGTATGAATTTCGACGCAGTATCTATGAAGCTGCAAATGCTGTTAGGAAATATTTTAAGTGCAGTGATCATGCTGTGCCTGGTGCTGGGAATAGGAAGTGCTTCTTTTTTAATGGAAGCGCTTGCATCTTTCTATGGATGCGCTTTTTTAATAGGCGGAGCATTACTGGGAATAGGGCAGATACTGCCTGTTATACATTCCATGGAGCATATGCCAGGTATTCTGGTTATGGCAGCATTGCTTGCAGAGTATATTGGTATCTTGTATCAAAGACATCTCTGCAAATCTGAAAATTTATTATATCAGATAGTTCTGGATACGGGAAATGACAGAATCGAATTAACAGCTTTTGCAAACACAGGTAATTCATTAAGAGAACCAATTAGCGGAAAACCAGTTTGTATCGTAAAAAATGCAGTCTTTGAGGAAATAGTCAGAGGACTGCCATTGGAGAAAACAAAACTGATACCATATCACAGCATAGGAAAGGAACATGGACTGCTGTATGGTATCATCATACCAAAGTTAAGCATTTGTTATCAAAATACAGCATATGAATATGAAGAGGCAGTGATTGCAGGCTGCCCGGAAGAATTGATGAGGGATAAAAGCATATCCATGATTTTACATCCAAAACTATTGGAGAACTGGGGAAAAAAACATGATTTTTAAAGTGGCAATACCGGGTATCGTACAATTCAAGATGGTACGTCGTGATCCGGTGATCAGGTTAAACGGGCAGGGAGAACTGCACTACATAGGCGGAAGTGATGTGCTGCCGCCACCTTTGGAAAACGAAAAGGAATCAGAGGTGATCAGTGACCTTGGAACAGAATATGAAGATGAAGCCAAGGCCATACTGATCGAACACAATCTGAGACTGGTAGTATATATTGCGAAGAAATTTGATAATACCGGGGTTGGAGTAGAGGATTTGATTTCCATTGGCACCATTGGTCTGATCAAATCCATTAACACCTTTAATCCGACAAAGAATATTAAGCTGGCTACATATGCCTCTCGGTGCATTGAAAATGAAATATTAATGTACCTGCGACGAAATAACAAGACCCGAATGGAAGTATCAATTGACGAACCTTTGAATGTGGACTGGGATGGCAACGAGCTGTTATTATCCGATATTCTGGGAACAGATGAAGATGTAATTTATCGAGATATTGAAAATGAAGTGGAAAAGAAACTACTGGTAAAAGCTGTGAGCAGATTGAATGACAGGGAAAAGACAATTATCCAGCTGCGTTTTGGTTTTGGTACACCGGATGGAGAGGAAATGACACAAAAGGAAGTAGCAGCCTTTCTGGGAATTTCCCAATCCTACATATCCAGACTGGTAAAGAAAATCATGAGACAGCTGAAAAAAGAAATGGCAAAGGAGTGCTAAAAGTGTTACTATTTTCATGAAAAATAGATGAAAAGAGGATACACGATGGTACCAGTATTGGCTAAAAATGCAATTATATTAAAGTCTGATGCAGATACGTCCGTTATGCTTGGAAACTATGAAATGGCCTATGCCTGCGGACTTTTGAGCAAACTGACAGATACAGCGATTCCGGTGTTTGACTCCCCGGTGGAACTGCAACAGCGACTTTTATCTGTTCTGGAGCACTATGAGCCGGCGGACATACATGAAAAGAATATCATACGGATTTTACATGATTATATACCGGATGATACATGGAATAAGGATACTGAGAAATTATATCATATGGGATTGGAAGAGACCGATCCCTGGGTCATTAAATAAAATTTCAATTCTGAAGATTCTATGAAAAAGGTTGCTATTTCACCTCAATGTATTATAATATTCTCCTGGCTGGTAAATTAGCCAAGGAGAATATTATGAAAAAAATAAAACAACTGATCGCGTGCAGACCAATGCAGATCATCTGGACCCTTTTGTGTCCGATGGTCAATTTTTATTTACTGGAATGGTTCACCCATAACCCATGGAAAACCATGAAAGTTCCTATTCAATTCTATAACATCCTGTTCTTTGAACTGCTGTTACTTTTTCTGGTAAGTATACTGGGGAAGGTAAAGTATGCTCTTATCATAGAAACAATATTTACTTTTGTATTTGGAATGGCAAATTATTATGTTATGGCGTTCCGGTCAAAACCAATTGTACCCTGGGATATTTTTTCGGTAAAAACAGCTGCCAGTGTGGCTGACAACTATGATTATTCACTGACAAAGACAGTTATCATGGTAATATTTCTTACGCTGGCACTGCTATTAGCAGAGAGCAGAATTTCACTGAAGCTGCCTGAGAAGCTTCCTTTTGTACGGGAAGATAAAAAAATGGTGAAATGGGTGATTCGACTGAGCCTGTTTCTGATTTCCTGTGTTAGTTTATGGGTATATACATCAAAACTTCATCAGAAAACTTTTATTTCCAAAATGGGATACTATGACAAACTTTTCACACCGGACACGATGACTTTTAGAGATGGAACGGTTAATGCGTTTTTAATTGACCTGCAATATCTGACAGTGAAGAAGCCGGACGGTTATTCCGTGGAAAAAGCAGAAGAAATACTGGCAGGCTTCAGTGATGCGGAAAACGAAAAGGCTGCATTAAATGAAGTTTCAGAGGATCCGGTAAATGTTATTGTGATAATGAATGAGGCATTTTCAGATCTGGCGGTACTGGATCAGCTGGATACCAATGTGGATTATATGCCATTTGTTCATAGTCTGCAGGCCGGTGCTGAGAATACCGTATCCGGTTATCTGAATGTTTCAGTACTGGGTGGTAATACTGCAAATACAGAATTTGAATTCTTGACAGGCAATACCATGGCGTTTCTGCCGGAGGGCAGTATCCCTTACCAACAGTATATCAGAGGTCCGATTCCTTCTCTTGTGTCTTACTTTAACGATCTGGGTTATGAAACAGTTGCTATGCATCCTTATCATGCAACAGGGTGGAACCGTGACGTGGTTTATCGGGATTTTGGTTTTGACCGGTCACTTTTTGAAGATGATTTTACAGATGCAACTATTTTGCGTAAATATGTGGATGATGACAGTTGCGTGAACAAGATTATCGAGACATACGAAAACAAAGAGCCGGGAACACCATTGTTTGTATTTAATGTTACCATGCAAAATCACAGTTCATATACAGATGCCTATCCAAACCTGACAGAAGATGTTTTCACAGGGGATGAGAAAGCAGAGGTCTTGTCAAGATATCTGACACTGATCAAAAAGTCCGATGAGTCATTAAAGAAAATGGTTGATTATTTTTCTGCTAAACAGGAAAAAACGGCCATTGTATTCTTTGGAGATCATCAGCCAAGTGATTCTGTGGCAAAGTATGTATATAGCGCAAACGGGCGTAATATCCGTGAACTGACCGATGAGGAAAAAGCAAGCCGCTATGAGGTTCCTTATATCATCTGGACAAACTTTGACACAGCGGAAAAGAGCAGCACAGATACCTCTGCAAATTATTTGGGAGAAAATCTGTTAACACATATTGGTATGCCTTTGCCGGCATTTCAGGCATTTTTAAAAGAGGAGGAAGAGAAGTACCAGGTCTTGTCAGCGCAGAAAATACAGCTGCCTGACGGAACTCGTGTAGAAGCATCTGATGCAGAGGCTTCTTTAAACGATTACAGGATACTGCAGTACTATTATCTCTTTGATTATGAGGAAAACTAAAAGATTAGCAGGGCGTATGCCCAAACAGCAAAAAAAAGAAAAGAAAGGCTTCTTTTCGGATAAGAGATATCTTGCTTTTATTATTCCGGTAGCAGTGATGCTCTTAACCTGTATTGTTCGCGGTATTTATCCTTTTGGAACAAGGAGTTTTTTGAGAACAGACATGTACAACCAGTATATGCCTTTCTTTACGGAGTTTCTGGATAAACTACAGACAGGGGACTCCCTGCTGTATTCCTGGCATGCAGGAATAGGAACTAACTTCTGCGGTTTGTATGCTTATTACCTGGCAAGTCCATTAAACTGGCTGCTCTTATTATGTCCGAAAGCATATGTCATTGAATTCATGACATTGCTTATCATGTTAAAGACAGGGCTTAGCGGATATTTCTTTGCCTGGTATTTGAAAAAACATACCGCTTTAACAGCAGGGTTTCCGGGTGGTTTGCCGGTAATCGCAGGAAACGGTAAAATGCAGGAGATGCCGATTAGGGAAATGGCAGATGTAATGTTTGCCCTTTTCTATGCGCTGTCTGGATTCTGGGCAGCCTATAACTGGAACATCATGTGGATGGATGTGATCTGCCTGGCACCGGTTGTGATCCTGGGACTGGAAGAACTGGTATTGGAAAATAAGACAACTTTATATTACTTGTCTTTAAGTCTTGCTATCATTTCGAATTATTATTTATGTATCATGCTTTGTATCTTTCTGGTGCTGTACTATGCCTATATGCTTTGCATGCATCCCTCTAAATGGCAGTCTGTTTTTAATTTTTTCCTGTACTCTCTGTTGGCGGGAGGAACAGGAGCTATTGTTATGTTGCCGGAGATGATGGCGCTAAAGGTAACAAAGTTCAGTAAGATAAATTTTCCGGATACCATAAAATTTTATTTTAATTTTCTGGAAGAAATGACCAGGATGTGTCTTGGTGTCAAAAACGAACTGATGCTGGAACACTGGCCTAATTTGTATAGCGGTGTGGCAGTTTTGTTCCTGGTAGTTTTATTTGTGCTTGATCGAAAGATTCCAAAGCGCTCCAGACTGATTCGTGTCAGCCTGATTGGATTTTTCTGGCTCAGCTTTTCCTGTAATGTTCTGGATTTTATCTGGCATGGTCTCCACTATCCGGATTCACTGCCATCCAGACAGAGCTATTTGTACACGTTTTTACTGTTGACCATGTGCTATGAGGTATTCTGGCACCTGCCACAGATGAAGATCTGGAAGCTGGCGGTTGCTTTTGCCATGGCATTTGGACTGGTGGGACTTGGCTTTTTCTTTAACCAGACAGAGTATTATGAGCCTAATCATGCGTATCCTCTGACGGCACTGTTTTTAGGAATTTATCTGCTGTTACTTATCATGTACAGGTATCAGGCGAAGTGGAGAATCATAGCGTTGTGGCTGGCCTTTTTAACCACCATTACAGAGGTGGGGGTGAACACTATGATTACCAGTATCAAGACCACGAGCCGGTCTACTTATATGGATCAGGTACCGGAAATGGAAACTCTTTTGGCGAGAACGGAAGCAGAGGATGAGACAGTTTTTTATCGTGTTGAAGATAAGGAAAGACTGACGAAAAATGATGCCATGAAGATCGGATTTAATTCAGCCTCCATTTTTTCTTCCACGACGCATTATCCTGTAGCTGCTTTTTATAAAGAAATGGGAATGCTTGGCAGCAAAACCTTTTATTGCAATAAGGGTGCGACACCACTGGCAAATGCTATGCTGTCGGTGAAATATCTGATTTCGGACAGTCCGGATGAATCTAATACACTTAGAAAGCTGGTGGACAGTGAGGGTGATGTATATTTATATGAAAACAGATACTGGCTGCCGCTTGGCTATGCAGTAGATGAGCATTTAAGTGATTACTGGGACTATGAAGAAACAGGTGCCATTACGACGCAGAATCGTCTTGCAGAAGCGTTTGGCATTGATGCAGATCTGTACACATTGACAGAAACAAAGGATCTTGCAGAAGGCAAAAAATCCGTCACTGCTACCAGAAACGGATATTATTATATTACGTGTTTAAGCAGTGGTGTGGATACGGTAACTGCTGTTTATGAAAACAGAGAAGATGAAAAAAAGAAATTTACAAAGGTTTATCAGGAATATCTGTTGGATCTGGGGTATTTAGAGGCGGGAGAAACAGTAACATTAAGTGCTACTGCCAGAAAGACAGAGGAACCGGTAGAGGATCTGAGTCTGAAATCCTGTATTTTGAATGAAAATATTCTGTCGGAACTGATTGGAAAAATGGGAGAGCATCCTTTGGTTGTGGATTCTTATACCAGTACAACGGTAGAAGGTCATATTTCTGTTCCGGAGAACAGACTGCTGGTTACTTCCATTCCTCATGAAGAAGGATGGGAACTGTATGTAGATGGAGTAAAGACACCAATCACGGTATTTGAAGATGCATATATCAGTGTGAATCTGACTAAAGGAGATCATACCATTAAACTACAGTACCATGCACTTGGTCTGAACTGGGGCATTGGTATCAGCCTGATCTGCTTTGGCATCTTCTTATTTAACTATATTATGAAGAAAAAAGAAGCTTAGTCGAATTTTGTCTATACTTAACAAAATTTTCTCTTGTTCATTTCGTGAATGCGTGATATGATTAGGTCATAGAAAAATTCCCCTTTTTCTTGGGCGTCGGTTCTTGTGACCGATGCCATTTTTTTATTGCTTTCACATTTTTAATATCTTATAATAGAAATACGTACAGCTATAAGCTGACTATGGGAGGTAGAATATGCTGTTTCAAAAGATACAAAAAAAAGGTTCCTGCGCAGAAATGAACTGTGTGTTAAAAAATTTGAATCAGGCACTTCAGGGAGAAGATACAAAATTGCCCTCCAGTGATTATGGCGTACATAATGTGGTTATAGGTCATTTGCGCAGAATGCTGAAAAATGAGAAAAAAATGGCAGATGCTGCGAAAGATGTATTGAATGTGGCCAGTACCACGAGTTCTTTTGATGTTGAAATGGGACATATTTCCAATCAGCTGATGAATTTCGCAGACGAGCTTGCAACTTTAAGTGAAGCTAATCTGGCGGTTGTAGAAGAAACAAATGCAACCATGAACCAGGTAACGGATACAATTGATACTACCGCAGAAACATTACAAAAGCTTTCTGACGAATCAGATCAGTTTGCTGCTAAGAACTATGAGAGCATGACATTATTAAAAGAAGTTGGTGAATTAAAGGAAAATGTGGTAGATGCTACCCATGAGATGAATATTAAGATTGAGCAGCTGGTGGATCTGGCAACTGAAGTAGGAAAGATTGTGGAAAGCGTACAGGCAATCGCAAAGCAGACCAATCTGCTGGCACTGAATGCGTCCATCGAAGCAGCAAGAGCCGGTGAACAGGGAAAAGGATTTGCCGTGGTAGCAGATGAAGTCAGAATCCTGGCCGACGATACCAAGAAAAATCTGGATGGCATGAGAAGTTTTGTAGAGAATATACATCAGGCAGCAACGGAAGGCAAAGAGAGCATGGTACGTACCATGGAATCCACCGGCAAAATGAGTGAAAAAATTGACATGGTTTCTGAAACTGTGGGATCAAATGTGGAAATGATGCAGGGATTGGTAAATGAAGTGGGCGTGATCAATGAGGCTATGGCGGGTATTAAAGCTGCAGCAGGCGAAATTGACCGTACCATGGAGGATTCCAGTAGAGATGCACAGAGACTTAGTGAGATGACCCGGGATATTCATGGAGCCGCAATGGAAAGCGTGACATATGCCAAGAATATTGCCAAAATAGATGATCGGATTTCCGCTATTTCGGTTGATCTGTATGCAGGTCTCAGGGAAGGGGAGCATGCTGTCAGCAATGATGACCTTCTCGATGTCATCAGAAAAGCGAAAAAGGCTCATACAGACTGGCTCGGTAAGATTCAGAATATGACAGAGACTATGACGCTTCAGCCATTGCAGACCAATTCCAATAAATGTGCTTTTGGTCATTTCTATCAGGCATTACAGGTGGAACATCCAAGTCTGGCTGCTGACTGGAAAGAAATTGACACCATTCATCACAGCTTCCATTACAAAGGAGATGACATCATTGCAGCTATCCAGTCTGAAGATACCGGAAAGGCTGAGATGTTATACAAACAGGCAGAAGAGTTATCGGGAAAGATGCTTTCTCTATTGGAACGTGTAGAGAAGACCATTATGGATATGAGCCAGAAGGGGCAGAAGGTATTTGGGGGCGAAGCATGACAAATTGTGATTATTGTGCTTTCTATGAATATGATGAGGATTACGAGTGCTATACCTGTGGTGTGAATTTGGATGAGGATGAGATGCAGCGGTTTTTATCCAGTACCATGTCTGCGTGCCCGTATTATCAGTCCGGTGATGAGTATAAGGTTGTAAGACATCAGATGTAAAATGAAAATATTAAAATAAAACGATAAAATAAAATGGCTGTTGCAGTTTCTGTACATATCATGGAAAGATAGGTACGGAAGCTGTTACAGCCATTTTGCTTCATGTATGATTTTGATAGAAACAGATATATAAATGTCCTGTGGTATTACCGGTTTTCATTTAAGGCCATGGATTTTACCGTGCCTAATGCTTTTGCAACCGGTGGAATAGCAATCAATATAATGGTGAAAACACCTTCAAGACCTAAGTAAGCACCGTTATATACCAGTGAATAAATCGGTGCAGACATATTATAATCAGCGGCATACATGCCAAAGAAGATCCAGCCGGAAAGGAAGGAAAAGAAGTATCGGCCAAGAACACCCAGTATGTAACCTTTGATCAGACCATGTTTGCTGTTAGTGAATACTCCGGAAAGACCCAAAGCACCAAATGCGAAGATATAGTCTACTAACATCTGTGGAATGCTGATAATATAAGGATCGATAATCAGCTGCAAAAAGCCGTAAGCGACAGCAGCACACAGACCGGAGCCAAGACCGTACCAGTAGCCGATCAGGGTAATACACAGCATGCTGAATACTGTAACGGAACCGCCCATAGGCATGTGAATGATCTTCAGGTAACTGGTTACAGTAGCAAGTGCAATTGCCATGGCAGAGAAGACGAGCTGTTTTGTTGGAAAAGCCTGAGCCTTCTTTTCCGTTTCTTTGCCGGAACGAAGCAGACATCCAAGGATTAAAATAACGATCATAATAATGATGAGGGCTATATAGCCGGCCGGTGTTAATGCATAGGTAGTATCGCCCCATTCATCCATAACCTGTGTTGCAAAAATTTGTGACATAAAAAAATCCTCCTTTGATAACATGCAAAGAGGATGTGAATAACCGCTTCCTTACGCCGGTATTATCCGGTTCAAGTGGTAAGGGTCCGCATCTGTGAAAAAGATGCCGTCTCAGCTTTCGCTCCCCTAGCATGTGTTTTATAATATGACTGTAAGTCTTTTATAAAAAACTACAGTTTTTTTCTGGAACGAGTTGTATTATATCATACAGGAAGAAAAAAGCAAATGGGAAAATGCTTGAGTTTCCGCAGATTTATCCACAAGCTCCTGATTTTATCAGCATTGTAATGAACAACTTTAAAAAAATGCCCAAAATATAAGGAATCTCATTCCTTTTTGATGTAAAATTAAGCTACCAA
>JAQUUX010000014.1 GCA_028693705.1 Lachnospiraceae bacterium | reverse complement strand
AACAGTGTATCTGCTTCTTTTTGACTATACTCTCGTTTTTGACATCATTGTATATCCTGAAAAGAATTATCTGTAAAAAAAGTAAGGTATTTTGTAGTCATTTTATCACCAAGCCGACGGATACCACCGTCAAGATGATAGGTAATCATATCTTCTAATTGATCAAACTGATGATTTTCAATAATATGCAAAAGCTTATCGTGTTCTTCAATAATATCGCTTCGGTTTTCCTGTTCAATAATGTCCAATTTGCGGAAACGGGAATAATTGCATTCTAAAGCCTGTATTTGATCCCAAAGAAAAGGAACACCTACTTCACGGAACATAATAGAATGGAACTTACTGTCGAATTCGTAAAATTCTTCTTTTATACCGTGCTGTTTGACAATTGCTTCCTGACTGCGAATGCAAAAACGCAGTTCCTCAATGGCCACCAGGTCCTTTCTTTTCATAAAATCGCGAATTACCATATATTCAATGGCTTTTCTCTGGTAGATCTGTTGTTTAATAATCGTAAAATCCATTTTGGTAATAAAGCTGCCTTTATAGGGTTCAATAGAGACCAGACCGTCCTGTGCCAGATGCTGTAATACGCTGCGAATAGGGGTTCTGGAAACGCCAAAACGTTTACATAGATCATTCTCGGAAAGTATTTGCTCAGGAATAAGCAGTAAATCAAGTATTTCTTCTTTTAAAATTTCATAAATGCCATCAATGGCAGGTGTGGGTTTCAACATATTCTCCTCTGTTTTTTAATCGTGTTTTCATCATATCCGTACCATATCACTTTGTCAAACATCATTCTTCGACTATAGGTATATAGGTAATTGGTACAGTAAAAATGTACCAAAAAAACATGATTTGTATACAAGTTAAGTGCAATTAAATATGAGGGAGCAAAAGGAGAAGTCAAAATGAAAATGAAAAAGTTATTGGCAGTCAGTCTGGTAGCAGCAATGTCATTATCTATGGCAGGCTGTGGCAAGGATGTTACACAGGGAGCAGCAGCACCGGCAGAGACAGCTGCAGCAGAAACAACCGCAGCTGCAACAACAGAGTCAAAAGAAACAGCGGCAGCAGAGGTAACATCTACTGATCCTGCAGTTACTATCATCAGTGGGAAGCTATGAACCTGATCATCAATAATGATTTCTGGGAGTCTTTAACAGACGCACAGAAAGAAGCAATTGAGAAAGCTTCTGCAGATGCAAGAGATTCCATGCGTGCAGAGGTACAGAGTTCAGAGCAGGATTATATCCAGAAACTGAAAGATGAAGGTATGACTGTAACAGAAGTTGATGTAGAAGAGTTCAAAGCAGCAATGGAACCGGCTTATAAGCAGATGGCTGAGTACGTTGGAAATGAAGAATACGTTACAAAGATGCAGGAGATCTGTGAATCCTGCGCAGATGCTAAATAAATAATCTGATTAGCTGCGTGCTATAACAAGATAAAAAGAAAACAAATAGCAGCATTCCGGAGTCTGTGGATTTTCGGTGCTGCTATTTGTTTATAATAAAAAATCGGAGGAAATCTATATGATCGCATTGATTTGCTGTATCATGCTGATAGGCATGATGCTGATAGGAATACCGGTGTGCGTAGCCATGGGAGGCACGGCTGCACTGATGTTCAGCAAATTGGGATTTAGCAGTATTCTGGCTGTTATGGCACAGAGAATTTATAATGGAACAACCGGGTTTACGTTGTTAGCTATTCCTTTTTTTATTCTGGCAGGAAATCTGATGAATACGGGTGGTATTACGGACCGTATTTTTGATTTTGCAAAGGCATGTGTTGGTCATTGGCCGGGCGGACTTGGACAGGTTAATATTTTATCCAGTGTTATTTTCTCCGGTATGTCCGGTGCAGCTGTTGCAGATGCGGCAGGCCTTGGAATTATTGAAATGAAAGCAATGGATGATGCAGGTTTTCCGCATGAGTTCAGCGCAGGTATTACAGCAGGTTCTTCCACTATAGGACCTGTTATTCCACCGTCTATTGCCTTTGTGGTATATTCAAGCTGTGTTACGGAAGCTTCAGTCAGCAAACTATTTGCTGCCGGATTCATCCCGGGACTGATGATGGCTGTTGCTATGGGTCTTTGGGTTTACTATATCAGTAAAAAGAAAAAATATCCGATAGAAGCTAAAATGCCAATGAAAGAAAGAGGTAAATACCTCTGGCGTGCTATCCCCAGTCTTTTGACGGTTGTTATTATCGTAGGTGGTATCTGGGGTGGTATCTTTACAGCAACAGAAGCAGCTATTGTAGCGACTTTCTATGCTTTATTCTTATCATGCTTCATTTACAAAGAAGTAAAAGTGAAAGATCTTTATCATATTATATACAGCAGTATCATCACCAGCTGTAAAACATTGTTTATTATCGCAATTGCAAATTTTCTGGCATATTTTATGTCACATCAGAAGGTGCCGGATAAGGTTATCGAGGCGATGCTCTCATTATCCACAAATTCAGTTGTCCTGATGCTGATGATCATCTTCATTTTGATCGTATTAGGTATGTTCCTGGAAGGAACCGCTGTTATCCTGATCGTAACACCTATTTTCCTGCCGATCATCGCGCAGATGGGTGTCAGTCAGTTACAGTTTGGTGTTGTTATGGTATTGGCTTCCATGATTGGTCTGCTGACACCGCCGGTAGGAATGAGCTTGTATGCAGTTGCATCGGTTACCAATGTGCGTATGCTGACACTTGCAAAAGAAGTTATTCCATATGTAGTCGGTATTACAGTGGTTCTTCTTTTATGTGCATTCTGTGAGCCGTTATGCTGCTGGCTTCCATCACTGATGGCGTAGGGGGGACAAAAGAGATGACATTATTGAAGAAAATAGATGAAGCTGTATTTAAGGCATTGAAATTTATTGTAGTGGCATTATGCTGTGGCATCGCAATCATACTGATGCTCAGGGTAATTATGCGTTTCCTGCCGATTACATTTGCCATGACATGGTCAGATGAAATTGTAGAGTGGATGATGGCATATATGATTTTCATCGCCAGCGCATTGATCATGAGAGAAGGAACTCACTTCAGAGTCGATCTGTTACAGGAACGCTTTAAGGGAACTTTGGGGGTTAATGTTCTGAATGTATTTATTGCCATTATAAATCTGGTGTTTTTTGGAGTTCTGATGTATTATGCAATTGATCTGTTATTGAATGCACATCAGACTACACCATTACTTCGCTATCCGGTGCAGGTAGCTTATACAAGTATTGCCTTGGGAACCGGACTGATCATTATCTATGCCATACGTGATCTGGTTAATGCTGTTCTTCTGATGGTTCATGGACAGAAAAAAGCAGAGTGAGGACGAATATGGATATTTTGGAATTACTAAAAGGAAGAAGAACCTATAGAAGATTTGAACAGAAAAAGATTTCGAAAGAAATTCGCGAAGAGATTCTGGAAGCAGCCAGAATAGCCAATTGTGGTGCGAACAGACAGAGCCTTCGTTATCTGGTTATAGAAAAGCCGGAAGTTGTTCATAAAATATGTGAGCTTGTAAAATGGGCAGCTTTTTTGCCGACAGAACAGGGAACACCAAAAGAAAATGAGCAGCCGGTAATGTTTATCGCTGTTTTACAGGACACAACTGTTCCGGGGTACAGTGATACCGATGCAGGACTTGCTATTGGCAATATGACACTGGCAGCCTGGGCCAAAGGTGTGGGCAGCTGTATTATGGGAGCTATCGACAGACCAAAGCTTTTGGAATTGTTTGACACATCGGAACAGTTTGCACTTCATACCATGGTAGCTTTTGGATATCCTACACATAAGAGTACCATTGTCCCGGTACAGGATGGTGATAAAAAGTATTACCTGGATGAAAACAGGGACTATTGTGTACCAAAATTGGCAAAAGAGGATATCGTAACCTACTTTTAGATAAGCAAAATTAAAAAATTATAAAAAAATTAAAAAAATACTATTGACATCAAAAAATAAATCGAGTAATATGTCAAACATAAAGCAAAGGTGCTGAGGAAAATTCTTCAGCACCTTTTTTATTTTCCAGTCAAATACATAATATGAAAACATGTAGAAAGACAATAAGATTCCTGTGGAAAGATGTGAAAAACACCTTGGGGATTTTTGGAAAATAGCTTATTTAAAATTCTGCTGCAGAAGAATTTTAAGGGACGTATAGTATGTATCAGCTTCTAGAGGAAGTCTGAAAGAATGAGAATACATTTTCTGGAGCCACAAAGCCGTGGCATGACGCAGAAAGTGTATTTTTTAATTTGTGGAGGCAATGCCTCTGTAAACAGAGACATTAGATTTTGCTTCGCAAAACGAAGAGGAGGATATGAAATATGACTGAAGAAATTTTTGAAACAATAAACAGTTTGACCTTCGGCGTCTGGTTCCTGATCGGTGCCGCATTGGTATTCTGGATGCAGGCTGGTTTTGCAATGGTAGAAGCTGGTTTTACCAGAGCAAAGAATACCGGTAACATCTTAATGAAAAACCTGATGGATTTTTGTATTGGAACATGCGTATTTATTCCCATCGGTTTTGGTTTATTACTTGGTGAAGATTTAATGGGCTTCATCGGAAAACCTGGTTTTGACATTTTCACAAATTATGCAAGTTTTGACTGGTCTAATTTCGTGTTTAACTTAGTATTCTGTGCTACCACAGCAACCATCGTATCCGGTGCTATGGCAGAGAGAACAAAATTCCTTTCCTATTGTGTTTATTCAGCAGTTATTTCTGCTTTGATCTATCCAATTGAAGCACATTGGATCTGGGGCGGCGGCTGGTTGTCACAGATGGGATTCCATGATTTTGCAGGTTCCACAGCAATCCATATGGTTGGTGGTGTTTCTGCTTTGATTGGTGCTTACTTATTAGGACCTAGAATTGGTAAATTTGTAAAAGATAAAGCTGGTAAAATCGTAAAAGTAAATGCATTCCCTGGACATAACCTTCCACTTGGCTGTCTCGGATGTTTCATCTTATGGTTTGGCTGGTACGGATTTAACGGCGCTGCTGCAACTTCTATTGAACAGTTAGGATCTATTTTCTTAACAACAACCGTTGCTCCTGCAGTTGCTACTGTAGTATGTATGATCTTTACATGGATCAAATATGGTAAGCCTGATGTTTCCATGTGTTTGAACGCTTCTCTGGCAGGTCTGGTAGCTATTACCGCTCCATGTGATGTAACAGATTGCTTCGGCGCTATTGTAATCGGTGCTGTTGCAGGTGTTCTGGTAGTATTTGGTGTATGGCTTTTAGATTATGTATTACGTGTAGATGATCCTGTTGGTGCTGTTGCAGTTCATTGCATGAACGGTATCTGGGGAACTATCGCAGTTGGTTTATTTGCTACAACTTCCGCACCTGGTAATGACAGCGTAGTTGGTCTGTTCTATGGTGGTGGATTTACACAGCTTGGTATTCAGTTAACAGGTATGGTTGCAGTAATTGCATGGACAGCAGTTACCATTACTATTACATTCCTGGCAATCAAAGCTATTTTTGGTCTTCGTGTTACAGAAGAAGAAGAAATTGTTGGTCTGGATACAATGGAACATGGTCTTCCAAGTGCTTATTCAGGATTTTCTATTCAGGATATTTCCATGGCTATGGAATCTGTTAATGAAAATACAGATCTTGGTCAGACTGAATACAGTGCAGCATCTAAGTTACAGGTAGATAAAGCAGTACCTGTTGTTGCACAGAGTGGAGATATTGATGCAAATGGTGTTCCGATCTTCAATACCGGAATGCATAAGATTACAATTATTGTTAAACTGGCAAGATTCGATATTTTGAAGAAAGCCTTAAACGACCTTGGAGTAACCGGTATGACAGTTACACAGGTTATGGGTTGTGGTATCCAGAAGGGCGCCGGCGAGTTCTATCGTGGTGTTGAAATGGATGCAACCTTACTTCCAAAGGTTAAAGTAGAAGTTATTGTAAGCAAGATCCCAGTAGAAACAGTTATTGAAGCTGCTAAGAAAGCTTTATATACTGGTCACATCGGTGATGGTAAGATCTTCGTATACAACGTATTAAAGGTAGTTAAGGTACGTACCGGCGAAGAAGACTACGATGCATTACAGGATGTGGAATAAATGTTATACCCAAAAAGCTTTTACCTAAAATCCCTTAGTTAGTTGATACAGGAAAACCCCGTAGCGAATTACGGTTCTGGTTGGTGCTTCCACCACCGGCCAGAATTAGCTACGGGGTTTTTCCACGTTCATAAGGATGACAGAACTTGGTTTTCGTTTTATAATGAAGAAACAGCAAAGAAAAGCAGAAGTTTTTGGGCTGGAAAGGAGCGGCGATGAAGAATACAAGGGAAAAAGAAGGACAGGGCAGTCTGACCGGTAAGCTTTTATGTATGACGATAGTGCCGCTTGTGGTATTAACCGTACTGATTTTATTATATGCGATCTCCAGATTTTCAAGTGCCATGTTTTCAGAGGTAGAAGAAAATCTACAGAATGTAGCCGAATTTACGCTGGATACCTATGACCGTATGTATCCGGGTGCTTATAGTATGAAAAGTGGTGATCACCTGACTTTTTATAAGGGAGAAAAACTTCTGGACGGTGATTATGAGATTCTGGATCAGATTAAAGAAGAAACTGGTACAGAGATTACGATTTTTTACCAGGACACCAGAATCCTGACTACCATAGAAGATGAAAACAGTACTCGTTTCATTGGAACCGGTGCAAACTTCCAGATTCAAAAAGATGTGTTGGATGCCGGTACCAGTCATTTTTACGATGGACTGACGGTTCATGATATTAGTTATATGGTATATTATGCGCCTTTATATAATGAAGATCAGAGTATAGCCGGGATGATTGCAGTGGGGAAACCGACAGCTGCTGTGATGCAGAAGGTATACCGAATGATCCTGCCTATGCTGGTTATTGCGATCGCTGCCATGTTACTCGCGGCAGTGATCAGTATTCGATATATCCGGAGTCTGATTCTGGTCATTAAGGAATTACAGGACTTTGTCAGTGGGGTATCCCATGGTAAATTATCGGAAAACCTTTCAGAGAATATTTTAAAAAGACGGGATGAGTTCGGCCAGATGGGGCACGCTGTGGTGAATATGCAGAGAGCCTTAAAGAAGCTGGTGGAACAGGATGTTTTAACTGAAACAGCAAACCGACGTTTTGGGGAGAAGAAACTGGAAGAAATCTGGAAAAAGTCAGAACAGAGCGGTATGTGTTTCAGCGTTGCAATTGGAGATATCGATTTCTTTAAAAAAGTTAACGATACCTATGGCCATGAAGCAGGGGATGAAGTCCTGAAAAACATTGCTTTTATTCTGAAAAAAAATATGGTATCCCATGGCTTTGTAGCCCGCTGGGGCGGTGAAGAATTCTTAATGGTATTTGCAAGGGAAGATTTGGACGCATCAGCAGTAGTTTTAGAGCATGCACTGGAAGAAATTCGCGGTCAGGCAGTGGAATATAATGAACAAAAGATCTCTGTAACCATGTCCTTTGGTGTGGTAGAGGGCAGCACGGACAGACCTGTAAACCAGATTATCAAAGAGGCAGATGATCGTCTGTATTATGTAAAAACTCACGGCAGAAACCGGGTATGGAAGAATGAGGTTCCGATGGAATAGTTTATGAAACATCAGAAGAATATAGAAAATAACAGATAGGTATATACATACATGCAAAATGATTTTTCAAAAGGTTCCATCAAACAAAATATGATTAGACTGGCTGTGCCCATGACTATGGCACAGCTTATTAATGTTCTGTATAATGTGGTAGATCGAATGTATATTGGCAGACTACCGGAGCATGCAACATTGTCTCTTACAGGAATGGGACTGAGTATGCCTATTATTACTATTATTATTGGATTTGCAAATCTGTTTGGTACCGGCGGTGCACCTCTATGCTCTATTGCCAGAGGAAAAGGAGACATGGAGGAAGCAGAAGCTATTATGGGAAATGCATTTACCATGCTGCTGTCCAGTGGCATGATTATTATGTTGATTGGAATATTATGTAAACAGCCACTTCTGTACTTGTTTGGTGCCAGTGATGCAACCTATCCTTTTGCAAATGAGTATCTTACAGTTTACTTATGCGGAACAATATTTGTTATGATTGAACTGGGGCTGAATAGCTATATCAATGCCCAGGGTTTTGCCAGAATTGGTATGCTTACGGTATTGATTGGGGCAGTGGCCAATATTATTCTGGATCCTGTTTTTATTTTTGTATTTCATATGGGTATTAAGGGTGCAGCTTTAGCCAGTGTCATATCTCAGTTTTTATCAGCAGTATGGACTCTGCAATTTTTATTAGGAAGAAAGACGCTTCTGAAAATTACCTGGAAGAGCATGCATTGTCGGTTAAAACGTGTAACGGATATTGTAATGCTGGGGCTGTCCGGTTTTGTCATGCAGGTAACTAACAGTATAGTGACTGTTGTATGTAACGCTACTTTACAGGGGTATGGCGGTGACTTATATGTAGGCGTTATGACCATTATTTCTTCTATCAGAGAGGTTATCATGATGCCGGTTCATGGCATTACAGGCAGTGCACAGCCTATTATGGGTTTCAACTATGGGGCAAAACAGTATAAAAGAGTATTGGAGTGTGTGAAATTCATGTCCATACTGTTGATTGGTTTTACCTGTCTGGCGTGGGGCAGTATCCATTTGTTCCCAAATGTATTTATTGGTATTTTCAGCCAGGAGGATGCACTGATTGCAGCCACTATTCCTTCTATTAGAATATATTATTTCGGATTCTGCTTTATGGCACTGCAATTTGCAGGACAGACAACTTTCCAGTCATTAGGCAAATCAAAACAGGCTATTTTCTTTTCTATCTTTAGAAAAATCGTGATCGTTGTACCATTAACATTGATTTTACCAAGATATATGGGAGTAAACGGCGTATTTTGGGCAGAACCGATATCCAATCTGATAGGAGGCTCTGCCGCTTTCTTTACCATGCTGGCTATGGTGGTACCGGAGATGAAGCGGGGAATGAATAATTGATTATATTGCAAGATATGGTGGAGATGAATTTAAAAATATTGCATAAATCAGGTAAACTCATTATGATAAAAAAGAATACGAAAATAAGAAAGCAAGAAAGGCAAAATCATGATTGCACAACAATATAAAGAAATGTTAAAAGCAAAATCCGTTATCAGACAGCTGTCAGAATTTGCAACAGCCAGAGGAAAAGAGATCGGATACGAAAATGTATTTGACTACAGCCTGGGAAATCCATCGGTGCCGGCACCACAGGCTTTTACAGATAAGATGATAGAATTGTTAAAAAATGAAAATCCTATTGATATCCACGGATATAGTCCAAGTCTGGGTATTCCGGAGGTAAAAGAAAAAATTGCGTCTTCCTTGAACAAGAGATTTGGCATGAATTATACAGGAAATCATATATTTCCAACAGCCGGAGCGGCAGGAGCTATCTCCCATGCGCTGCGTGCAGTAACTGTTCCGGGGGATGAGGTATTGACCTTTGCCCCGTTTTTCCCTGAATATCATCCATATATTGATCTGTCCGGAGCCAGCCTGAAAGTAGTGCCGGCTAATACAGAAACTTTTCAGATTAATTTTGAAGCGTTTCAAGAGATGCTCACCAATAAAGTGACAGCAGTTCTGATTAATTCTCCGAATAACCCTTCAGGTATTGTTTATTCAGAAGAGACCATTCAGAAGCTGGCAGAGGTTTTAAAAGCAAAAGAAAAGGAATACGGTCATGATATTTTCATCTTATCTGATGAACCATACCGTGAGATCGCTTTTGACGGCAAGAAAGTTCCTTATGTTTCTAATTATTATGATAATACATTGAGCTGCTATTCCTTTTCCAAGTCCCTTTCACTTCCGGGAGAGCGTATTGGTTATGTGGCAGTTAATCCGGCATGTACAGACGCAGAATATATTGTTCCCATGTGTGGTCAGATATCCAGAGGAATCGGTCATAATTGTCCGGCATCCATTATCCAGCTGGCAGTAGCAGAGGTATTGGATCAGACAGCTGATTTGTCTGTATATGAGAGAAACATGAATCTCTTATATGATGAGCTAAAGGCATTGGGATTTACGGTAGTAAGACCCGGTGGAACCTTTTACATTTTCCCAAAGGCATTGGAGGAACATTCTATTGCGTTTTGTGAAAAAGCAAAAAAATATGATCTGATCCTGGTACCGGGGGACAGCTTTGGATGCCCCGGATATTTCAGAATGGCATATTGTATCGATACAGAAAAAGTAGAAAGATCCCTTACAGCATTGCGAAAATTTGTAGAAACAGAATATAGATAGAATGAGAGGTAAAGCGGCATGATTCAGGCAGGACTTGTCCTGGAGGGCGGTGGCATGAGAGGAATCTATACAGCAGGAGTGCTGGATTTCTTTCTGGATCAGAATATGATTTTTTCAAGCATCTATGGTGTATCGGCGGGTGCCTGTCATATGTGCAGTTATATGTCAGGACAACGCAGACGTGCATACAGAATCGGTGTGAACTATCTGGATCTGGATTCTTACTGCAGTGTGAAAAATTTATTACTGACAGGAGATTTGTTCAATGTAAAGACCTGTTATGATCTGATCCCGAATCATCTTGATCCCTTTGATTATGAGGCAGCAGAACAGTATCCGGGTAAAGCTTATGCTGTAGTTACCAACATTAAAACGGGAAAAGCAGAATATATTCATTTGAAGGATATGCATAAAGATATGGATGCAGTGAGGGCATCAGCATCGCTGCCGTTGGTATCGAGAAGCGTTAAAATAGGAGATTCCTATTATTTGGATGGCGGACTGGCAGACATGGTACCGCTCCACAAATCCATACTGGATGGTAATCAGAAAAATGTAGTGATTCTTACGAAAGAAGTGGGTTATGTACGGAAACCTACGGATCAGGCGCAATTGGCACTTGCTAAGATACGTTATGTAAACTCTCCGGCAGTTTATCAGGATCTAAAGAGAAGACATATCGTATATGCAGAAACACTGGACTATATGGAAAGACTGGAAGAAGAGGGAAAAGTATTCGTACTTCGTCCACAGGTAGATCTGGGTGTTGGCAGAATAGAAAAAAGTAAAGAAAAGCTGGAAAAATTATACCAGCAGGGCTATCAGGAAGCTAAGCAGAATGCCGACAGACTAAAAGCATTTCTGGAGAAATAACCATAAAAATCAGATCCAAAAAAGGAGAGATGTATGTTAGATATTTTAAAAGCAATATTATTTGGTGTGGTAGAGGGTATCACAGAATGGCTGCCGATTAGCAGTACAGGACATATGATTCTGTTAAACGAATTCGTTACCATGAATGTATCAGAAGAATTCTGGAATATGTTCCTGGTGGTAATCCAGCTGGGTGCGATTCTGGCAGTAGTACTACTGTTCTGGAGCAAGATCTGGCCCTTTGATTTAAAGAAAAAATCCGGCAATCTGGTTAAAATGGATATTATGAATCTCTGGGGCAAGATTCTGGTGGCGTGTGTACCAGCCGGTATTGTGGGCGTTTTATTTGATGATCAGCTGGATGCTTTATTTTATAACTATGTATGTGTATCTATTGCGCTGATCGTATTTGGTATTTTGTTTATTATCATAGAAACAAATAATCATGGGAAAAAACCTAAGATCAAAAGTCTGATAGACATTGACTATAAAACGGCAGCGATTATCGGTGTTTTCCAGCTGTTAGCAGCTATTTTCCCGGGAACCAGCAGATCAGGAGCGACTATTCTTGGTGCATTGTTAATCGGTGTATCTCGCAAAGTTGCTGCAGAATTCACATTCTTCCTGGCAATTCCTGTTATGGCAGGAGCCAGTCTGTTAAAGATTTTAAAATTTATTCTCAGCGGTGTTGCAATCAGTGGTCTGGAAGTTGGCATTCTGATTGTAGGCATGGTTGTTGCTTTTGCAGTATCAGTTATTGTTATTAAGTTCCTGATGGATTACATTAAGAGACATAATTTCAAGATCTTTGGATGGTACAGAATTGTACTGGGTGTTCTGGTGCTGGTGTACTTTGCTTTCTTTGGCGCTTGACAGGAGTAAAGCGCAAGTCTAAACTATGATTAGAAGCTTGTAATCCCTAGATTGCCTGATTGGTTACGTGGTACATGACAAGTTCATGGACTACATGAGGAGGAAATTATTATGGCAGAGGTAACAAAGAAGAGCACGACAAAGACAGAAGCAAAGCCGGTTGCGAAGGCAGCTGTAAAAGAAACTGCAAAGCCGGAAGCAAAGGCAGCAGTTGTAGTAGAGACAAAACCCGTAGAAGAAAAGAAAACAGTAGAAAAGAAAGTTGTTGCAAAACCTGCAGCAAAGAAAACTGCAACGAAGAAACCTGCAGCAAAGACAGCAAAAAAAGCAGCTCCTGCTAAAACAGATGTTGCAGAAAAGAGTAAAGAGATCATCCATCTTCAGTTTGGCGGAAAATCCTACTCACATGAGCAGCTGATCAATATAGCAAAAGACGTTTGGACCTATGATCTGAAACAGAAACCTTCTGCATTTAAGACGGTGGAGTTATATGTGAAGCCGGAAGAATGCATGGCGTACTATGTGATCAATGGAAATATCACAGGGAAGTTTTCTATATAAATAGTTCATAGTGTGAGAAGACAAACACCCAACTTTTCTATTCCAGTGAATAAAAACAAAAGTTCTAAGTATTCCTAATAGAAATATACATAAATTTACGTGACCAGCTTACACGCGACATCCTTGTCGCGGGTAAGCTTTTTTCGTGCTATGTAAGTTATGAAAATTGCGGAAAGTGTAAACAGTAAGAAGGGCAGGTACTTTTGCGACTTTGCATCGGGGTCGGTATTTCTTAGTATCCCTAATTGATAACCAGTCATTTTCAGACATGGATGTCTGAAAAAGGATTGCTTGAGCCCGGATGGCGAATGCAATCCGGTGACGGGAGTAATACCAACTGCAATGGGGATACTTAGAAATACCTGCCCTGATGCAATGGAGCAAAAGTACCTGCCCTTCTTACTTTTTGTACATTACCACAAATTTCAAAACTTCATACTTTCTTTATAATTTCTTTTAAAAACAATGTTGACAACGCATAATCAGAGTGATATTTTAAGTACATAGATGTTAGCACTCCAATTGATTGAGTGCTAACAATCAAAAACAGAAGGGGTGGTGGAATGGATCTGGATGAACGAAAATTAAAGATACTGCAGGCGATCATTCGTAATTACCTGGAAACAGGCGAACCGGTTGGCAGTAGAACAATTTCCAAATATACAGACTTGAACCTCAGTTCAGCAACCATCCGTAATGAAATGGCAGACCT
The DNA here is from genome assembly GCA_028693705.1 of Lachnospiraceae bacterium. Taxonomy (GTDB): domain Bacteria; phylum Bacillota; class Clostridia; order Lachnospirales; family Lachnospiraceae; genus JAQUUX01. The sequence continues at coordinate 32,386 of JAQUUX010000014.1, read as the reverse complement.
GGAGGAACTTGGTTATATTTTACAGCCTCATACTTCTGCCGGCAGAATCCCTTCTGATAAAGGCTATCGTTTATATGTGGATACCATGATGCAGGATAAAGAGCGTCAGGTAGATGAGAAAATGGATATGCTGCTGGAAAAAGAAGATAAGATTGATAATCTTCTGAAGCAGGTGGCAAAAGTACTTGCTACCAATACCAATTATGCTACCATGATTTCAGCACCACAGGTACACAGAAATAAGATCAAATTTATTCAGCTTTCTAAGGTAGATGATCTGCATATTCTGGCAGTTATTGTAATAGAAGGCAACATGATCCGAAACAGTATATTGAATGTACCGGAAGCTATTGATGATGAGACAATGTTGAAGCTGAATATGCTGTTGAATACCAATTTGAACGGTATGGCAGTGGAAGAGATCAATTTGGGAATCATCAGTGCATTGAAACAGCAGGCGGGAATACACAGTGATCTGATTGGAAATATTATTGATGCATTTGGTGAATCTATTCAGCCGGATAATGACCTGGAGATTTATACCAGCGGAACCAATAACTTCCTGAAGTATCCGGAACTGGCAGATCATGAAAAAGCCAGTGAACTGTTAAATACCTTTGAAGAAAAGGAAAACTTAAGTGAACTGGTACAGGAAAGCCTGGCAGGAGAATCAGAAACAGGTATTCAGGTTTATATCGGAAATGAAACACCAATCCAGTCTATGAAAGACTGTAGCGTTGTCACAGCAACCTATGATCTGGGAGATGGCATGAAGGGAACGGTGGGAATCATCGGACCGAAGCGAATGGACTACGATAAGGTAGTAGGAACTTTAAAAACTATCATGCATCAGCTGGATGATCTGTATAAGAAATAGAAAGGAACGAGGAACGTGTCTGAAAAAGAAAAAGAACAGGAATTAGAAGAGATCTTAGAAGATCTGGAAAAGACTTCCGGTAAAGCACCTGAACAGGAAGATCCCGTAGAAGATACAGCACAGAATGATCAGAAAGAGGCAGAAGCTTCTGAAGAGACGGAAGAAGCTGTTACAGATGCGGTTGCAGGTGAGGCCGAGGAAGCTGATCAAAAGGCTGAAACCGAAGATAGCGGAAAAGCAAAAAAAGAATCCCGCTTCGGTAAGAAAAAAGTAGATAAAAAAGAAGAAGCATATAAAGAGAAGATCGCCGAACTGGAAGATAAAGTAAAACGTCAGATGGCAGAATTTGATAATTTCAGAAAGCGTACTGAAAAAGAAAAATCCCAGATGTTTGAAGCTGGTGCGAAGAGTGTGATTGAGAAAATTCTTCCTACCATTGATAACTTTGAAAGAGGTCTTGTAAATTCGCCGGAGGATGAAAAGGGTAAAGCTTTTGCTGATGGTATGAGCATGGTTTACAAGCAGCTTTTAACAGAACTGGACGGAATTGGTGTAAAGCCAATCGAGGCAGTGGGAACCGAATTTAATCCGGAATTCCATAACGCAGTAATGCAGGATGCAGATGGCGAAGGAGAAAGCGGAACGGTTACCAAGGAATTGCAAAAAGGCTATATGTACCGTGACAGTGTGATCAGACACAGTATGGTAGCGGTGAAAAACTAGCGGCAACAGCAGCTTTTATCGTATAGATAAGAAAAGAAACAACTTAATCAATAAGCAGTAATCAAATAGAAAACAAAGAATAAAAAAGGAATGCTGAAAGGCAGGAGGTAACATTATGAGTAAAATTATCGGTATTGACTTAGGTACAACAAACAGCTGTGTAGCTGTTATGGAAGGTGGTAAACCAACCGTTATCGCTAACCAGGAAGGCGCAAGAACTACACCATCTATCGTAGCTTTCACAAAGAACGGAGACAGATTAGTAGGTGAACCTGCTAAACGTCAGGCTGTTACAAACTCTGAAAACACAATTTCTTCTATTAAAAGAGATATGGGTACAGATCGTGGCCGTACTATTGAAGGCAAGAAATATTCACCACAGCAGATCTCTGCAATGATCCTGCAGAAATTAAAAGCAGATGCAGAAGGCTATCTGGGTGAAAGCGTAACAGAAGCAGTTATTACAGTTCCTGCATATTTTAATGATGCACAGCGTCAGGCAACCAAGGACGCAGGTAAAATTGCAGGTCTTGATGTAAAACGTATTATCAATGAGCCTACAGCAGCAGCTTTAGCTTACGGTCTGGATAATGAAAAAGAACAGAAGATCATGGTATATGACCTTGGTGGTGGTACATTCGATGTTTCCATTATCGAAATCGGTGATGGCGTTATTGAAGTTCTTTCCACAAATGGTGATACACACCTTGGTGGTGATGACTTTGATCAGAAGGTTACTGATTGGATCATCGCTGAATTTAAAAAATCTGAAGGCATTGATTTGTCAGCAGATAAGATGGCTTTACAGAGAATCAAAGAATCTGCAGAGAAAGCTAAGAAAGAACTTTCTGCAGCAACAACTACAAATATTAACCTGCCATTCATCTGCCAGGGATCTGACGGCGCTCCAAAGCATTTGGATCTGACATTATCCCGTGCAAAATTCGAAGAATTAGTTCATGATCTGGTAGAGAGAACAGCAGTACCTGTACAGAACGCTATGAAGGATGCAGGATTAACTTACAATGATATTGCAAAAGTATTGTTAGTTGGTGGTTCAACACGTGTACCTGCAGTACAGGAAAAAGTAAAACAGTTAACAGGTAAAGAGCCTAATAAGTCCCTGAATCCTGATGAATGTGTAGCTATCGGTGCTTCCATTCAGGGTGGTAAATTAGCAGGTGATGAAGGTGCCGGTGAAATCTTATTGCTGGATGTTACTCCACTTTCACTTTCTATCGAAACCATGGGTGGTGTCGCAACCAGATTGATCGAGCGTAACACAACCATTCCTACCAAGAAGAGCCAGATCTTCTCCACAGCAGCTGATAACCAGACAGCAGTTGATATCAATGTTGTACAGGGTGAAAGACAGTTTGCCAGAGATAACAAGTCCCTTGGTCAGTTCAGACTGGATGGTATCCCACCGGCAATGCGTGGCGTTCCACAGATCGAGGTTACCTTTGATATTGATGCCAATGGTATCGTAAATGTATCTGCTAAGGATCTTGGTACAGGTAAAGAGCAGCATATCACCATTACAGCAGGTTCCAGCATGTCTGATGAAGATATCGATAAGGCAGTTAAGGAAGCAGCTGAATATGAAGCACAGGATAAGAAGAGAAAAGAAGCTATTGATACCAGAAATGAAGCTGATTCCTTCGTATTCCAGACAGAAAAAGCATTACAGGAAGTTGGCGATAAGATCGATGCCGGCGAGAAATCCGGTGTAGAAGCAGATCTTGCAGCTGTAAAGGATATCCTGGAGAAGACAAAAGATCAGGAAATGACAGATTCCCAGATCGATGAGTTAAAAGCAGCAAAAGAGAAATTAACAACTTCCGCACAGGCTCTGTTTACAAAGATGTATGAGCAGCAGGCACAGGCTAATGGTGGTGCAGCAGGAGCAGGTCCTGATATGGGTAACTTCTCAGGTGCAGCAGGTCAGGCAGGCCCGGATCAGAGTGCCGGTGCAGCAGATGATGTTGTTGACGGAGACTACAGAGAAGTATAAGATAGAACAGGTGTCGTTTTTGTAAAAAACTACGGGCACGGCTGCAACTACGGGTGACCGCATTGCAGCCGTGCTTTACGAAGTTGTATGGAAATATGCAGTCGCCGGTTAGAATGGAGATAAATGAATTATGGCAGAACAGAAAAGAGATTATTATGAGGTACTCGGCGTTGATAAAAGTGCCGATGATGCTGCTTTAAAAAAAGCATACAGAGAGATTGCCAAGAAGAATCACCCGGATGTAAAACCGGGAGACAAAGAGGCAGAGAAGATCTTTAAGGAAGCATCAGAAGCTTACGCTGTTCTGAGTGATCCGGAGAAGAGAAGACAGTACGATCAGTATGGTCATGCCGCTTTTGACGGTACCGGCGGAGCAGGTGGTTTCGGTGGATTTGATTTTAATGGTGCTGATTTTGGAGATATATTTGGAGATATTTTCGGAGATTTCTTTGGTGGCGGATCCAGAAGAGGCGGTGGTAACAGAGCCAACAGCCCTATGCGAGGTGCTAATGTAAGAGCTTCTGTCCGTATTACCTTTGAGGAAGCTGTTTTTGGTACCGATAAGGAGCTGGAACTTAACCTGAAGGACGAGTGTACTACTTGTCACGGAAGCGGCTGTAAGCCGGGAACCCAGCCTCAGATGTGTCCAAAGTGCGGTGGCAAGGGTCAGGTGGTATTTACCCAGCAGTCCTTCTTTGGAACGGTGCGAAATGTACAGGCATGTCCTGATTGTGGCGGAACAGGCAAGATCATAAAAGAAAAATGTTCCGATTGTCATGGCAGTGGTTATATTACCAACCGTAAGAAGATTGCAGTGAATATTCCTGCCGGTATTGATAACGGACAGAGTATCAGAATCCGTGAAAAAGGTGAACCGGGTGTAAACGGCGGACCAAGAGGAGATTTACTGGTTGAAGTAAATGTATCCCGTCATCCTATTTTCCAGAGACGTGATTATGATATTTATTCAACTGTGCCGATTTCTTTTGCAGTGGCAGCGCTTGGCGGAGAAGTTTTAATTGATACAGTAGATGGTAAGGTAGCATATGAAGTAAAAGCCGGAACTCAGACCGACACCAGAGTACGTCTTCGCGGAAAAGGTGTTCCATCTCTTAGAGATAAGAATGCCCGTGGCGATCATTACGTTACATTGGTGGTACAGGTACCTGATAAGCTTTCCAGCGAATCCAAGGATCTGTTGAGACAGTTTGATGAAAAAACAGGAGATTCCCTGAACGCGGCAGCACGTGCCAGCAGTTCATCAGATGCCGGAAATACCGGCAATGGTAAGGAAGGCAAAGAAGGCAAGAAAAAGGGTAAGTTCTGGAAATAAATATATTGTAGAATTGAAAATTTATTGCGAAATTTTTTGCCAATTGATATAATCTCCTTGAGATAAAATAATAAAAGAGAAGAGAAAAACGAAAGGCGACACAAATGGAAGAATTTCGTAACAAAAAAGGATTTATCTGTGATATGGATGGTGTCATATATCACGGAGACAGATTATTACCCGGTGTAAAAGAATTTGTAGACTGGTTATACAGAGAAAATAAGGAATTTTTATTCCTCACCAATGCCAGCAGCAAAACACCAAAGGAATTACAGCAAAAATTAGACCGCATGGGTTTAGATGTGGATGAAAGTCATTTTTATACCAGCGCCCAGGCAACTGCAAAATTTATTGCATCACAGAAACCTAACTGCTCTGCATATGTAATCGGTGATCCGGGATTGTTCCTGGCACTTAGCAATGCGGGCATTACAAATAATTCTATCAACCCTGATTATGTTATCGTTGGTGAGACCAATAACTATAATTATGACAGCATCTGCCAGGCAGTACGCCATGTATTAAATGGTGCAAGACTGGTAGGAACCAATACGGATATTACAGGACCAACTGAAGCTGGCATTATTCCCGCCTGTAGAGCCCTGGCTGCCCCAATTGAAATGGCAACGGGAAAGACTGCTTATTTCGTTGGAAAGCCCAATCCGTTGATGATGAGAACAGGACTTCACATGTTAGGGGTACACTCCCAGGAAGCAGCCATTATCGGAGATCGTATGGATACCGATATCATTGCCGGTATCGAAACTGGTCTGGATACCTGTCTGGTACTTTCCGGTGTAACGACCAAAGAAGAAATAGGAACCTATCCATATTGCCCAAGAATCGTATTGAACGGAGTCGGAGAGATACCGGTGTAAAGGTAATTGCGTTCTGAGAAGACAATTGAGATAGATATATTAAAAACGATATGTAAACAGGAACGAATGCGTAATATAAAAGCATTCGTTCTTTTTTCGTCAATTGTAACAAAAACAGAACAAACGTTTGCATGCGTATGGCAGCTATGATACGATATAAGAGTATCAAAAAAGCCCAGCCAACTCGGCAAAGTTGAATGGGCATTGTCGTAAAAGACGGTAATATTTTAACTATGAAAAAAGAGGAAATCATGGAAGAAAACGAACTGGTCATATATCGGAAAACCATACCGCAAAGGCAGGCGGAATACGCATCTTTTCCGGAAAAATTACATCCGGATATTCAGGCATTTCTAAAGCAGGAAGGTATTTCACAATTATATTCTCACCAGGCAGAGATGTTTGAACAGGCGCAGGAGAAGAAAAACATTGTGATTACTACCTCAACAGCCAGCGGTAAGACTTTGAGCTTTCTACTGCCGGTATTACAGGATATTCTGGAGAATCCTTTGACCAGGGCGATTTTTATCTATCCAACAAAGGCTCTGGCAAGTGATCAGTATAAGGCATTGAAGCCTTATCTGGAGTACTTCGGTGCGGGCAGACTGGAAGCAGGTGTATATGACGGAGACACCCCGGTTTCGGAAAGAGGACGGATCAGAAAAAGTGCAAATATCATACTGACTAATCCCGAGATGATAAATTCGGCATTTTTACCAAACCATAGTAATTTTGGATTTGATTTTATTTTTACCAATTTAAAATATATTGTAATCGATGAAATGCACACTTACAGAGGAGCTTTTGGTTCTCACTTAGCAAATGTTTTTCGCCGGGTGAAAAGAGTTTGCGGATACTATCATGCTGATCCGCAGTTTTTATGCAGTTCGGCCACAATTGCAAACCCTGTGGAACTGGCAGAGAATATCTGTGGGAAGGAGTTTGTACAAGTGAGCCTTGATGGCTCCCCAGCTGCAGAACGGGAATATCTGCTATTGCAACCACCGGCTATTAAAGGTAAGGATGGCAAGGAATATGGCAGAACCTCCACCACAACTGTGGCAGCCAGATTGATCCCGAAGCTGGTGGAAAATCAGGTTCATTTTCTGGCATTTGCCAGATCCAGGAGAAATGTAGAGGTTGTATTAAAAGAGACCAGAGACCGTCTGGATTTACCGGATAGCATAAATCTGGCAGATAAAATCGCGGGTTATCGTGGGGGCTACAAAGCTTCGGAACGAAAAGAAATCGAACGAAAGATGAATGCAGGAGAGCTCTTGGGGCTGATTTCCACAAATGCATTGGAACTGGGAATTGATATTGGTAAGTTGGACGCAACGGTATTGATCGGGTATCCGGGAACAAGAGCCTCTTTCTGGCAGCAGACAGGACGTGCCGGGCGTAGTAACAGGAAGAGTGTCAGTTATCTTATTTTGGAAAACAATCCATTTGACCAGTATATCGCCATTGATCCTGATTGGTTATTTCATAATAAAAGCGAAAATGCCATTATTGATCAAAATAATCTTCTAATTGAATTGTCTCATATTCGGGCAGCTGCGGCAGAAATGCCTTTAACCTTGGATGATATAGCACTGTTTCCAGATCTGGGAGAGATACTGCCGGTACTTCTTTCAGAATGCGAAGTAGAAAGTGAAAATGGAAAATTCTTATGGTCAGGAAATGCTTTTCCGGCAGGAGATTTCAGTTTGCGAAATATTGACCAGACCAGATATCAGCTGTTGGAAAAGGAAACAGGACGTACCATTACAGAAATGGATGAAAGCCAGTGCTTTCATGAGATTTATCCCGGTGCGGTTTACATGCATGAGGGAACAGCCTTCGAGGTTTTAACGTTAAATCTGGAGACAAGGATGGCTGAAGCTGTCCCGTTTGAAGGAAACTATTATACAGTTCCGTCCGGACAGCAGACCACCAGGATATTACAGCAGTTTAAGGATAGAGAATATGAAAGATCTCATTTTTCGTTTGGAGATATCAATGTAAACGAAGTGGTTACCATGTTCAAGAAACTTCAATTTCATAATCATGAAAATCTGGGATATGTGGAACTGGGAAATCCACTTTCACAGAATTATGACACGGAGAGTACCTGGATACTTATTCCGGAAGATGTGGTAGATGTTTACCGGAGTATGCTACAACGAAATCAAAGCGGTACCATGGTGCGGAATGATCATTTTGATGGAATCTGTAATGCTATCAAAAACGCAGCAATGATGGTGACCATGACGGCGTTGGATGACATTGATGTCATTGTTTCAAATAATGCGTTGATACCTAATACAGAGTCTTCCGCAGAAGAGCAGCAGGTCTATATTTTCATCTATGATAAATATGTAGGTGGTCTTGGGTATTCAGAGAAAATCTATGACCTTATGCCGGAAATATTGGAAAATGCAATACGCATGGTAGGAGGTTGCCCTTGTGAAGACGGGTGTCCTGCCTGTGTTGGGGATTATACACTGGACAAAAATATGGTGCTGTGGGGATTGAAAAGTTTGCTGGCAGAGTATGCACCTCCTAACAATGTAAAAGTATGCAAAACGATTCCGAAGCCCATATTAAAGAAGGAATTTTCTTTTTGGAAGCTGGGAACACAGTGGCAGGATTTCTGTAAGGCTGTTATAAAGGATGGAGAAGGAGGATATGGTAAGAATTATAGCTTCTTTCAGGCGGTAACAGGCGTTAAGGTAGAGGATAATCTATTGATATTAACCGTGGATCATGCTTTTTATCAGGACTGGATCATGGAACCTGCTAATAAAGAGAGTCTGCTGAATATTATTAAATATCATACTGAACATCCTGGAAACATGGATTTATCCGTCTCTATTGCAGAGCCGGAGGATCAGGAGAATATAAATGGCAAAAATTATGCCTTTAGAAAACGAAATAGAGAGATTAAATAAATATCAGAAGGAAGCAGTACTGGAAGAAAATGACGCTTGTGTCGTAAATGCCAATGTAGGAAGTGGAAAGACGACGGTGCTGGTAGCAAAGGTACATTATCTTCATGAAAAAAAGGAAATTCCTTATGAGAAAATGGTGGTGCTTACTTTTACCAATAAAGCAGCAGCGGAAATGAAAGACAGACTTTGGTTTGGGGAAACGGAAACGGTAGAACTTCCATTTTTTGGTACATTTCATAGTATTGCCTTAAAACTTCTGAAGGAAATATTGCCTGTTGAAGAACTGGGATATACAAGAGATTTTTCTGTTATTGAGCCGGATGAAGAATTGGAATTGGCAGAACAGCTGATTACAGATCATGATCTGCATATTAAATATAAAAATCGGTTGAAAAAAAGATTGGAGCAAGAGAAGAAGGCATATCAGGATGGACGTACAGAAACTCGTTATCAGGATGACCTTTTTCAGCTCTTTTCTCTATTATTAAAAGAAAAGAAAAAACAAAATAAAGTAACTTTTGATGATCTATTGCAGTATGCTAATGAATTGCTGGAAAGATATCCTTTTCATCCATCGTGGATTATTGTGGATGAGGTGCAAGATAGCGACAAAGAACAGCTTATTTTCCTGCAACACCTAAAGGGAACAGAAACTAAGCTATTTGCTGTAGGAGATCCAAACCAGGTGATATACAGCTGGAGGGGGAGTTCGGAAAATGTTTTTTATACCTTGAAAAAGATTTTTCATGCTACGGAATTGACGCTTCCCATCAATTATCGTTCCAGTAGTTCTATTTTAGAGGCTGCAAAAGTATTCCTGCAAAATGGCGGAATACTGGAGGGAAGCAGGGAGCCGGGACATAAGATACTGATTCGAAATCCCTATAATCCTTTTCAGGAGGCAGAATATCTGGCTGGAAAAATAAAAAAAATACATGCATCGGGGATTCCCTATAAGGAAATTGCTATTTTCTATAGATTACAGCATCAGTCGGAGCAACTTGAGAAGGTGTTCATCAAGGAAAATATTCCATACGAGGTGTCTTTGAAGAAAACCATTAAGGATATACCGGTACTGGATTGGTTTATGAAGGTGCTTCGATTTGCCTGTAAACAGACGGATCTCTATGCAAGAGATAAGGCGTTAGGGGATAAAGTTTATGGTCCGGCAACCGAATGGGATAAGCAAAATCTTCTACATAAGATGGAAACTTTTACGGCATGGGCAAAAGAGAATACAATCTTAAAGGCAGATGATATATACCGCTATCTGGAAATAGATATTTACCTTCATCCTACTTCTGCAAATTATCAAATAGAAAAAGAACAGGTACTAAGCTTTTGCAATCGTATACTTGAATATGCAAGAGAACAGGAATTGGACTTTATGATAGGAATGTCCAATTTTTTGAACTCTTCAGCATTATTTGGAATACAGATACTAAATCAGGAGATTCATGAAACAGCAGACTCGGTAAAGCTGATGACTCTTCATGCTTCAAAAGGACTGGAGTTTCAATATGTGTTTATCATTGGCGTCAATTATGGATTGATACCCTTGCCGGGAAAAAGTTTTGAAGATGAAGATGAGGAGCGAAGACTTTTCTTTGTGGGAATCACCAGAGCAAAAGATTATTTGGAACTGTCATATTATACGAATCCGGAACAGTATCGGGCTGTCTCCGGAGAAAGCAGATATTTGTCTATGATTCCTGAACATTTAACGGTCCGGGCAGATCGCAAGAAGGAAAACAAAACGGAAGATAAAGCAGATTTGCAAAGTCTGCGAAAACAGGTACAAAAGCAGACCGCAGCGAAAACGGTATTGCCGGAGCAGATTCCACAGACGGAACGCAAGGTACAGCACAAAAGATATGGACTGGGCACCATACAAGCAGAGGATGATGTCATGGTAACTGTTCAGTTTGAAAAATATGGTAAAAAACAGTTTATTAAGGCATTAGGAGGATTGGAGTATCTGGATTGATTTATCTATGATATGAGTTGGTAAAGTTCCGGGAAAATGAAACATATTGCGCGCTATTGGCGCAGTATGCTAAAATGAGCGCAGATAAACTACCATATTTATGAAAAGGGACAAAAGATGCTGTTTAATTCAGAACTTTTTATTTTCATATTTTTACCCATTGTATTAATCGGATGGTTTTTCATTAATCATCTTGGGTTGAAAGCGGAAGCGGATCCAAAACGGAGCGCTTTCTTTTTCCGTATGGCAGAAGTTTTTCTGTTGGGAATGTCTTTCTGGTTTTACGGCTATTTTAAACTGAGTTACCTGGGGATTATGATCATAAGCATTTTGGTAAATTTTATTCTAAGTGCTTTGATCAATCAACTGGAGATCAAAGACTTATTGACAGTCTTTTCCAGAAAAGCTTTTCTTTTGTTTGGAGTTGGCTTCAATTTGGGCCTTCTGTTTTATTTTAAATACTTCGATTTCTTTACGGAAAATATGAACGCTCTTTTCCATACAAACCGATTACTTCGTAATATTTTGCTTCCACTTGGTATCAGTTTCTTTACATTTCAGCAGCTTTCTTTTGTAATAGACAGAAGTCTGGGAAAAGCAAAGCATTATCCATTTCTGCAATATGCTAATTTTGTAACATTTTTTCCACAGTTAATAGCAGGCCCAATTGTCCTTCATGATGAATTAGTGCCACAGCTTCAGGATTATTCCAGAAGAAAACCAAATGCAGATTGTTTTGTAAAAGGGTTACAGCAATTTGTATTGGGGCTTGGAAAAAAGGTTTTATTGGCAGATGCCCTGGCACTGGTGGTAAATTATGGGTTTGAAAAGGTTTATTATTTAGATACACTGTCAGCACTCCTTGTTATGCTGGCATATATGTTTGAATTATATTTTGACTTTAGCGGTTATTGCGACATGGCACTGGGTATTGGTTCCATGTTTAATCTGACATTACCGGAGAATTTCAAGTCACCATATAAAGCACATTCCTTGAATGAATTGTGGAAAAGATGGCATATTACACTGACCCGTTTCTTTACTACATATGTTTACTATCCCCTGGGAGGCAGCCGAAGGGGTGTACTGAGAACGGATATTAATATCTTTATTGTCTTTTTGTTGAGCGGACTTTGGCATGGTGCGAATTGGACTTTTGTGCTCTGGGGCATTTCCCAGGGTATTGTAATAGTCTGGGATCATGAAAGAAACCGGAGGAGAAAATTGCGACAGACATCGCAGCCGGAACAGAGACATTCTTTCTTGTATTGGTTTTCCTGGCTGGCAACGTTCTTGTATTTTATGTTGTCCCTTGTATTATTTAGAAGTGATAACGTTACGCTGGCAGTAGAGATGTATCGCAGGATATTTACACCATCTTGGACAGGATTCGTTGTGGAACTGGCAGGATCCTTGGATATTGCAGAATTATATATCCTGGTGCAGGCTGCAACCATGAAGGCACCGGCATTTGTGTCTTATATTCATCTGGCAGGATTTACTTTATTAATGATTATTTCAGCTTTTTTTATTCATGGAAAAAATACTGAGGAAATTGTAAGTGACAGAAAATTGACAAATGGTTATTGCCTGGTACTTGTAATTATAGCGGCATGGTGTATCGTGTCATTGTCTCAGGCAAGCACGTTTTTGTATTTTAATTTTTAGTTTAATAATTCTAATTTAAATATTATAAAAATATATGTAGATAAATTACTGAAAAAAAGGAGAAAAAATGACTAGCTCCGGATTTCTGAAAAAATTCATATTGGAATTGCTGATTGTGTTAGCAGTAATAGCCGGTGTTGTGATTTTCTTTGACCCTTTTTATCACTATCATAAACCGGTTCTGGGAATGAAACAGATCCTGAATGATAAAGAGTATCAGTGTATTGGTTCCTTGAGAAACTTCGATTATGATGCACTTTTGGTCGGATCTTCTGTAGCGGAGAATTTCAACAATCGTTGGTTTGAAGAAGAATATAACTGTACACTTGAAAAAGCAATACGTGCTTCCGGAACAACAGCAGATTTAACATATTATGTAAATGAAGTATATCAAAATCATGATCTAAAGCACATATTCTATAATGTAGATACATCTGCATTATATGCCTCTCCGAAAACTACGTTTCGCACTTCCGGACAACCTATGTATTTATATGATCATAACCCTCTGACTGATATAAGATACTGGTGGAATAAGGACGTATTATTAAAGAAAATTCCATACCAGCTGGTATATTCTTATGTGGCAGACTATGATGAGGGGGAATCCTATAACTGGGCTAAATGGAAGTCTTTTGGAGTGGATCAGGTAAAACGCGCTTATACACCGAGTGAAACAATAGAAGAGATGCGGAAGTCAGATTCAGATTTGGAATTGTTAACTGCAAACCTGGAAATGCTTACCGCGCTGGTGGAAAATCACCTTGAAACGGAATTTACTTTTTATTTTCCACCCTATTCCCTGGTGTGGTGGGATGAAGCCTACAGAACCGGCAACCTGGAACGAAATCTGTATGGACAGGAACAGACCATTAAGGCATTACTTTCTTTTCCTAACGTAAAGGTGTATTATTTTTGTGATGATGCAGATACCATCTTGAACCTGGATAATTATATGGATACCTTGCACTTTTCGGAAGAAATAACCTATCAGATTTTTGAAGACCTGGGCAATCCGGAGTATGAGCTTACGTTGGATAATCTGGATGACCATATGGAAAACATGCGGGAAATTGTGGACCAGATAGAGCAGGAAGAGATTTCGAAATATTATTAGGAGGAACGATACTATGAAATGGATGAAATTCAAAATAAAAACCACCACAGAGGCAGAGGACATCATCATCAGCTCTCTCTACGATATCGGCCTGGAAGGTGCTCAAATTGAGGACAAGGTTCCTCTGACAGCCCTGGAAAAAGAGCAGATGTTTGTGGATATTTTACCGGAGACTGAGGCTGATGACGGCGTGGCATATCTTAGTTTTTTTGCTGAGGAAAAGGCAGATGGAACACTGGATGTATCCGGTAATACGATGACCAAAGAAGAAATTCTGACAAATGTAAGTGCAGAACTGGAATCTGTGAAGCAGTTCATGGAAATCGGAGAAGGTACTATCACGGTGGAAGAAACTGAGGATATCGACTGGATCAATAACTGGAAGCAGTATTTCCATCAGTTTTATATTGATGATTTACTGGTTATTCCTTCGTGGGAGGCTGTAAAGCCGGAGGATCAGGGTAAGAAGATCCTGCATATTGATCCGGGGACAGCATTCGGTACCGGTATGCATGAGACCACCCAGCTTTGTATCCGTCAGATTAAAAAGCACCTCACTGCAGAAACTGAACTTTTAGATGTGGGAACCGGCAGCGGAATACTGTCTATTCTGGCGTTGATGTATGGTGCAAAGCATTGTGTGGGAACAGATTTGGACCCATGTGCTATTGAAGCAGTTCGTGAAAATATGGAAGTGAATCATATTGACCCTAAGAGCTTTGAAGTGATGATTGGAAACATTATTGACGATAAAGCTATTCAGGAAAAAGTTGGTTTTGGATGTTATGATATTGTAGTTGCAAATATTCTGGCAGATGTGCTGGTGATACTCACTCCTGTTATCGTAAATCAGATGAAACCGGGGGCTGTTTACATAACATCTGGAATTATTACAGAAAAAGAGCAGACTGTTAGAGATGCAGTGGAAGCAGCAGGCTTAAAAGTTTTGGAAGTTACCCATCAGGGCGACTGGGTCAGCGTAACTGCACAGAAATGTTAGGAGATTAGAATGTATCAGTTTTTTGTAGAATCTTCCCAGATTATGGATAAAAAGATTATCATTACAGGCAGTGATGTGAATCATATTAAAAATGTGCTTCGCATGAAAATTGGGGAAGAGATTGCAGTGAGCAATGGCATTGACGGAAAAGAATATCGATGTGGAATTGCGGCACTGGAAGAAGATCAGATTGTTTGTGAGCTTCGTTTTATTAAGGAAGATGGTCTGGAACTTTCTTCTAAAATATACCTGTTTCAGGGATTGCCAAAAGCAGATAAAATGGAATTGATTATCCAAAAGGCAGTGGAACTGGGAGCCGCAGAAATCGTTCCTATGGTAACCAAGCGTGCTATCGTGAAGCTGGATGAAAAGAAAGCAAAAGCCAGAGTAGTTCGCTGGCAGGGCATTGCGGAAGCAGCAGCCAAGCAAAGTAAGCGAAAGGTAATTCCTTCTGTACATGAGGTTATGTCTTTTAAAGAAGCTGTAAATTATGCGAATAATATGGATTTAAAATTGATCCCTTATGAATTGGCTGAAGGCATGGCAGATACCAAAAAACTGATTGAAGGTGTGAAAGGTGGACAGTCAATAGCCGTATTTATCGGGCCGGAAGGCGGTTTTGAGGATGCTGAAATAGAGACAGCAAAAGCAGCTGGAATCCGACCTGTTACCCTTGGAAAACGTATTCTCAGGACAGAAACGGCAGGTTTTACAGTACTGGCCTGGTTGATGTACCAATTGGAGCAGTAGCACATATTGTATAATAAACGATTGAGAAAGGAATTGTCATGGAAGTCTATTTAGATAATTCTGCAACCACCAGATGCTTTGATGAAGTTGTAGAGCTGACATCTCATATTATGCGGGAGGAATATGGAAATCCTTCCAGTATGCATCATAAGGGAGTAGAGGCTGAAAAATATGTACGTTTGGGCAGAGAGACCATTGCCAGAACGTTAAAGGTAAGTGAGAAGGAGATATTATTTACCTCCGGAGGGACAGAGTCTGATAATCTTGCGCTGATCGGTGGCGCACAGGCAAATTGTAGAGCAGGACGCCACATTATTACCACCAAAATTGAACATCCGGCTATTTTACAGACCTGTGCTTATTTGGAGGATCGGGGTTTTGAAGTCACTTATTTACCGGTAGATGAGCATGGTCAGATACGTTTAGCAGATCTGGAAAAAGCCATGAGAAAAGATACTATTTTGGTATCCATCATGCACACCAATAATGAAATTGGCGCCTTGGAACCTATTGCAGAAGCAGGCGCATTGATTAAGAAGATCAATCCTGGAACTCTTTTCCATGTAGATGCAGTGCAAGGCTATGGAAAAGCAAAGATTTATCCAAAAAAAATGAATGTGGATATGTTGTCGGCCAGCGGTCATAAGATTCATGGACCCAAGGGAATCGGCTTCTTATATATAAATGAAAAAGCTAAGGTAAAACCTATCAATTTTGGTGGCGGACAGCAAAAGGGCATGCGTTCCGGCACGGAAAATGTACCGGGAATCGCTGGTATGGCAAAGGCAGCAGAATTGTTGTATCGAAATTTTGATGCAGATGTCAGATTGATGTATCAGCTCAGACAATATTTTATTCAGGGAATCAAAAATTTTCCGGATGTGAAACTAAACGGTCTTGAAGGAACAGATTCTGCACCTCATGTAGTCAGCGTGTCTTTCCGGGGAGTCAGAAGTGAAGTACTGCTCCATGCGTTAGAAGACAGAGGGGTTTACGTATCCGCAGGAAGTGCCTGCGCCTCTAACCATCCGCAGACCTCAGCAACACTGAAAGCAATTGGCGTGGAAAAAGAATTATTAGATTCCACCCTGCGTTTTAGTTTTTCTGTCTTTACAACCAGGGAGGAAATAGATTATACTTTAGCGGCATTAGGAGATATTCTCCCAATGCTCCGTCGCTACAGCAGACGATAAAAGAAATATTCCGGCAGATAAATATTATTTGCTATAGCAACAAAAGAAAATGAAACAAGTTATGTAAACATGCCATGAGGGCAGATTGAGAGAACGAATGAATAATTTATTTACTACTTTTTTAATTAAATATGCTGAAATCGGTGTAAAAGGAAGAAACAGATATATTTTTGAGGATGCATTGGTAACACAGATCGAGCATGCCATGAAGGATGTTGACGGAGAATTTGCTGTACACAAAACCCAGGGCAGAATCTTTGTAGACTGTTTATCAGAATATGACTTTGATGAGGTTGTAGAAGCTTTAAAACGTGTCTTCGGTATTTCAGGTATTTGTCCGGTTATTTGTCTGGAGGACGAAGGTTTTGATGTGCTGGCTGAAAAAGTCATCACTTATATGGATCAGGCTTATCCTGATAAAAATATGACATTCAAGGTCATGGCAAGACGTGCCCGTAAAAATTATCCCAAGAATTCCATGGAGATCAATGAAGATCTGGGAGAAAAAATTCTTCATGCATTCCCGGAAATCAAAGTAGATGTACATCATCCGGATGTATTATTAAATGTGGAAATCAGAGAAAAAATATATGTATACTCCAAAGTGATTCCGGGTCCTGGTGGTATGCCTATCGGAACAGCAGGAAAAGCCATGCTGTTATTATCAGGCGGAATAGATTCACCGGTTGCCGGATATATGATTTCTAAGAGAGGTGTAAAGCTGGAAGCAGTTTAT
This sequence comes from Lachnospiraceae bacterium, assembly GCA_028693705.1. Taxonomy (GTDB): domain Bacteria; phylum Bacillota; class Clostridia; order Lachnospirales; family Lachnospiraceae; genus JAQUUX01. The sequence goes on along the minus strand of JAQUUX010000014.1, from coordinate 15,177 downwards.
TTTAATGCTCCGCCATATACCAGCGAACGTGCAAAACAGAAAGTAGTAGATCTTGCAAAACTGGTTTCTAAATATTCAGGACCAATCCGTTTGCATGTCATTAACTTTACAGATATTCAGCTGTATATTTACGATAAATGCCCTCATGACGAACTGACCATTATTATGAGACGTTACATGATGAGAATTGCAGAGCATCTGGCAAACCAGAACGGCTGTATCGGTCTGATCACCGGAGAAAGCATTGGACAGGTAGCATCTCAGACCATGCAGAGCCTTATGGCAACCAATGAAGTATGTGAGATGCCGGTTTACCGTCCGCTGATCGGTTTTGATAAACAGGAAATTGTAGAAATCTCTGAGAAAATTGATACCTATGAAACCTCTATCCAGCCTTACGAGGACTGCTGTACCATCTTTGTGGCCAAGCATCCCGTAACAAAGCCGAACTTAGGTGTCATCCGTAAACATGAGAAAAACCTGGAAGAAAAAATAGAAGAACTATTCCAGACAGCAATAGAAACTGATGAAGTAATTGAGATTGGCTAAATAGTAACTTGCAAGGAACCGGAGAAATTCGCTTTGCGAATTTCCTGTAAGATCTGCGTCAGCAGATCTACGAGTAAATATATGCGTCAGCATATTTTACTGCCGTTAGCAACCAACCGAAACCGATATCCCAGCAGATCAGCAGCCTTTTTGCACATGATCATACGCTCTAAGAAGATTTCAAAATAATCCATAACGCTGCAACGTGTATCGTCCAATTCCAGATCCATCTGGATGATTTTCTTTTCTTTCTGAACCGACAGTTTTGTAGAAAGTGCGGCAAAATTAACCTTATCATGGGCATCAAAGGTGGCAGGTTTCTTGTTGCGTACACGGTTTTTGCGTACATCAGATTTATCAGCCAGAATTAAGGCAGCGGAAACAGGGTCAATGGCGGTTCCGGTAGATTCATCATGCTGTCCGATAGCACCGGTAATAGTAATAATATCAGCATCGGACATACCGATTTCAGTTCGCATTTCTCTAAGCAGCTGATAAGCCAGAATAGCACCGGAATGTGCGTGATCATGGCGGTTAATGGCATTTCCGATATCATGAATAAAGCCTGCAGTCATGGCCAGGTCAATCGTGTGATCGTCATAGCCCAGCTCCTTTAACAGCTTTCCGGCACGTTCAGCTACCAATACGGTATGCTGTTGAGAATGATCGGTGAAGCCCAGCACACCCAGCATGGCATTTCCCTGTTCGATCAGATCGTTGAATTCCTTGCGGGCTTTGATTTGTTTGTAGAATTTCAATAAACTATCTCCTTTTTGTTTTTTACCGGACTAGTATAAGTATTATGCGGTAATATTTCCACCAGTAAAGGGTAAAAGAATTGTAAAAATATTGTAAAAAAACGGCGCAGCCAAAGCTACGCCATTGCATTTTCTATGGAATTCGTGTTATTATTGTGATTCCTTAGATTTAGATTAAGTATGGTTTAATGATTTCCATTACATTGTCTGCATTATCTTCTGCGTGAATGTTCAAGTCAATCGGTTTTGAAAGATCCAGACTGAAAATACCCATTATAGATTTTGCATCAATTACATATCTTCCGGAAACTAAATCAAAATCATAATCAAATTTTGTGATGTCATTGACAAATGATTTAACCTTATCGATAGAATTTAAAGAAATTTGAACTGTCTTCATTGGAATTGCCTCCTTTAGTTTTCATACCTTCTGTCCTAATGTTAATGGCTGAAAACTAAAAAGTCAATGATAAATGAGTACAAAAATAGAAAGGATTACTATGAAAAGTGTAGCATTGCACAACCTTGGTTGTAAGGTAAATTCCTATGAAATGGATATAATGCAACAAATGTTACAAGAAAATGGATTTACCATTGTGCCATTTTCAGAAAAGGCAGATGTTTATGTAGTAAATACCTGCTCTGTAACGAATATTGCAGACCGCAAAAGCAGACAGATGCTACATCAGGCAAAGGATAGAAATCCGGAAGCGATTGTAGTGGCTGTGGGCTGTTATGTGCAGACAGGAAAAGCTGTATTGGAAAAAGACGATATGGTAGATCTATGCATTGGTAATAATCGAAAAAAAGAGATCGCGCATATTATCCTGGAATATATGCAGGAGAAAACCTGTGAAGATGCGGTAATAGATATTAATGCCCCATGTGACTATGAAGATATGACACTGGAGCATACGGCAGAGCATACCAGGGCTTATATTAAGATACAGGATGGCTGCAACCAGTTCTGTTCTTATTGTATTATCCCTTATGCAAGAGGCAGAGTTCGCAGCAGAAGCGAAGAAAGCATTTTGTCGGAAGTAGAAGGTCTGGCAAAATCCGGTTATCAGGAAATTGTATTAACCGGCATTCACATCAGTTCCTATGGAACGGATTTAGAACCGAAACATAAGAGCAGAATGTTGCCATTACTACAAAAATTGCAGCAGGTGGAGGGTATTGACAGGATTCGTCTTGGCTCTCTGGAACCAAGACTGATTACAGAAGAATTTGTAAAAGAAATAGCCGGTTTGACCAAGCTGTGTCCTCATTTCCATCTGTCCCTGCAAAGCGGCTGCGATCGTACATTAGAGCGGATGAATCGTCATTACACTGCAGCAGAATACAAGGTATCAGTAGAATTACTGCGTAGATATTTTGATCATCCTGCTATTACAACTGACGTGATCGTAGGATTTCCGGGAGAAACGGAACAGGAATTTGCAGAAACAAGAAGTTTTCTAAATGATATACGCTTTTATGAAATGCATATTTTTAAGTATTCTAAGAGAAAAGGAACACGTGCAGCAGAAATGCCGGATCAGGTTCCTGGTGCCATTCAGAGTGAACGCAGTCATATCCTGCTGGATATGGAACAGGCACACTCCAAGGAATACCGAAGCCACTATGTAGGGCAGGAGGTGGAAGTACTCTGGGAGGATCAGAAAAGGATCCAGGGAGAGGAATATTGGATCGGTCACACCAGGCAATATGTGAAAGTGGCATGTAAGGAACGAAAGCAGGGACCGGGACATATTGATGGTTTTCTGTCGGACGAAATCCTTTTTATGTCTACCTAATCATTGAATTTTCTGACAGGATAGGGTAATATGTTTTTATTGAGTAACAAATGTTAGGAAAACTTGCGGGGGGAAAATGAAATCCGCAGGAATGGAGTTTAGCATGCAGGATTTAGGAAACACACAATTTTTCAAAGTGGAAACAGAACCGGAAACAGGTGTAAAGGTAGTCCTTTCAACTGTTTATGAAGCCTTGATGGAAAAAGGCTACAATCCGGTAAATCAGATAGTTGGATACGTTATGTCCGGTGATCCTACCTACATCACAAGTTACAAAAATGCCAGAAGTCTGATTATGAAAGTAGAGCGTGATGAACTGGTGGAGGAGATGCTGGAATCCTATATAAAGACTAACAACTGGGCAAAAAAATAGTCCGGTAATTCGTCAGATAACGGTATACTAATAACAGGAAATGGAAAAACTATGCGAATAATGGGTTTGGATTTTGGACAGGCGACAGTGGGCGTGGCGATTAGCGATCCTTTGTTTATGACTGCCCAGGGTATTGAAATCATACGAAGAAAAGAGGCTAATAAGCTAAGACAGACACTTGCCAGAATTGAAGAGCTGATCGTGGAAAATGAAGTACAGGAAATCGTACTGGGCTATCCCAAGAACATGAATAATACCGAGGGTGAGCGCTGTGAGTTAACCAATGAATTCAAAGAAAAGCTGGAGAGACGTACAGGACTTCCGGTTATCTTATGGGATGAGAGACTGACAACTGTTGCAGCCGATAAAGCTATGATGGAGGCCGGTATCCGTAGGGAGCATAGAAAAGAGCATGTGGATAAAATCGCAGCATGCTTTATTTTGCAGGGCTATCTGGACAATAAAGCGATGAAAAAGGATCAGTAGTCCGTGAGAAAGAATGGAGTTTAAGTAGATTGGAAAAGATTATGTTTACCCCTGAAGGGGAAGAGGAAGTTGCGTTTTTTGTAGTGGAACAGACGCGAATCGGAGGAATCGATTACATTTTGGTGACCGATGCAGAAGAAGGGGATGGAGATGCTTATATTTTAAAGGATCTTTCTAAACCGGAAGATACGGAAGCCGTTTATGAAATGGTGACGGAAGATGATGAATTAGACGCTGTTGGCAGTGTTTTCTCCAGTATGCTGGAGGATGTAGAGTTAGAGAAGTGAGAGTAGTAGTATGGCAGGGGATACAGAAAAATATCGGGATTTATTAAAAAAATATGGCTGCAAGGTAACAAAGCAGAGGATACTTGTACTTCGTACACTGGAGGAAAAACCGGATTCCCATATGACTGCCGAAGAAATTTATGATGAAATAAAAGTAGACTTTCCCGAAATCGGGCTTGCTACTGTTTATAGAACAATTCAGTTATTGTCAGAGTTGCACTTGATCAACCGGATGCAGGTTGATGATGGATATACACGATATGAGATCGGACATTTGGAAGAACCCGTCGGAAAACACCATCATCATCACCTGGTTTGTCTGCAATGCCACAAAATCATTTCCTTTGAAGAAGATTTACTGGAAGGATTGGAAAAGAGCATTGGAGAAAAAACAGGGTTTGTGGTTGTTGATCATGAGGTCACACTCTACGGTTACTGTAAAGAATGTGGAGGAAAATTGATTGAAAAAACAACAACTTAATAATGGTTCCAAACTGAAAATAATTCCGCTTGGAGGCTTGGAGCAAATTGGTATGAACATTACTGCCTTCGAATATGAAGACAGTATCGTTGTGGTGGACTGCGGTCTGTCCTTCCCAACGGATGACATGCTGGGAATCGACCTGGTTATCCCGGATATTACTTATCTGAAGGATAATGCGGCTAAGGTAAAGGGTTTGGTAATCACCCATGGTCATGAAGATCATATTGGTGCCATTCCTTATGTACTCAGAGATCTGAGTCTGCCTATTTATGCAACCAGACTTACCATGGGTCTGATTGAAAACAAATTAAAAGAACATAATCTGATGAAACAGACCAAGAGAAAAGTGGTTAAATTTGGTCAGTCTATTAATCTGGGATGTTTTAGAATTGAATTTATCAAAACGAATCACAGTATTGTAGATGCTGCTGCACTGGCAATTTATTCACCGGCAGGTATTGTAGTACACACAGGAGATTTTAAAGTAGATTACACACCTGTATTTGGCGATGCCATTGATCTGCAGAGATTTGCAGAAATTGGTAAAAAAGGCGTACTTGCGCTGATGTGTGATTCCACCAATGCAGAGCGTCCGGGATTTACCGCTTCGGAGAGAACCATAGGACCTGTTTTTGATACATTATTCCAGGAACATAAGGATACGAGAATGATTATCGCGACCTTTGCTTCCAATGTGGATCGTGTACAGCAGATTATTAATACTGCCAAAAAATTTGATCGTAAGGTTGTGGTTGAAGGCCGCAGTATGGTAAATATCATTGCGACAGCGACAGAACTCGGCTGTTTGCAGATGCCGGAAAACACATTGATTGATACAGAGCAGCTGAAGAATTATCCTGATGAAAAAACTGTTATCATTACTACAGGCAGTCAGGGTGAGAGTATGGCAGCTCTTAGCCGTATGGCCAGCAATATGCATAAGAAGATTTCCATTGGACCCGGGGATACCGTTATCTTTTCTTCTAATCCGATTCCGGGAAATGAAAAAGCGGTTACCAAGGTCATCAATGAACTGCTGATCAAGGGTGCAGATGTTATTTTCCAGGATACTCACGTATCCGGACATGCCTGCCAGGAAGAGATTAAACTGATCTATACATTGGTACAGCCAAAATATGCAATTCCAGTCCATGGTGAATATAAGCACTTAAAGGCTCAGGCAAAGATTGCTAAGGGTCTGGGAATTGAAAAAGATAATATTTTTATTCTTTCATCAGGAGATGTCCTGGAACTGAATGAAGAAAGCGCAGAAGTAACTGGCAAAGTGCCGGTAGGTGCTATTCTCATTGATGGTCTGGGCGTTGGTGATGTTGGAAATGTAGTGTTAAGAGACAGACAGCATCTGGCTGAAGACGGTATCATGATTGTGGTATTAGGACTTGACCAGGCATCGAATACAATGGTTTCAGGACCGGATATTGTGTCCAGAGGTTTTGTGTATGTGAAGGAATCGGATGCTTTGATGGATGAGGCCAGAATTATTGTAAATGATGCAATTGTGAACTGCCTTGACCGTGGCACCAGTGACTGGGGCAAGATCAAATCTTCTATTAAGGATTCCCTTGGAGATTTTGTATGGAAGAAGACTAAACGTCGTCCGATGATCTTACCAATCATTATGGAAGTATAATTTATGGAATTAGAAAACAAAATAAAAGAATTAATTGCAGCAATTCGCAAAACCGAAGAGTACCGGGAATATACTTTGCAAAAAAATAAGCTGATGGCACAGCCGGAGATATATGATCAGGTAAATGATTTCAGAAGAGAAAATTTTGAACTGCAGAGTATGGTAGCCGAGGATGAATTGCTGGAAAAACAGGAAGATTTAAGTGACAGATATGAAAATCTTCTGGACATACCTATGGTAAGCGATTTCCTGGATGCAGAGAATGCATTTGTTAAATTGATGAAGGAAGTCAATATGAGTATTGTTCAGGGAATAGATTTTGAGTAGTGCAAAAGGAGATCAGATATGAACACCAAACAGCTGATAGCTGCTGTCGTTGAAACCATTATTAAGGTTATCGTAGCTGCTTTTATCATTGTAAATGTATATCGAATCGCGGTGAACGCTTATGATTATGGATATCGCGTCTTTACAGAGCAGGCAGTAGCTTCAGCGCCTGGTGTAGATATTAATGTGCAGATCCCTATGGGCAGTGATGCCAGGGATATAGGACGCATCCTGGAAGAACGGGGATTGGTAGATGATGGTACTGTATTTTATTTGCAGGAATTATTATCCGATTATCGTGGAGAATTAAAAGCAGGAGATTACATGCTGAACAATACCATGACAGCAGAAGCTATGATGGCTGTTATGGCTGGCGATGGAACTGAAGAAACGAAAGAGGATACCGATAGTGCATCGGAGACTGCGGAAACAGAAACAGCTGCATCAGAAAGTGTAGAAGAATAACCATGATCATTGATGAGAGAATGTATGCATTTATCAATTCCATGGATACGGGAAATCCAGCCTGGTTAAATGAACTGGAGGAAGAAGCGCTGCAGAATGAGGTTCCGATCATCAGAACCGATATGCAGAGCTTTTTGCGGTTTTTACTGGCGGCCGGGAAACCGAAGAAAATTTTGGAAGTGGGAACAGCAATTGGATTTTCCGCACTTCTTATGAGCGAATATGCGGGTCCGGAATGTCAGATTACTACCATAGAAAAATATGAAAAAAGAATACCGATTGCAAAAGAAAACTTCAAGAGGTTTGGAAGAGAACACCAAATCACGTTATTAGAAGGAGATGCCGCTGACATTCTGAAAGAACTGGAAGGTCCTTATGATATGATCTTCATGGATGCAGCCAAGGGACAGTACATACATTTTCTGCCGGAGGTTCTGAGACTTCTCCCGGAAGGAGGACTTTTGGTATCTGATAATGTCCTCCAGGATGGGGATGTTGCAGAATCCAGATTTGCAGTGACCAGAAGAAACAGGACGATACATGCCCGCATGCGGGATTATTTATATACCCTGAAGCATCATGAACAGCTGGTAACAGCTATTCTGGCAGTAGGAGACGGGATCACACTCAGTGTGAAACGAAACACGGACATACAGTAAGGAAAAGAATGAGAGGCAACATGAATAAACCAGAACTTTTAATCCCGGCAAGCAGCCTGGAAGTATTGAAAACAGCGGTTATCTTTGGTGCAGACGCTGTATATATTGGTGGAGAAGCTTTTGGACTGAGAGCCAAAGCAAAGAATTTTTCTAAAGAGGATATGAAAGCCGGCATAGAATTTGCCCACAGTAAAGGTGTTCATGTCCATGTAACGGCTAATATTCTGGCGCATAATCAGGATCTGGAAGGTGCCAGAGAATATTTTAAGGAATTAAAAGAATTAAAGCCTGATGCACTGATTGTAGCCGATCCGGGTATGTTTACCATGGCAAGAGAAATTTGTCCGGAAATTGACGTGCACGTTTCTACCCAGGCAAACAATACGAATTATGAGACCTTTAATTTCTGGGCACGTCAGGGGGCAGCAAGAGTCGTTACAGCAAGAGAGCTTTCTCTGGCTGAGATCAAGGAGATCCGCGCTCATGTACCGGAGAATCTGGAAATCGAAAGTTTTATTCATGGTGCTATGTGCATATCCTATTCCGGCAGATGTCTGCTTAGCAATTATCTGGTAGGACGGGATGCTAACCAGGGAGCCTGCACGCATCCGTGCCGTTGGAAATATTCCATCGTGGAAGAGACCAGACCGGGAGAATATATGCCTGTTTATGAAAATGAGCGTGGAACTTATATTTTCAATTCCAAAGATCTGTGTATGATTGAACATATTCCGGAAATGATCGATGCGGGGATCAACAGCTTTAAAATTGAAGGACGTATGAAAACAGCTTTGTACGTAGCAACGGTTGCCAGAACTTATCGCAAGGCTATTGATGATTATCTGGAATCCGAAGAAAAGTATCGTGCTAACATGCCATGGTATAAAGAACAGATTGCAAAATGTACTTACAGACAGTTCACTACCGGATTTTATTTTGGAAAGCCCTCCGAAGAAGCGCAGATCTATGATAATAACACTTATATTAATGAGTTTATTTATCTGGGTATTATAGAGGAAGTCGTATCAGGAAAAACAGCGGCTGATGGCGGCAGTATTGATGGTGTTCTGGCTCGTTTTGAACAGCGTAATAAATTCTCTGTAGGGGATCTGATCGAGATTATGAAACCTGACGGAAGAGATATTGCTGTAAAAGTGACCGGGTTATACACGGATGAGATGGAAACAGTGGATAGTTGTCCACATCCACAGCAGGTTCTGTATGCTAAAGTAGAATGTGTTTATGCAGAAGATCAGGGTGTGCTGCCGGAGGCACATGATTTAATGCGTGTAAAGAAGGCGTAATTGGAATTAGAAATAGTACCTGAAAAAATTATTTTATTTGAAAAAAATAAAATTAGGTATTGCAATTTGAAACAAAGTGCGTTATTTTATAGTGGAAGTTGGTTTTCAAAAGCCACCCAATTAAATAAGAATACAAGAACAAAGATGTTCCAAAAAGTTATTTTTGGAGCATTTTTTTTGTTATATAGTATCCAAAAAGGGTATTTTTATATAGCAAAAATGCTCCTACAGTGTTACAATGAAGCGGATAATTGCTGAAAAGCTGAGGAGAAGATGAAAACTAAGGGAACTTGGTTCTTGTAACTAAAAGAAAGGATGTAAAAAGATGAGCGAAGTCACAAACGTAGAAGAAATTTTTGGCAAAAACGTATTCTCTCTCGGAAAGATGAAAGAACGCTTACCGAAAGACGTCTACAAAGAAGTAAGAAAGGTTATGGATCAGGGCGGAGAACTGTCCATGGCAGCAGCTAATGTAGTTGCAAAAGCAATGAAGGATTGGGCAGTAGAAAATGGAGCAACCCATTTTACACATTGGTTCCAGCCATTAACCGGTATTACAGCAGAAAAGCATGATGCTTTCGTTACCCATCCGGATGAAACAGGTAAAATGCTCACCGAGTTCTCTGGAAAAGAATTGATCAAAGGCGAGCCTGATGCATCTTCTTTCCCTTCAGGTGGTCTGCGTGCTACTTTTGAAGCAAGAGGATATACAGCATGGGATATTACATCTCCGGCATTCTTAAAAGAATCTGCATGTGGCGTAATCCTTTGCATCCCTACAGCTTTCTGTTCATATAAAGGTGAAGCACTGGATAAGAAAACTCCATTACTTCGTTCCATGGAAGCATTAAGCGAGCAGGCAGTTCGTATCGTTCGTTTATTTGGCAATACAACAGCTACCAAGGTTACAGCATCTGTTGGACCTGAGCAGGAATATTTCCTGGTAGATAAAGATTTATACATGAAGAGAACTGACCTTATGTTCGCAGGTCGTACCTTATTTGGTGCACCGGCTCCTAAGGGACAGGAAATGGAAGATCATTACTTTGGTGTTATCAAAGAGCGTGTTGGCGCATACATGAAGGATCTGAATGAAGAACTTTGGAAACTTGGTGTAACTGCTAAAACACAGCATAATGAAGTTGCTCCTGCACAGCATGAGTTAGCTCCAATTTATGAATCAGCAAATATTGCGGTTGACCATAACCAGTTAGTTATGGAAACCATGAAGAGAGTTGCAGCACATCACAATATGAGATGTCTGTTACACGAAAAACCATATGCAGGTGTTAATGGTTCCGGTAAGCATGACAACTGGTCCATCACAACTGACAACGGCGTTAACTTATTAGAGCCTGGTGATACACCAAACGAAAATGTACAGTTCTTACTGGTACTTGCCTGCATCTTAAAAGCAGTTGATAAACACGCTGACTTGCTTCGTCAGTCCGCATCTGATGTCGGAAACGATCACAGATTGGGAGCAAATGAGGCACCTCCGGCTATTATCTCTGTATTCTTAGGAGAACAGTTAGAGGATGTTGTAAAACAGTTGGTTGAAACTGGTATTGCTGCTACTGCAAAAGAAGGCGGCAAGCTGTTAACAGGTGTTTCCACATTACCTGATCTTACAAAAGATGCTACAGATCGTAACAGAACATCACCATTTGCTTTCACCGGCAATAAATTCGAATTCCGTATGGTAGGTTCTGCAGATTCTATCGCAAGCCCTAACACCACACTGAATGCTATTGTTGCAGAGGCTTTCTGCGAAGCTGCTAACGAACTGGAAAAAGCTGATGATTTCGATATGGCTGTACATGATCTGATTAAGAAATACTTAACAGAGCATCAGAGAATTATCTTCAATGGCAATGGCTATGCTGAAGAATGGGTTGCAGAAGCAGAGAGAAGAGGACTTCCAAACATTAAGTCCATGATCGAAGCAGCAGGCACTCTGACAACAGACAAAGCAGTTGCATTGTTCGAGAAATTCGGTATCTTTACAAAGACTGAATTGGAATCCCGTGAAGAGGTTCTTTATGAAACATATGCAAAGACCATCAATATCGAAGCCTTAACTATGATCGATATGGCCAGCAAGCAGATCATTCCTGCAGTTATGAAATACACCAAGTCTCTGGCTGATACTGTAGTAGCTGTAACCGCAGCTGGTGCTGATGCAACTGTTCAGAAAGAAACTTTAAAGGTTGTATCTGCTAAACTTACAGAAATGAAGACTGCCTTAGACAAACTCCAGAAAGCAGAAGATGCTGCTGCAGCTATTACAGAAGGCAAAGCACAGGCATTTGCTTACAAAGATACTGTTAAGGAAGCAATGGATGAACTCCGTGCACCTGCAGATGAACTGGAAATGCTGGTTGACAAGGCTGCTTGGCCATTCCCTACTTATGGCGAGCTGATGTTTGAAGTTTAAGATAAAAATACCTTCCTAATGATATAAATACCTTGCAAAAAAGGGACGACTGTTCCCCACATATGTTTTCAGGTCGCTTTCGCTACGGCAAATCCGTAGCGGTACGTAGGTTCGCTGTGATTCGCGAACCAAGTACCGACGGATTTACAGTACCTGAAAACATATGTGGGGACAGTCTGCGTTTAGGAAGGATTTATTCATTTCGAATGGTATGGAAACATGAAGAATTACATTCTTTACTTCACAGTAAAGGGATGATACAATTATTGAAAAGCAGAGATTCTAACTTATCTATTTTATCTTTTAGGCTGCATTGGCAGCTTCTCAAACGGAATATCTCCGTAAGAATTCCTTGCTTAATACAATTGAATAAGCAGGAATTTATGGGGAATGAGGAGAAAAGGAAACAGCATTTTGATTACCCTTATTTTTCTGCATTACAGAAAGGAACGGGTAAGAAAAATGGCAGCAAAAAAATACGAGGAATTAACCTTTGTTGATGATTTTATGTTCTGTAAAATTTTGCAGAATAATGTATCTTTATGTAAGGAACTAATAGAATTAATTTTGGAAAAGAAAATCTCCAGAATTAGTTTTCCGGAAAGACAAAAGACTATAGAGATAACGTCTGATGGAAAAGGCATTCGTTTAGATGTTTATGTTGAAGGTAGCACCGAAGTCTATGATGTGGAAATGCAGGCGGTGAACAAAAAGAATCTTCCTAAACGAAGCAGATATTATCAAGGCATGATAGACTTGAATTTGATTGAAAGAGGCGCAGATTACGAGGAGCTAAAGAAAAGTTATATTATTTTTATCTGCACCTTTGATTATTTCGAACAGGGATTGCATAGGTATTGCTTCGAAAATAGATGCGTAGAAATCCCATCCTTGAGTTTGTTTGATGAAACTATGAAAATATTTCTTTGCACAGGTGGAAACGAGACAGACATATCTGCAGAACTAAAAGAATTCCTGGATTTTTTAAATGGAAATAAGGCAGGAGATGTGTTTACTCAGAAACTGGAAGATGAAGTAAAAAAGGCAAGAGAACATGAGGAATGGAGGCAGGAATATATGACATTACTTATGAGAGATCGTGAAAATCAGAGAATAGGACGCGAAGAAGGACTCGAAGAAGGTAAGTGCAGAACATTGGTTTCGTTGATTTGTAAAAAAATCAAGAAAAAATATTCTATTACCCAAATTGCAGAAGCATTGGAGGAAGAAGAGTCTACTATTCGGGAAATCTACAATATAGCAGTAAAATATGCACCGGAATATGATGAAGAGAAGATTTTTACTGCGTGGAAGGAGATACACAATGATTAACATATTGATCGTAGTAGATATGCAGAAGGATTTTGTCGATGGTGTATTGGGCACACCGGAGGCTGTGAAGATTGTGCCGAATGTTGTTGAAAAGGTGAAAAATTTTAAGGGAAAAATATTGTTTACAAGGGACACTCATGGGGAAGACTATATGAGTACTCAGGAAGGACGTAATCTTCCGGTGCCACATTGTATTAAGGGAAGCGAAGGCTGGGAAATCTGTCAGGAATTAAAGGGATTTTGTAAGGAGGATCCCATTGATAAACCGACCTTTGGATCGGCAGAGCTGGGGCAGTTACTTAAAGATATGGATCAGACTGAAAAGATCAGCTGTATTACACTGGTTGGACTATGTACTGACATATGTGTCATTTCTAATGCAATGCTGATAAAAGCTTTTTTGCCGGAAACAGAAATCATCGTGGATGCATCCTGTTGCGCCGGGGTTACACCGGGGAGTCATCAGACAGCTTTGGATGCTATGAAAACATGTCAGATAAAGGTGATCGGAGAGTAATTCGTAGTTGATTCGCAAATTGCATGAAAAATTCAGACAATTCGCCCCAAAACGGCGTAAATAACAACTTTAAGAAAAATCAAAAAAAAACTTGCAATTCCACTAAACTTCCGATATACTTCATTAAGTAGTTTAGTAAAGGGCTATCGCCAAACGGTAAGGCAACGGACTCTGACTCCGTCATCTCCAGGTTCGAATCCTGGTAGCCCTGCTCATTGCACCCGGTGGAAATTTCCACTGGGTGTTTTTTGTTTACTGACAAGAGGCTGTGTTTGTCTTTGTATAACAATTGTGCTAATATAAAAAATTATAGAACTAAGAGAACTCTAAGGAGATCAAACAAATGTCTAAACAAGATTTTGTTCCATTTGAAAAGAAAATATATCTAAGCTCACCCACCATGCATGGGGGAGAACTTAAATATATGACAGAGGCTTATGAAACCAACTGGATGTCCACCGTTGGTGCCAATATAAATGAAGTAGAGAGAATGACCTGCGAGAAGGTTGGCTGTAAATATGCAGTTGCTTTGTCAGCAGGAACCGCAGCACTTCATTTGGCAGTGAAACTGGCAGGGGTGAAACCGGGCGACAAGGTATTTTGTAGTGATATGACTTTTGATGCTACAGTTAATCCGGTAAAATATGAAGGCGGGGAAGCAATTTTCATCGATACGGAATATGATACCTGGAATATGGACCCGGTGGCGCTGGAAAATGCTTTTGCGCTTTATCCGGAGGTAAAGGTAGTGGTTCTGGCTCATTTATATGGAACTCCCTGCAAAATGGACGAGATCAAAGCTGTCAGTGAAAAATATAATGCGATCATTGTAGAAGATGCAGCAGAATCTCTTGGGGCAACCTATAAGGGAAAACAGACAGGTACTTTCGGCACTTATAATGTAATTTCTTTTAATGGAAATAAAATAATTACCGGATCAGCCGGTGGTATGCTGTTAACTGATGATAAGGATGCGGCAGAAAAGGTAAGGAAATGGTCCACCCAGGCGAGAGAAAATGCACCTTGGTATCAGCATGAAGAACTGGGCTACAATTACCGTATGAGTAATGTTATTGCCGGTGTGGTAAGAGGACAGTTCCCACATCTGGAAGAACATATTGCTCAGAAAAAAGCAATTTATGAGCGTTATAAGGAAGGTTTCCGAGGTTTGCCAGTGACGATGAACCCTTATGATGAAGAAAATGCAGAACCGAATTTCTGGTTATCCTGTATGCTGATCAAGCCTGAAGGTATGTGTAAGCAGGTTAGGGATGAGAAAAAGGCATTGTACATCAGTGAACCCGGAAAGAGCTGCCCGACTGAGATTCTGGAAACATTAGCGAAATATAATGCAGAAGGACGTCCAATCTGGAAACCTATGCACATGCAGCCGATTTATCGTATGAATGGGTTCGTGACCAGAGAAGGTAATGGCAGAGCGCAGACTAATGCATATATTGACGGGCATGAAGTTGGAAAAGACGGAAGACCGCTGGATGCAGGCATGGATATTTTTGACAGAGGATTATGCCTTCCCAGTGATAATAAAATGACATCTGCAGAACAGGATATCATTATTGAAATGATAAAGAGCTGTTTTTACTAATATCTGACATTCTTTTAGAAAAGCTTCTTGAGTTTCCGCAAAATGTTATTTCAAAATGATTAACTTCTCCTAAAGTGTCAATCCGTCAGTTTTCTGAATGATGATGAGTGACGTTGAACAGAGTAGAGACACTTAAATAAGCC
>JAQUUX010000097.1 GCA_028693705.1 Lachnospiraceae bacterium | reverse complement strand
AACAATTATGTCCTACGTAGGAACTGCAAAAAAGCATGGAATTAATGCTTACAAAGCAATTCAAAATGCAATAGCAGGTACCCCAGAAATCACTTTTGACTAATGGGGTACTGAACAGTTACATTTTTTCTATGCTGACAATATAATACTCATAATCTAGTGGCATCCCGGTTTCTCCTTTGTATATTTGACTACAACGCCTCTTCTGCCAAATCAGACAAGTTCTGCTCCGCTGCATCCAATGCCTCTTTGGGTATTTCAATTGCATCAACCGTATCGTACTCTGTAAAGGTCATGGTAAGCAGACACGTCTTGGCAGTCATGTTTCCTTGTTCTCCCTCATCCATGGCAACTTTAAAAATCTCACTTACAAAGCTGTTCATATCCATTTCTACCGAAGCCGGAAGTTTACTATCCTTATAGACTTTCAGTGTCATAGGGATATCCATTTTCTCAAAGTCTACATCCTTAAATACTTCTTTGAGTTCCTCTTGCAGCGATGCGATCTGTTTTTCCATCTCTTTTCCATTTAATTTTCCTTCCAGCACATAGACTTCTTTGTCATCCATTTTTTCCGTCTTATCCGATAAGGTGGGTCCCTCATCAAATAGATCCTCGAAATCAATTTCTTTTGATTTTTCAGCGTCTTTTGATTTCTCAATATTTTCTTCTGTTTTCGTCCATTGGTCTGCTATCTTCGTATAGACATCGACCTTTTCATCCTCTGCTACGCTGTACATCTCAAGATCCATCTTGATTCCCATAAGATCAACGTTTAGATTCCCGTCCATATGCATCGCTGCAGGGGAATTGGTTGCTTCGATACTGCTCTCTGCACCCATGCCCATATTCATGGAAACGCCTGATTCTTCAATTTCTAAATCTACATCTAATTTCAAATCCCCGCAACCAGCATGAATCCGGTCAATGCCATCAATAATCTGCTTTTTCTTTTCATCATCTCTTCCCTACTCCTTATTTTCTAATAATAGCGTTTAATTTGGCTAAGAGCTGTTGTCAGACACAGCCCTGTAGCCAAATTATAAAAGGTGTTTCCTATTTCTTTTTCATTGTCATTTTCATGCCAGATGCTGCATCCTCAAACACCAATTCTCCATCTGTAATTGACACTTCCTGATCCTTACCACTTAACGTAAGCACAAATTTACCTTCTTTTTCTTCCCAGGTACCTTCTGTTTTGACGCCTGCCATATCCATAGAAAGAGACTTGTCCTCTTTACATGTCAGATCCATCTTGATCGCATCCTCACCTTGTCCAAGCTGCTTTGCATACTCTTCCAGGGAGATGCTTACACCAGATGCTTCCAGTTCCGACACACTCCAGGTTCCCACGATTTCCGGTGTGGCATCTTTCCCACCACACCCTGCCAGGGCTGCCATCGCCATCATTGCCACCATCACTACCATTACTACTTTTCTGAATTTCTTCATTTCTTTTTCCTCCTTGGGATAATTTTTATTTATATATAACCCGCTGACTGCTCATACCATTTTTGATATATCTTCAGCGGATACATATATCATGTTTATATGCTTTTTACTGCTTGTGATTAAATTTCATTTATACAAAAAACATTCATTTATGCATTGTTTTTATGCAAAATTGTCGATTTTAGGGTATAAAAACAGCCGCCCCTAAGCAGCGGCCATTTTTATGCATAACTATTAAAAATTATGCATTGCCTTTTTTCTTTCTCTTAACACCTGCCAGGATAATTACCACCAGAAATGACCCAGTTAACAGTCCGATAAAAAGGGCCAGTTTTGTCTCATCCCCAGTTTTCACCATTGGTCTGCTCTGGCTGGACGCTGTTGTATAACTCGGTGATGTTGTATTTCCTCCAGGCACTGCCGATACCTTTTTTCTGGTATAAGTGTTTTCAAATATGCCTGTCTCTACTTTTTCTCCTGCTTCGTTTTTTAGGATCAAATCTGCAACAAAGCCTTTTTCCTCCTGATTTCGAATACTTACTACTACCGTATAAGTCCTTTTGTCGTACTCATAACCTTCTTTTTCATCCAAAATCACCTAGCGGAGCTGATACTCATAATCACCTACTTTGGAGTAAGCGATTCCTTCCAATCCTGATTCCTGCGTATCCTTCATTGTAAAGGAGTAGATTCCATCTTTACTTCCTTCCGGCATAGGATACTCCTTCTGCTGTGGGATAAGTTCATAATAAAAAGTATTCCCCCCCTCAGGCACCGTACCCTGTTTTGCTGTGAAAATCTGTTTTACCGGAATCTGAACCGTTGCATAATCGGAAGAGGCATGGACTGTGGCTGCTGACATCATAAAAACCATTGTCGCCAGTATTGGAAGTATGAAGTATCTTCTACATACCGTTCTGCTCTTTCTTATCTCCATCTGTATCTCCCATCTTTCTTTGTTTCCTCTTATGATGCTTCCATAAAATAAGTGTTGCTATTAGCAATACGAAGCCTAGCACTGCCCATATCCATTTTGGCATCTGCCGAATCAAGTCACCAGCTGACTGTTGCTCTACTTTGTTGATCATAGAATTTCCCTCCTGTGTATCTGTCTCAAAGGCATTCTTCTTTACATCATCCGTTAGTTTGCCGACCAGGATATGCCGCCCACTCGTTGTCTGGGAATCACAAGTGCTTAAAAGCACGATTCGGTCATCTGTAGTAACCTGCATATGACGTTTCTGTACCGCTTTTGCCCATATCCCATCCAGATATTCCTGTTGCACTTCCTGACCCACTACCGCTGGTCTGTAAACCCCTGTATCATAAGCATCCACGGATAGCATTGCAAAAAAATCAATTCCATGATTCTTTCCCGCATAATAGATACTGCCATACTTGTGTTCCTCAAAATAATCCGGCTCCAAGAACTTTCCCACATCTCCGAACATGGCACTTTTCTCCATGTGATGCCCATAAATAAGGCTGTTAAAATCCGAAAAGTCTCTCTGGGTTTTGGCATCCAGGAAAATGCTCCCGGATAGGGCATATTCGCACATTACATTGGTGTTCAAATACGTATCATTGTCTGCTCCTTGTACCAGCGGATAATCAATACCTGTTCCATAAACGCACAGCCATCCTAAAACATCCGGGTTCCTGCTCTGCAGCTCTTCAAAAGAGGGTTGGTTCTGTGTAGGTTTATAAACTTCATACTGCAGCTTGTCTGCCGCCTCATAGACGATCTTGGAATCCCATAGTCCATAACATCCATACAAAAACAATAATAGGACAGCAGACAATAGCAGCATATTCAGAAACTCATTTAGCAAACAAACAATTTTGCGTGCCATTAACGCATAGAGCGTCTTCTCTTAGCAACGATAAATAATGCAAACGCTCCCATGGCAAATCCAATCAAAAGAATGAAAGGCAGATTGTTGATGATGATTCCAGTAGGTGGTGTTACACTCTTATCATTGGTATACTTTGCATAGTTTTCATGATCTCCTACCAGCTTGTTCGTAACAGTCACATTATCAATAGTCGTTTCAGTTCCACCATTTTCTTTCACTTTTGCACTGGTGGTATACCCATTCACTCCAGTCTCTGTTACAGTATATCTGGTACCTGCTGGAAGAGTTCCTGGATAAGTTGTGGTGTTTCCAAATGATAACGTATCACCATGTTTTAGTTTGAATGTAAATGCTGCACCAACTGGCACTGTAACATTCTCTGTTGTACCATCTGCCCTTGTAATTACTGCTGGGTATTCTGTAACTGTCGCACTCTCTGTTGGAGATTTCGTCAGTGTTAAGCTAAAATCAAATTCCTTTGTTTTGTCCCCTGCAGCTCCCGTAACTGTTTTGTTGATTTCCAGTGGGTTTTTCCCATCAAGCAGACTTCCTTCCCTTGTAAATACATTTGTGAACATAAATGTGTTTGCTGTCACTTCATCACCAGGGTTTACCTTTGCTGCTTCTGCAGTACCTGCATCATTTAATACCCGATCAACAACAACATACTTTACATAGACACCACTTCCGTCTGCTTTATTGTTCACAATCACACGCATCTTGTATTCCGCTTTTGAAAACTGCATTGTCTCATTGTCCGCATCCAAAGT
The DNA here is from genome assembly GCA_028693705.1 of Lachnospiraceae bacterium. GTDB lineage: Bacteria > Bacillota > Clostridia > Lachnospirales > Lachnospiraceae > JAQUUX01. The sequence goes on along the minus strand of JAQUUX010000097.1, from coordinate 6,087 downwards.
ATGCCCTGTGATTGTCTGTACCTCTGTCACCTTGTATTCGTATTCCCCTGCATGAGTAAAGGTTACACCGTCTAATATTTTTCCAGAAATTTTCTTAATTTTCTTTAAACCTGAAGCATCTGGTACTGCTGTATCTGCATTTGTGTACGAAATATTCTTATCTGTGATAGCCGGCATTTCCGCTGTTGGGGCACCTCCGTCTTCTCTCACTTGTTCAAATTTGAAAGAAAATGTTGCGCTTGGAACAGTTACTCCTTCTGCCACCTGTAGTTCCTTTGTCAAATAAGCATCCGCTGGTGCAGCTTCCGTTCCTTCCATCACTTCACCGGCTGCCATAACAGGAACTCCGGTGCCCATGACTAATCCTAATGCCATAGCCATTCCTAATACTTTTGTAAATAACGATTTCATCTTTTTACTCTTCATTTCTGTTCCTCCTGATTTTTCTTAAGTGTATATTCAACTCACTTTGAGTTTAAATATCGCGACGCCGAATCAGCGTCATTACTTTACCCAATGTGTCCTTTACAGCCACTGTTCCATAAATACGGCTATCTGTAGCATGTTCCCGGCTGTCTCCTAAAAGGAATACTTCCCCTTCTTTTATCGTTATCGGAAAATCAATTCCCTGAGTATAGCGTTTTGTTTCCTCATAAATCCGTTGTTCTTCTTGTAATGAGCCATTGATCAGCAGACCTTCTTCCGTGATATCCACGGTATCTCCGGCCACAGCTACTACCCGCCGTACTTGCTTTTTCCCTTCGTATTCCACCACCAGGCTGTCTGATGCTATGTATGATTTGTCCAGGCGGTAGAACACAACTAAATCTCCTTCCCGAAGCCCCGGTGCCATGGAGTCATCTGGGTTTCTAAAAATCCCGAATAGAAACATGAATAACAGCACCAGTGCCATAAGGATTGCCCCTATTTTTAAGAGTAGAAATAAAATCTCCTGGAGCAGGGATGGGGGCTGCCGCTCCTGCTGGCGTATTTCCTGCCCCATCTTTAAGCTCTCCTCCTTCTGCGCGCCCATAAGAGTCCTGCACAGGTCAGCAGCAAGATCACCACACCTAGAATCATGGTTGGCAGGTGGCTCATTGGGCCGATACCTGTGGGTGGTGTCGTTGTCCTGGTGTTTGTAAAGGCTGCCACGGAATCCCCTGTTATGTTCGTATTGCTATCTCCCGTGGCGGTAGTGATGTAACCGTTTTGGTTAGATTCTTTTTCTACTACCGTATACTGCTCCTCTATATGCAGACCATCCAGAACAATGCTCTGTCCATGCTTTAATGTGATCTCTGCCCTGCCTTCCCCATCCAGTGTCACGGTCCCATCTCCCGGTTTTCTCACTCCTGCAATCGCAGCTCCAGTATAAGAATAGGTGCCGCTTAATGGCGTTCCATCCTTATCTTTCAGTGTGATGATAAAGTGGAAGTCCTGCGTTTGGTTTCCATGCTCCCCGTCCACTGTTTTACTGATGGTGAGCTTGTAGTCAATCAGTTCCCAGACCCCGTAATATGCAATATCTGCATCTGCAATCAAGGTATCCTTGTCGTACATTTTATCTGTGTCTTTTGAACCATCGGTACTCCAGCCCAGGAATTTATAGCCCGGCTTGGTCGGATCTGGATCTGGTTTCGCTCCTACTGGATTCCCAGTATATAGTCCGTCATTGGTCTGCATCAGCGAAGCCGGATCAGCTTTATCCCGGAAGAATTCCACCTTGTACGTTGGATCTTTCTCGAACACCACCGTAAATGCCAGTGACGTATCAATATTCGATACCTGGATCACTCCAGTTGTCTCATCAATTACAACCTGTACCTTGGTTGCTGGTGTATTTGATCCCACCTCGTAGTCCGGGCCTGCAGTTGTTCCGCCGCCGTCTTTTGTCCATATGGTGTACTCATGTCCCAGCATATCTTTAAAGGAAATGGTACTTAGATGATGATGCATATCCGCTGCATACTTTAAGGAAACTGTACCTTTGTTATTCGCAATATCATCGGCTGCTGTATACTGTACCAGTGCGGTTGTTCCGGAGCTTCCTGATATTTCTTCCGGCGTAGTTCCCTTTGCCGCTGTTACTTTACCGTTCGTTGCGCCAATGCTCACAAATGGCTTGGCTGCAAATTTTGCTGTAAAGGTAATATCGCCCAGGACAGGAATCGTTTTATAATCATTGGTAAATCCTGTCACAGGTGTTGTGCTGCCATCTGGGATGTAAGAATAATCCCACCCAATAAATTCTGAATCATTGGATGCAGGTGTAACTGTTACATCCTTTGTTGTATTTCCGTTATAGGCAATTCCTTCTTCTGTCTGATTGCCACCGTCAATACTTCCAAGTGTCTCTCCATTTTTTGTTACCCAGGAAGCGGTAAAGTGCTTGATTTCCCATTTGGCAGTCAACGTCACTTCCATAACGGTATCGTCTGCCACCAATGTGTTATAGGCGGTATCCGCACCAATTTTTATGGTATCCTTTTCCCAACCTGCAAATGTATAACCTGGTTTTGTTGGATTGTCCGCTGGTGTCAGCCCCGTGTCAGTATAATGCACCCCTGTCTTATCTGGAACGGTTGTTCCGCCATCCGTATTGTAATGAACGGTGTATTCCTTTGGTGTCCAGACTGCATAGTATACTTCGTCTTTATCCTGGATCGTCGCATCTGGATCATACATCTTATCCGAGGAATTGCTTCCATCACTGCTCCAGCCGCCAAAAGCATAGCCTGGCTTTACCGGATTCGTGGCAGGTGCATTGCCCATGGCATCGCCTGTATAAAGATCTTTATTCTGCCCCCAGTTATCTGTAGCGTCTTTTTCTTCCTTAAACGAAACGGTATACTTGGTATCTTCTGCAAAAGCAAAGTTAAATTTAAGGCTTTCTTCAATACCTGTGATATGCACGGTTCCATTGGCTTTGTCTACCGTAATTTGGATATTTGAAGTATGTCCATCTTCGCCTACGGTAAATTCCTGCCTTTCTGTACTGTTTAAATCTAGTGTAAATTCATGGTTGTATAAATCATGAAACTTGATTTCATTAATATGGTAGTGTAATACCCCTTCAAACTTAAATCCAGCTTCGCCCGGAAGGGTATCTGTAAGGTCATATTCTATCTTGGTTATGGTTTCGGTTCCTGCATCTGTCAGAGCGCCACCTTTTTGAACGGACACATATCCATTGGTACTGATTCCAGAAACAAATGGAACTTTCGCAAAGTTGGCGATAAATGTCACATCATTTAAAATTGGCACGGTAGTGTAATCCATCACGGTACCAGATATCGGTGTCGTGGAACCTACTGGAGTATAACTGTAGCTCCATCCCAGGAAAGCCGAGCCAACGCTTGCGGATACATCTGCACCTGCAGTGGCATGCTGATTGTATTTAACACTCTGGTCTGCCGTATCGCCATCAAGAGTACCACCTCTTTCCCCAGGTTTCAGTTCAAACTTTACGGTATAAGATTTCTCTACCCACTGGGCTACCAGTGTGATTTCCGAAACGGTATCATCAGCCACCAAGCTGTCATAGGTTACACTTGTTCCATCTATTTTAGTAGCATCCTTGAGCCAGCCTTTAAAATCATAGCCTGCCCTTGTAGGCGCATTTGCCGGAATCGGCACAATTGTTTCAAAACCAACTGTTTCTGACGGATAGTTATTCGGCTCTCCACCATTCACGTCATAGTTTACCTGGTACTGTTTTGGTACCCACTGCGCCACAAGCGTAATTTCCTTCACTTTATCGTCTGCTGCAAGATCGCTGTACTTAGATGTAGCTGATACAGACACCGTCTTATAGTTCCAGCCGCCAAATGTATAACCTGATTTGGTCATGGCATCCGCTGGTAGCAAATCTGAATCCCAAAACTTGACGTGCTCCTTATCTGCAATGGTTACCGGGTTGCCTCCATTAGAGTCATATTTCACGGTATACTCTTTTTCTTTCCACTGGGCTACCAGTGTCACTGATTTCACGGTATCATCTGCCACCAATGCCTTATAGGCTGTGGTATCAGTCACTTTCTTCCCATCCACTTCCCAGCCTTCAAAGGTATATCCTGCTCTCGTTGGTTCATCGGCTGGAAGAAGCCCGGCATCCTTAAATTTCACATTCGTCTTATCTGTAATTGCTGTAGGATTTCCTCCATTGGTATCATACTTTACCGTGTAGGCATTTTCTGACCACTGTGCTTGCAGGGTAACTTCCCGAACGGTCTTGTCCTTCACTAAATCACTGTATTTGGAAGACTCCGTTGCAACCGTCTCTTCCCCTTTCACCTTCCATCCGGTAAAGGTAAAGCCTTCACGGGCCAAAACATCCGTTGGTAAGAGGCTTGCTGAATCAAAATCTAAACCTGTCTTATCTGCAATGGCTGCCGGAGTTGCTCCGTTCGTATCATATTTAACGGTATAGGTTATTTTCTTCCACTGTGCATAAAGAACAGTATTTTTCTTCCCCGGCTCATAAGCTGCTTGTTTATCAGTAATAGTCGTGCCACTTCCGTCAGCCGCTGTGTTCCATCCTGTAAATTCATAATCATCTCTGATGAAAGTATTTGCGAGAAGATCAACTGGCGTTTTACCATCATGATAAATGGTATCCATAATTCCGTTTCCGCCATTTGCATCAAAAGTTATACTATACTGGTCTGGAAACCATTTGGCATACAAGGTCGTATCAGTCATGATCGGCTGTGTAAAATCAAACTTTGTGCCATCGGCATAATCAGGAGTTGTATACCACCCTTTAAATTCATGGTCTTCCAGTGTTGGTGTTGGATTTGGTGCCATGAATCCTGGAGTTGCGGTAATATCTGTTGGATCAGTCATGGTGCCGCCAACCGTATCATAATGCACATAAATAACTGGAACTTCCACAGGTACTGCACTTGCAAAACTGGTTTCGTAATCTCCACGGTCATTTTCAGACATGATGAAAACTTTCATATTCTCTCTGTCGAATCCTTCTGGGAACGTAAGTGTCACAGTCCCAGAACCACTTGGGTCTGTCTCTGCTAACTTGCCATAGTTCAATAACTGCTTTCCATCTTTGTCTGTAATATAAACGGATATGTATTGATTATCACCTACCGTAGCACCTGAATATGGAATGGTCATGGATTTACCATCACCTGAAACTGTTGCGGTACTAACTGTAATTGTTTGGTCTGGGTCTTTCATGGTAAGAACCCATTCGCTATAACCTTGGTCTGCATTTTCTGTAGGTGCAGATGGGGCTTTTGTTCCTATTACTTCTTGTGGTTTACCGTTTGTGGCAAGTGTAGTAAATAGAATTATATTCTCATTAATTCGTCCAACTGGTCTTGGACCCAATGAGTATTCTCCAACTCTTGTGAGTCGGTGCGCATAATTCCCAACACCATTAACTGCTCCGATGAAATTTGATGGCCTATCACTTGCTCTGGTTCTCAACCAGAAATTACAGCCGCCAATATAATTACCACCATATATTGCATTTCCTATCTTTGTTGTTAAAATTGCTGGAGCTAGTTTAGCAACAACGCTTTTACTTCCTTTGCCATCACGATCCCTCCAAAATCCATACTCTATATTCGTAATCTCACTTGTAGAAGGGATATACAATTTGCCACCGGTTACAGCACTATTAACTACATCAGCATTCGCTGCATCCGCACCCGTGGTATCCATCTCTGGAACAATCTCTTCCGTCTCTTCTATATTATTGGTAATTAGAGCGTCTCTTTCCTTTGGCAAGAAACCATTCTCAATATAATTTTCTTCGAGATAAGCTTTAACATAACTGTGATTATACTCATTATCTGTGTCACCAAAATCTGCAAACATAACTAGCTCATGAATATATTCTGTCATAATCAGTAAATTATTCGCACTATTGTTCAAAATATACCACGGTGTAGGTTCTTTGGTGTTATAATCCGTCAAATAGTAATCACCATAATATAACCCAAATTCGGTACATACGAGAAGTACGACAAATCTAAAGACCGTATCATTTACTGCAATGTCTGCTCCATGATGAACCCCATACAAAATGACCGCTGCAAGCGGTGTAATAACCTATTATTTAAA
>JAQUUX010000013.1 GCA_028693705.1 Lachnospiraceae bacterium | reverse complement strand
TCCAGCGGGGCTTATTTAAGTGTCTCTACTCTGTTCAACGTCACTCATCATCATTCAGAAAACTGACGGATTGACACTTTAGGAGAAGTTAATCATTTTGAAATAACATTTTGCGGAAACTCAAGACATTTCCTATGAGCATTCCATATCTTCTACGGTACTTTATAAGAAAAACTGGTGCCCTCCATAAGTAAATAGAGGGGTCAGGTTTTGATCAAACCATTTCAGTCTATCAGGATCAGCATATTTTCTGGATACAAAATACAAGGCACCCTCGGAATGATCCTCACCTGAGAGTACTCGTTCCACCGCTTCCACTGTTTCTTCACTGATCTTTACCTCTTCATATCTTCCATCGGATACCGGTGAAAACTGTGTGACACCGTTTGCCTTTTGGAACACCACTTCTTTTACCGTATCAGGAAAACTCTCGTCTGCTACGCGGTTCATGACAACATTTGCCACTAACATCTTCCCTGTCATGTCCTCGCTTCCGGCCTCAGCCTCTACGATGCGGAGCAAAATCTGATAATCTTCCATTGTAAGTCCCTCAAAACTTTGTTCAAGGACATCGTAATCCACAACTCTCTGCCCTGATGATGCCTGTCTCATCATATGCAAAAAGGGGAGATATTTTCGCCCAGAATCATTTTTCTCCTGTTTCAGGCTACTCTGGTATTCCAGACGGAAAGCCTCTGTAGCCGCCACCCGGTTAAGAGCTATACACCTGCAATTAAATAAAGCCAATAAAAATAACAAATTGCCAAGTAACGCAAATTTTAAATAGGTTCGATTCATATTCCTTCCTGCCTTTATACCGCTTATAATATTCTATACAGTTTATGGCAGATTATTTCTATTATTTGTCTTGTAACTTTTCAAATGTTATACTAAAAAGAAAAAAGGATCCTATTATGACGGAAAAAAGACTCCCTGGTGTCTATCCCAGTCGAAAAAAAGATCAAACACTATATTACCGCGCTTCTATTACCTTCAGACGCAAACATATCAGCCTGGGAAGCTTCTCTTCTATGAAAGCAGCACATAACGCATATATTGAAGCGGCTTCGCTCTTGGAGAACAATGAAAAAACACTCTTGGACTATACCGTTAAAAGCTCTCTTAACTTTTCCAAATGGGTGATTTTATTAAATTTTCGAGACAATGGTATATATATTGGGAACCCCATTTATATCAGACAAAAGTTCTTCTACTATTATCTGTCACAGAATCATCGTCTTACTTTTGATATCGATGATTTATTTTATTACTCATCTCATAAGATTATGCGCAGAGGCGGACATCTATTCGTGGCAGATTACGGTTCCCAGATCAGTCTGCACAGCAGATACGGTATTCCGCCTTTTGCCGTTTATGATAAAGACTTTCGTTTTCGTAATGGAGACAACATGGATTACCGATACGAAAACATTGAGGTCATGAATCCATATCACGGTGTACGCATAACGGAACACAATGGAAAATCCTGTTACCTTACAGTTATTCATATTCACGGAGACTATATTGTTGGCAGATATCATACTGCTTTGGAAGCAGCCATTGCATATAATAAAGCAATTGACTGTTTAAATAAAAAAGGTCTGAAAAAAAATTTCAGACCTAATTATCTGGAAAATTGCTCTCCCTCACAATATGCAGATATCTATTCACATGTTATCATCTCTGACCGTATTTTGAATTATTCATTGTGATAAATCTAACGTTCTACATAATTTACAAAGCAGATATTCAAATCAGCGAGTCCCGGGATACCGGAAACCGTTGCCGTTGTCTGGTACTGCCACATAGAAAAAGTATAGGGATAATCCGGCAGGTCTTCCTGTTCAGAATACCATACATCATAATCTGACAGTCGAGACAGATCTATAAGTTTCAGCAGGCAATATTTATTTCCATATATCATCGCTGTATGCCCGGCAGCTTCAATTGTACTGCAAAATGCCTGGACAATTTTTGTTCTGGCATCCCTGGTCAGTCCGTCTGTTCTTGATTTATTATTGGATATTTCCATATCAAAAGCAATAGGATATGTAATATCATACGGCTCCACATGTTGCAGCACCAGATTTGCTTCTTCAATTGCTTCCTCTTCTGTGACTGCCTGGGAATAAAAATAAGCACCCAGCTTTAGACCGGCCTCAGATGCTTCTGACAAATATGCTTCAAACTTCTCATCCACCAGAATCTGACCGCTTTCGTATCCTCTGACCCCCGCCCGCAGCATACAATAATCAATACCATACTGCTTCAAGGCTACAAAATCCACATCTTCGTTATATTGTGAAAGATCCACACCTACAAAAGAGGTCTGCTTACCATCCTCATAATATTTCATCACATTTGACTGCGAAACAAGCCTTGTAAAATCATAGCTGTTTTTTTTCAGATAAGGACTAATCAAAACCCATTCTTCTTTTCCATCCGGTGCAATAACCTTGGTATGTTTCCCGTCTGTAGTTATATCAGCTTCCTCTGTTTCAACCTTTACATCAGATTTATCGGTCTGTGCATCAGTGGCTTCATCTTTACTCTTTGTCTCATTTTCCGGATACATATCCCAAAAATCCAGATCAGACGCAGTCAGGCCACTGCCATAATTTTCCCGTAATGCGGTTTCCGACGACTCCGCTGTTTCCACCGTCTCGAATGTACCTGTCCCATCAGCCTGCAGGTTTTCTGTTTCCGTAGCGGTCACCTCTGTTTCAGTTCTTTTATGACTTTTATTGCTATTTCCGGCAAATACCACTGCCAGTATAACCAGAACAAAAACAGATACTCCTATCATCATATAGATCAAAGGCATACCAGTTCCCTGGCTGCCATCATCTTCCTCTGGAAGTCTCATATTTGCACTTCTTTCCTTTTGTGATAAAATGACTTATGGTTTTACTTTAGCATGAAGTTTTCATTCCTGCAATCTTTCTAAAAATATTCCAATCAAATTCCAGAAGGTGGTTATTCTTTATGAAATTTTTCACTAAATTGCTTTTTTGGGTTATTTTAAGTGTCTGCTTTTTGTTTACAGGATGCGGTTCTGCTCCCGTAGACAGTCAGCCTGTAAGCGAAACCGGACTTTATTTTGATACTGTAATCACTCTAACCCTATATCCTGATCGTGAAAACAGTATTTCTCATCTGGAAGATGTACTCGATACATGTTTCCAAATGGCTGATACCTATGAAAATATGTTAAGCCGCACAAAAGAGAATTCTGACGTATGGAATATGAATCATGCAGATGGCGCGGCAACTACCATCTCTGATGACACCCTTACCTTATTGCAGACAGCACTATCCTATGCCAAACTGTCCGACGGGAAGGTAGATCCCAGTATCGGTGTGGTAAGCGAGGAATGGGATTTTTCTGCAGACAGTAAAAAAATCCCGCCGGAAGATTCCCTGATCCTGGAAAAGCTGTCCCATGTAAATTATAAAAATATTCAGATACAGGGAAATGAAGTAACTCTTACAGATCCTGAAATGGTTTTAGATCTTGGTTTTATCGCCAAAGGCTTCATTGCTGATCAGATGAAATCATATCTGCAATCCGAAGGCATCAATTCGGCTATTATCAACCTGGGGGGAAACGTTCTCACCCTGGGCAGTAAGACTGATGGTTCTGATTTCAAGGTTGGTATTCAGAAACCATTTTCCGCACAGGGAGAAAGTCTTTGTGCTGTTTCCACCCGGGATGCTTCTGTGGTATCCTCCGGCTGCTATGAACGTTATTTTGAATATGGTGGTAAACAATATCACCATATTTTAAATACTGCCACTGGTTTTCCAATTGAGAATGATCTGCTGGAAGTCACTATTTTGTCCGATAGTTCCATGGACGGAGACGCACTCTCTACAACCTGCTATTGTCTTGGCTTAGAAGATGGAATGGCTTTGATAAACTCCCTTCCTGATATAGAAGCAATATTTGTTACCCGTGACGATAATTTGCATTACTCATCCGGTCTCTCAGAAAACAATCTAACATTTTATGGAGGTAAAGATTCATGAACAAAAGCATCACACTGGGTTCCACCAATATTACAGTCAATAAAAATGGTTTTGGAGCACTCCCCATCCAGCGTATATCAGATGAGGCTGCTGTTAAATTAATCCAGAAAGCATATCAGGCGGGCATCACGTTTTTTGATACTGCCAGAGGATATTCAGATAGTGAACACAAACTCGGGCTTGCTACAAAAAACTTCCGAAAAAACTTTTTTATCGCAACGAAAACACCATCTTCTACACCAGAAGGCTTTTGGAAAGATCTGGAAACTTCACTTGCTGAACTGCAGACAGATTACATAGATATTTATCAGTTCCATAATCCTGAAGTCTGTCCTAAGCCCGGAGATGGTTCCGGACTATATGAATGTATGCTGGAAGCAAAAGCACAGGGAAAGATTCACCACATCGGTATAACCAATCATAGACTTTCTGTTGCGGTTGAAGCCATCTCCTCCGGTTTATACGAAACATTGCAGTTTCCATTCTGCTATCTGGCTACCGAAAAAGATATCGCTCTTGTAACCGCCTGTAAAGAGCATAACATGGGATTTATTGCCATGAAATCCCTCTCGGGCGGCTTGATTAATAACTCCGCTGCTGCTTATGCATATGCAGACCAGTTTGATAATGTCCTGCCAATTTGGGGCGTACAACGTGAATCTGAGTTGGATGAATTTATCTCCTACATAGCTAATCCTCCTGTTATGGATAACGCGCTTTCTCAGATTATCGAAAGTGATCGTAAAGAACTGTTAGGCGATTTTTGCCGTGGCTGTGGATACTGTATGCCATGTCCGGCAGGTATTGAAATCAATAATTGTGCCCGAATGTCACTTCTGATACGAAGATCTCCGTCAGATAAACAATTAACACCGGAGGCACAGGCTAAAATGATGAAGATCAAAGACTGCCTTCACTGCAACAAATGTAAATCAAAATGTCCTTATGGTCTGGACACCCCGGCACTTCTTGAGAAAAATTTGAAAGATTATGAAGAGATCCTGAACGGAAAAGAATTCTAGTGGAAGTCAGACTAAAAACTATACACAAAAACGCCAGTGAGAAAATTTCTCACTGGCGTTTTATATTTTCTATAATAATATCCTCTTACGTCTCCTGCGTTTCCACCTGATGTTTATCTGCATAAGCTGTAAGCATCAGTGTCAATGCTCCGTCTCCAGTTACATTGCAGGCTGTACCAAAGCTGTCCTGTAGTGCAAAGATGGTTAACATCAGTGCTGTGCCGGTATCATCAAATCCCAATACTCCTGTAATCAGACCAAGTGATGCCATAACGGTTCCCCCCGGTACACCAGGTGCTCCGATGGCAAATACACCTAACAACAGACAAAACAGTACCATTCTGCCCAGGCTTGGAATAGAACCATACAGCATTTTATTAATGGTCATAACAAAGAATACTTCTGTTAAAACAGAACCACATAAATGGATATTGGCAAATAACGGAATACCAAAATCAACCATATCTTTTCTTAAAGTTTCAGCTTTTCTGGCACCTTTTAAAGCAACAGCAAGTGTTGCAGCTGAAGACATAGTTCCAACTGCTGTGATATAAGCGGCACCATAGTGCTTCAATACCTTAATTGGATTGGTCCCTGAATATGCTCCTGCCAGACCGTATAAAACAGCCAGCCAGATATAATGTCCCGCCATAACAATAATAACTACCTTCAGGAATACCGGTAACTGTTTGGTAATGGTTCCTTCATAAGCAAGTGAGCAAAATGTGAATCCGATGAAAAATGGTAATAACGGAATAATAATCTTAGATACAATTGCCAGTACTATCTGCTGGAATTCATCCAATACCTTAGTAATCGTAACTGCTTTAGTCCATACAGCAGCCAGACCTAAGAACATGGACAATACCAATGCGCTCATAACAGGCATGATCTGTGGAATAGATAATTCAAAAACAACCGCCGGCAATTCCTTCAATCCCTCTACACTATCTGCAATAGAAAGTCCCGGTATCAAAGCATAACCGGACGCCATGGAAAATAAAGCAGCACCAATAGATGATGCATAAGCGATCACAATTGCCAGCCCCAGCATTTTAGATGCATTACTTCCTAATTTTGTAATAGAAGGTGCAATAAATCCAATGATAATCAGCGGTACACAAAACGTAATAACCTGCCCCAGAACATACTTCGCTGTGACAACCAAATTCATAAAGCCTTCATTTGCAATCAAACCCACTACGATTCCAAGGCAGACGCCCAGGAACAGCTTAAACGGAAGACTTTCCACAATCTTCTTCATGCTCAATCCCTCATACTTTCTTAGCTGTTGATTTTATGTATTACTTTAATATATAACTTCTATTGTTCATAATATCACATTTATTCAAAATACTAAATTATTTTACAGATTTTCCCGGCAAAAAGGGTCGCCTACTGACAATGCCAGCAAACGACCCTAATCATTATCTTCAATTAACGGTATTACATAATAATTTTCTTAGGACATTTCTCTGCACAAATTCCACAACCAGTACATTTTGTCTGATCAATGGTAGCCAGATTGTTCTCAACAGTAATTGCTTCTGAAGGACAATTCTTAGCACAGATACCACATCCGATACAGCCGGCTTTACAAACCTTCATAACCTCTGCACCCTTTGCATTAGACATACACTGAACAATATGTTTTGCATCATAAGGTACAAGAGAGATCAAATGTTTAGGACAGATAGCAATACATTTGCCACAAGCCTTACAAGCCTCTTTATCAACAACTGCAATACCATTTTCAATATGGATCGCATCAAATGGACATGCCTTTACGCAAGAGCCGTCACCGATACATCCAAAATTACAAGCCTTAGGACCACCAGCCGGTACAAATGCCTTCATCTGGCAATCGCTGATACCTGAGTAGTCATAGCTTTCTGTAGCTTTTTCACAGTCGCCAGCACAATGAACAAATGCAACCTGACGAACTGATTCACCAGCTTCTACGCCCATAATAGCAGCGATCTGCTTTCCAACTTCTTCACCGCCTACTGGACACTGGTTAACAGGTGCCTCACCCTTAGCAATTGCTGCAGCAAGTCCGGAACATCCCGGGAAACCACAGCCACCACAGTTATTTCCTGGGAGACAACCTAAAACAGCTACTTCTTTTTCATCAACATCTACTTTAAATTTTATGGACGCCACACCTAAGAACAGACCTACGAATAAGCCGACTGCTCCTACCATGACTGTCGCAATAATAATACCTGTCATACGCTACCTCCTACAGAAGTCCGGAGAATCCGCAGAAAGCAATTGCCATCAGACCAGCAGTGATCATGACGATTGGCATACCCTTAAAGGATTCCGGAATATCATTGTATTCCATTTTCTCACGAATACCTGCGAGAATAACGATGGAAATTGTAAAACCTAAAGCAGTGGCAAAACCATTTACCATACTATAAACTACATTATACTCATCCTGTACGTTGGTAAGTGCTACACCAAGTACTGCACAGTTTGTTGTAATCAGAGGTAAATAAATACCAAGTGCCTGATACAGTGACTGCATGAATCTCTTTAGGAACATTTCAACAAACTGAACCAATGCAGCTATAACAAGAATGAATACGATAGTCTGTAAGTATTCAATTCCCAGAGGAACCATAATAAATGTATAAATCACACCTGCAACACCTGATGATAAGGTTATGACGAAGATCAATGCCATTCCCATGCCCTTAGCTGTTTCTACTTTCTTAGAAACACCAAGGAAAGGACACAAACCTAAGAACTGACTCAGTACTACGTTGCTGACAAGTGAGGAACTGATCAGAATAACAAGTAATTCACTAATTGTTTTCATTTGAGCTTACCTCCTCTGTCTTTGTTTCTGCTTTTACTGTTGTATCATAGAACTTACAGCCCTGTGTATCGGAACAGTTCAGGCAGTCATGACCGCAACCGGACTGAATCTTGGACATATCTTTGCCCTTCTTCTCTCCATTGATCTTGATCTTATTCTGCAATGCAGTCATACAAGCCAATACGAAGAAAGCACCAGGTGCCATAATAAAGATACTAACTGGTGTATACCAGCTTAAAGATAATACCTGTGCACCGAAAATCTGACCGGCACCAAGCAATTCTCTTACCGCACCAATACATGTTAATGCAAAGGAGAAACCAAGTCCCATACCAATACCATCAAACAATGATGGGATAACCGGATTCTTAAATGCATACGCTTCTGCACGACCTAAAATGATACAGTTAACAACGATCAATGGAATATAAATACCAAGTGCTGCGTTTAAAGCAGGAATATAACCCTGTAAAATTAACTGTAACATAGTAACAAATGAAGCAATAATAACGATAAATGCCGGGATTCTGACTCTGTCAGGAATGATTTTCCGAAGAGCAGAAATAAATACATTACTTAATGCAAGAACAACCATGGTTGAAAGACCCATGCCCAGACCATTGATGGCTGAAGTTGTAACTGCAAGAGTAGGACACATACCTAAGGTTAATACGAAGGTAGGATTTTCCTTAATAAGACCATTATAAAGTCTTTCCTGTGGTGAATTATTAGTCATTACTGGTTACCTCCTTCCAAAGCATTTCTGAAATATTCCAGACCTGCATTGACGCCGTTGGTAACTGCATTTGTTGTAATAGTAGCACCACTGATTGCATCAATCTGGTTGTCTGCTGCAGCACCACTCTTGGTGTATTCGAAAGTCTCAACCTGCTTACCAGCATACTGTGGTTTCAGAACTTCTTCTGCTCTCATACCAAGACCTGCGGTCTCTGCAATAGAAAGAATAGACATACCATTTAAAGTTCCATCACTCTGAATACCAAGTGAGAACTGAATGTCTCCGCCATAGCCTTCATGTGTTGTAACAGTTACAACATAACCAATTACAGCCTTGTTTGCATCTAAAGCAGAATAAACTTCATCAATATCTTCCTGTGGATAATTAGCAGCAATTACTTCATGTGCAGCTGCTGTATCAAAATCTGCTACCGGTTCAAAAGAAGCTGCGTCCGGGAATACTTCCTTCTGTGCTGCCTCTTTTGCAAGAGCCTCCTGATGAGCAATCGGCTCCTTGGTTACTGTATAAACAGTACCTAACATCAAGCCTGCAATAACGGTAATGACAAACAATACAGCCGCATCTTTTAACATTGCTTTAATTTCTGTATTCATGCTTTTTCTCCTCCTTTACCAAATGCTTTTGGAAGAGTTACCCTCTCAATCAATGGAACTAACAGGTTGCTGATAATGATTGCATAGGAAACGCCTTCTGCGGATGGTCCAAAGACACGGAAGATACCGGTTAAGAGACCAAGGCAAACGCCAAACACATACTGCCCCTTCTTTGTAACAGGACTTGTAACATAGTCTGTTGCCATGAAGAAAGCACCTAACATCAGACCACCACCGGCCAGCTGTTCAGAGATATAGGTAGGATCAACACCGTGTCCGCCAAACAGACAGATGAAGATCACAAATGTTACAATATAAGTTCCAGGAATTCTCAAAGTAATAACATCGATCAGAATCAGGAAACAAGCACCAATCACAATAGCAATCATGGATGTTTCGCCAATGGTTCCGGCTGTTCTACCAATAACCATATCCAAAACGTTGTATGTACCGCCCTCTTTTACAATTGCCAGTGGGGTAGCTCCTGAATAAACATCTGCAACATCGAAGTTTGTCATAATAGAAGTAAAGGAGAGTAACAGGAAACATCTTGCACCAAGTGCAGGGTTCATGAAATTCTGTCCCAAACCACCAAATAACATTTTAACAACAACAATTGCAAATACAGAACCAATAACGCCAACCCACCATGGAGCACTTGCCGGCAGGTTCATGGCCAATAACAGACCGGTTACTGCTGCAGAACAATCCTTAATGGTAATAGGCATTTTCATCAGTTTTTCATAAATATACTCCGTTAATACCGCTGATGCCACGGTAACAACGATCAATACAAGTGCATTCAATCCAAAATTATAGACACCGAAGCCTGCAGCAGGAAGCAATGCAATCATAACTGCAGCCATAATGCTACTGGTAGTAACTTTGTCTATAATGTGTGGATTGGATGAAACTTTCATCATATCACTCATTACTGTGTCCTCCTACTTTTTTCTATTTTTTGCCAGCTGCATCTTACGCATTGACTTAATAACCTGCGTCAATGGACGTTTTGCAGGACAAACGTAACTACAGCATCCACACTCAACACATTCCAGACCATCTTCTTTTACAAAGTTTTCTTCTGCATAGTTGGTTGCGTATACTGCCAGTCTTCTAGGTACAAGACGGGAAGGACAGACTTCTACACAGCGTCCGCAGTTGATGCAGGCTGAAGGTTCCATAGCGGATACTTCATCCTTTGTCAGGCAAAGAAGCGCAGATGCTGTTTTGGTTGTCGGTACGTCTAAACCAAATAATGCAAATCCCATCATAGGACCACCTGATACGATCTTCTCAGGCTGGGTCTTAAATCCACCTGCTTCATCAATCAGTTCTGCATAATTGGTACCGATTCTTACAATAAAGTTTCTAGGATCTGCAATAGCATCTCCTGTTACTGTTACAATACGATGCATTAAAGGCTTTTTCTCATAAACAGCCTGGTAAACTGCTACAACAGTATCAACGTTATCAACGATACAGCCTGCATCTGCAGGAAGCATCTTAGAGTTAATAGCACGTCCGGTTGTTGCATAGATGATCTGACGTTCAGCACCCTGAGGATATTTTGTCTTCAGTCTGCTGACAGTGATTCTAGGTTCATCTTTTGTAAGTTCTTCTAATTTCTGACATGCATCAGGCTTATTATCTTCCACAGCGAGAATACCCTGTGCATTATCAAATAATGCCAGAATAGCCTTCATACCCTTGATTAACTTCTCAGGCTCTTCCATCATACGTCTGTAATCGGAGGTAAGGTAAGGTTCACATTCAGCGCAGTTTGCGATACAATATTCAATCTTATCCGGCTCCTTAGGCTGTAATTTTACAGCAGTTGGGAAACCGGCGCCGCCCATACCAACAACACCTGCTTCTTTTACGCGATTGATGATTTCTTCCTTTGTAAGGTTATCAAGATTTTCCTCTGGAGCGCCATAATCAACTTCGTCATACTGTCCGTCATTTTCCACAACGATACTCATGACCATGTCTCCTGTAACGACACGCCTTGGTTCAATTGATTTTACGGTACCGGATACGGTAGCGTAAATTGGAGCAGAAACGAATCCACCTGCTTCTGCAATTTTTTGACCAGTAATTACATGGTCACCTTTCGCCACAATCGGAGTAGCAGGCGCACCGATATGCTGAGATAACGGATACACCAAATCCCCTTTTGGCAATACAGCTTTGATGGGCTTGTCCTTAGATAAGTCTTTACCATCGTAGGGATGGATACCACCCACAAATGTTAATTTTGCCATTTGGTTCCCTTCTTTCTAAATATTTAATCATCATAAATTGTGTGTATTTCACAAAAACTCGATGATTATTTTAGTCTTACTCATATAATATACACTTTTCCGACTAAAAATGCTACAGCAAATATCAAAATTATGCTATGATGATTGTATTAAATTTAGTCCATTATCCGGGTGCGTTTTTCCCCCGCAGGAGGCATTATGAAAACACTTACAAAAAAGCTGACATCTTTTCAGATAAGCTATCCGTTAGACAACATTGTTCCACTTTCTAAGGCCCTGTTCTTAGATATTGAAACAACAGGCTTCACTGCCCGTTCCTCAAGTCTTTATCTGATTGGCTGTGCTTATTACAGGGATAATAATTGGTATATTACACAGTGGTTTGCTGAGAATTCGAATGAGGAGCCCTTGGTTCTCACTGCTTTTTTTGAATTTGCAAATTCTTTCACACATTTGCTTCATTTCAATGGAAACAATTTTGATCTTCCCTATATACAGCAAAAATGTGATTTTCATGGATTATTCTACAACTTCAACTCTTTTCAGGGAATTGATCTGTATAAGCGTATTGCACCATACAAAGCTTTCCTGCGTTTAGAAAATTGTAAGCAGAAAACCATAGAACAGTTTCTTGGTCTGCAACGTGAAGATCGATTTAACGGTGGCGAATTAATCAGTATTTATCATGACTATGTAAAAGCACCTGATGAGAATACACTCAATTTTCTGTTACTTCATAATTTTGAAGATATGGCAGGCATGTTAAACATCCTTCCAATTCTCGCCTTTTATGATCTATTCAACAACCCGGTCACTGTTAGAAAAGTACAGGCAAATTACTATACTGGAACAGAAGGTGCAAGTGCTATCCCTCATCAGGAGATTCTGATGAAATTATCTCTTGTATCTCCTCTTCCAAAGCCGGTTTCTTATATGCATAAAAACTGTTATTTCAGTGGTCAGAATACCGTTGGCAACCTGCGGGTTCCCATGTACGATGCAGAATTAAAATATTTTTATTCTAATTATAAAGATTATTATTATCTGCCGGATGAGGATGTTGCACTTCATAAATCTGTCGCAGGTTTTGTCGACAGATCTCACCGCATTCAGGCAACTGCAGCAAACTGTTATACGAGAAAACGTTCCAATTATCTGCCCCAGTGGGATGCCATTGTAGAACCTTTCTTTCGTGAGGATTATAAAAATCCCAATCTTTACTTTGAAGTAACCGAAGAATTGAAAACAGATCGTGCTCTCTTTGCAAGATATGCAGAACACATTCTGCAAATGATGGTTTCCGGAAAATAATTTTTTGTATATTCGTCCAAAAAGGATATGAGCATTATATATGGCTCATATCCTTTTTTTGGATTTTTAATATCTATGTTATATCTTTAATCTTTTATGCTTAATTTTCCGGTTTTTCGTAGAAGAATGAATTCTTACGAATATATCCCATTTCCTTATGATTTACAATCTGTTCGGTGCTGCCAATGAACAATACTCCGCCCGGTGCAAGTGATTTGTAAAATTTCTGGAACACTTCTTCTTTGGCTTCTTCTGTAAAATAGATCAAAACGTTTCTGCACACGATCAAATGGCAGCCGGTTGGGTAAACATCCTTTAATAAATTTGCTTCTTTAAAGGTCACGCGTGCCTTTACTTCCTCAGATATCTGGTAAGATGGTCCAAGCTTTGTAAAAAATTTCTTTTTCAGATCCGCCGGTACACCTGCTATACTTTTTTCATTATATAAACCAGTCTTAGCTTTTTCAATAACCTGTTTATCAATATCAGTTGCATAAATTCTAATCTGATTAAGTGGTAAATGTTTTGACAGTGCCATTACCAGAGAATACGGCTCATCACCTGTTGAACAGGCCGCACTCCAGATTTTAAGATTCTTTCCAAATCGTTTAATCAACTCCGGAAAAACGTCTTTATCAAGTAACTGCCACTGATCCGGATTACGATAAAACTCTGATACGTTAATTGTCAGGTAATTAACGAATTCATCAAATCTGCTTTTATCGGTTTTCAATACTTTAATATAATTGTCATACCCCTCAACTTTATTCTTCGCAATTAAGGTATCGATACGCCTTTTCATCTGCTTTTCTTTATACGCATTCAGATCGATTTTTGTCAGATCATATACCGCTTTTTTTAAATACTCGTAATCATATGCCATAAGTGTCCACCCCTTAAATGTAATGATACGCAGACATAATATGCCTGCGTATCCCCCTCTTTTGTTCTTTATTAAATATTAGTTTTCCTGATCAGCAATTGCCTTCTCGATATCTACAGAAACAACATCTGCATCTTCTTCAGGCTCTTCCTTTGGTTCAGGAGCAAACATTGCTTTTACGCTTAAGCTGATTTTTCTATCAGTTTCATTAAAATCAACAACCTTTGCAGTCACTTCATCACCAACGCTTAAAGCATCACTTGGCTTTTCAATATGATCTTTAGAAATCTGGGAAACATGAAGTAATGCATCCACACCCAGCTCAAGCTCTACGAAAGCACCAAAGTCAGTCATACGAGCAACACGTCCGGTTACAATATTACCGGCAGCGAATTTAGAAGCTGCATCTTTCCAAGGATTCTGATCATCAAATTTCATGCTGAGAGCAATCTTATTGCCATCAATTCCTTTGATTAATACGGTTGCATTGTCTCCAACCTTAAATACCTTCTTAGGATTCTCAACTCTTCCCCATGACATTTCGGAAATATGAAGTAATCCATCAGCTCCGCCAAGATCGATAAATGCACCAAAATCAGTTACATTCTTAACAACACCATCGACTACATCGCCCGGTTTGATCTTTGCAAATAAAGCTTCCTGTTTCTTTGCTTTTTCAGCCATGAGAAGCTGTTTGCGATCACCAATGTATCTTCTTCTCTTAGGATTGTATTCACTGATAACAAATTCGATATCCTGTCCGGCATATTTTGTAAGATCCTTTTCATAGGAATCTGATACAAGACTTGCAGGAATGAAAATTCTAACTTCATCAACGATGACACTTAATCCACCGTCAAGTACCTGTGCAACCTTAGCTGTTAATACTTCCTTATTGTTATAAGCTTCTTCAATACGTTTGTTACCACGGTCTGCAGCAAGTCTCTTATATGTTAAAAGTACCTGTCCCTCTCCGTCATTCACTTTCAGGACTTTCACTTCCATTGTATCGCCAATTTTAGCAACAGTTGTAAGATCAACATTTGACTCGTTTGTGTATTCATTTTTCGTAAGAATACCGTCGGATTTATAACCAATGTTTAAAATGATCTCTTCCGGTTTCACGTCAATGACTGTACCTTCAACTACCTCTCCTGTATGAATTGTCTTTAGTGATTCTTCTAACATTTGTTCAAAAGTCTGTTCTGACATAATTTTGAACCTCCTCGATAATATAGTTTGGGGTTGACGCCCCGGCAGTGATCCCCACCAAGCCAACGGTTTTTGGTAGTTCTAAATGCAAATCTTCAAGTGTTTGAATGAAATATGTGTTCTCACACTCTTTTTTACAGATTTCAAACAGCTTCTGCGTATTAGAACTGTGGGCCCCACCTACTACAATCATCGCGTCGGCCATCGCTGCGATTTCTCGAGCCTCCGTCTGTCTTTCCTCTGTTGCATTGCATATAGTATTCACAACACTAGCATTGTAACCTTTTTTCTGAATAATTTCAACTAAATCTTGAAATTTGTTGTAGTTAAATGTCGTTTGAGAAACAATGCAGACCTCTTTCTTCTCCGGAATAAATTTATCTGCTTCTTCCGGAGTTCCTAAAACCACTGCCGGTGACACAGACCATCCTTTGATTCCTTCTACCTCCGGATGCCCGTCATTTCCTATGATTACGATCTGTTTACCATCCTGGCTTTCCTTTTCAACAGTCTGATGAATACGCTTCACGAACGGACATGTGGCATCCACGCATTCCAATCCTTTTTGCACGATCAATTGATAAATGTTTTTCTCTACTCCATGGGATCTGATAATCACGCAGCCATCTTCCAATGCCTCCAGTTCCTCTCTGGAATTTAATACATTTACCCCTTTATCCTTTAAATCCTTTACCACTTCTTCATTATGAATAATGGGACCGTAGGTATAGATTTTCTTACCTGTTTTGATCTGTTCATACACCGTATCCACCGCACGTTTCACGCCAAAGCAAAAACCGGCATGTTCTGCAAGTCTGACTTCCATTTGCTGCTCCTTTAATTGCTGTTATTTATTGCATTTTTCACTTTATATATTATCATCGGATCGATTATCCCGGCACGCTCACTTGCATAGACTAATAATTTTATCCGCAACTTCCTCAATTGTCATATCGGAAGAATCTACCAGCACAGCATCCTCTGCTTGTTTTAATGGTGATATCTCTCTTGTCATATCCCGGTGATCCCGTTCTATGATATCAGACTCGATCTGCTCCATATCACAGTCAATGCCTTTCCCTCGAAGTTCGTTATATCTTCTCTTTGCACGTACATTGCTACTGGCTGTTAAATAAATTTTTATGTCAGCCTGTGGTAATACACAGGTTCCAATATCTCTGCCATCCATTACCACGTCAGCTGTTTTTGCAAGTTGCTGCTGTAATTCCACCAGTTTGCGGCGCACATCTCCGTTTACGCTGCTGGAGGATGCCATATTTCCCACTTCTTCCGTGCGGATCAGGCCATTTACATTTTCACCGTTTAAGAGAACCACCTGTTCCCCATTCTTATACTGAATCGTAATATCAGCTTCCCTGCATTTGGCACTAATTTTATCCGTTTCCTCCGGTTTTATACCATTTCTTAGCATAAACAAAGCCATGGCACGGTACATTGCTCCCGTATCCACATAAATAAATCCTTTTTTTCTGGCAATAATTTTCGCAATGGTACTTTTGCCGGCACCGGCTGGTCCATCGATTGCAATACTATAACTCATATTTTTTATTTCCTTTCCATATATACTCAATTTTCTTTATGAAATACTGTTTCCGGCTAAATATCCGGTAGACCATGCAATTTGCAGATTAAAGCCACCGGTAAAAGCATCCACATCCAAAACTTCTCCCGCA
Source organism: Lachnospiraceae bacterium (assembly GCA_028693705.1). Taxonomy (GTDB): domain Bacteria; phylum Bacillota; class Clostridia; order Lachnospirales; family Lachnospiraceae; genus JAQUUX01. The sequence goes on along the minus strand of JAQUUX010000013.1, from coordinate 30,097 downwards.
AAAAAAAGTCCCTTTACCTTTTTTGACTCCATGGTTGACGGGTTAATCTCCTTCACGGAAACACCCCCCTGGGTAATAATTGCTTCCTTGAAATCCCTTGTTCCGGTAACGGTTATTCGCAAATCCTTCGTCAGACTTACCAGTTTCTGCCTTTGTTCCCTTGTAACCAGATTTACCTTTTGCTCCGGATCAATTCCCGATAATTCTATCATAACGGGCACCATCTTAGATGGATATAGTCCATTTAATGCATTTTTAAAGGCTTTATTTTGTTCCGATTCAAAGTCTCTTAGAATTCTTTTATCCAACTGTTCAGCAGTCAGAGCCGGCTTTAAATCCAGAGACAACTTCACTTCTGCAGGAGTACCATCTTTTTTCTTTTTCATTGCCTGCTTCACAGCTGAATAATAATAGCAACTGGCGGTCAAAGCAAGGGGACCGCTGACTCCGAAATGGGTAAACAGCATCTCCCCAAAACCATTGTACTTTTCTTTTCCATCAACTAAAAGTTTTAACGCAACGTTTTTAAGAGACAGCCCCTGTAATTTTTGGCACCACTTCTCCGCTGTTTCTAATGGAACAAGAGATGGTACAGTTTCTGTGACTGCAATTTTATTATCTTTTGCAAATTTAAACCCATCTCCCGTGGAGCCGGTTGTTTCATAGGATAATCCACCCGTTGAAACAATTACAGCATCTGCTGTGATTGTTTCTCCATTTTTTAAAACTACACCTTTCATCTCCTGATCTTTTACAAGAAGCTTTTCAACCTCCGTCAACAGCATAATCTCCACTTTTTGACGATTTAAAATACGTTTCATTGCACCTATGATATCTGAAGCATGATCCGAGACCGGGAAAACTCTTCCTCCACGTTCAACTTTCAATTTGCAGCCATTTTCCTCCAGTAAATTCATCAGTCTGTCCGTGTCAAACTGATAAAGTGCACTATACAGAAATTTTTTATTGGTAACAACCTGATTAAAAAAATCCTCAGTGGCACAGGCATTGGTAACGTTGCATCTGCCTTTCCCTGTAATGTATACTTTTTTTCCAAGTTTCTCATTTTTTTCTATTAAAGTAACCTGATGTCCTGACTCAGCCGCAGCATATGCCGCCATCATTCCGGCAGCACCACCACCGATCACCAAAACTTTGCTCATATTATTTCGTTTCCTTCCAAAGCGGATTACGAAGCATTTTATCTTCATTTATAAAATTAATTTCGTCATTCAAATATACCTGATAGTTATTCCATGTGTATTCCAGTGTTTCCAGATCCTGTTTTACCACGTCGGGACGTTTCATACACAGAGCCACTACCAGCGCATTGATTACACTAAGCGGTGCCACCAGAGAATCCACGATGGAAACCATATCACTTCTGGCCAGCAGATTACAGGAAGAATACAGATTCATCGGTGAATGCACAGAATCTGTAATCGTAATAACCTTGGCATTTCTGTCACTTGCAAATTCCATAGCTTTCAAGGTTCTCATGGAATATCTTGGAAAACTGATACCTATGATCGCATCACTATCGCCGATACGTATCATCTGTTCAAACATTTCGGACACACTTGTGGTATTAATAAGCTGCACATTATCCCTGATCATATTCAGGTAAAAGCTTAAGAAATTAGCCAAAGGTTCACAGCTTCTAAGTCCCACAACATAAATTTTACGTGCTGCAAGAATCATCTCAACCGCAGCATCAAATGCAGCCGGATCCAGTTTTTGCATAGTGTCCTGAATCTTTTCCATATCGGAAGAAAGAACTGCATTCAAAATCTCTGACTGAGAGCTGTTTCCATATTTAGCGTCCATTTTCTGGACCGAATTCAGTTTGTTTTTCACCCATACTTGTAAAGCATTTTGAAATTCGGGATAGCCATCATATCCAAGTTCAGCCGCAAATCTTACAACCGTAGATTCACTTACGCCAACGCTGTCCCCAAGTTTTGCAGCTGTCATAAAGACAGCCTCTTCATAATGATCCGATATAAAAGCAGAAATTGCTTTCTGACCTTTGCTCATTTTAGCAAAACCGTCATTCATTCTGGTAATAATATCACTGCTTGCAATTTCATTTGTATTCTCTATCATCATATTCTCCATTCATACCTTTTTAACAGTTAGAAAAAGCCTGGTAGGATTTGATTAAGAGTTTACAGGTTTCCTCTTCCCCCAGATCATAATCGCCAGTCAGTGTCATGCTGGCAGCACCATGGATAAAAATCCACATCTTAGTAAACAATTCTCCCGGATCCTTGCAACCCAAAACAGTTGCTTTCTGCAATTCATTGCTGACAGCTCCTCTTTCTCCGTTTAACAATTCATACATACTCTTGGCATAAGTTTGCTTTGATAAAAATAGCAGACGAAACAAATTCTTCTCTGCAGCTGCGAAACTGATATAAGCCATCCCTAAATTCACAAAAGGTTCTTTGGCTTTTTCACCGTACTCATTGCAGTATGTCGCAAGGAAAACTGCCGCCTGTTCATATGCAGCAGCCTGCAGTTCGTCCATATTTTTATATACACGAAATATGGGCTGTGTTGAACAGCCTATTTTAGCAGCCAGTTTCCTGGCCGTTACATTCTCAATTCCTTCTTCTCTTAACATGGCGAAGGCAGCATCAAATATCGCCTGCCTGGTAATGCTTTCTTTTCTGGGCATATACAATCCTTTCCCTGCTATCTCTTTAGTTGATTCAAATAACGTCTGTTATTTTATATTCTAGCACGCTCAACACCAAGATACAAGTTAAAACTGCAGGTTAATGAAATGACAATTGCTGCAAAGGGACGGTTCAGCCGTGTATCATATGCTCACAAGCCCGTTCTCTCTACAGTAAACACGTAGCTGTACATAAGTTCGCACATGACGCGAACTAAGTACAGACGCGTTTACAGTGCTTGTTCGCATACGACACACGGCTGAACCTCGTTTTACGCAATATTTATTTTCTTTAAGCTGCAGTTTGTGGTGCCCTGGGGCGAAGATTCCAGTTACAGCAAGCGAATAATTGTAACAGTCGAGCCTTGGCTATCGACCAGAGCAACTGTAGATTGACAATTTGAAAAGAATAATAATGTAAAGAGCAGGCAGTGGTGTGAGTGTGTATCCTTCCATTGCCTGTAAACATGTATTAAAGCCACTTAATCATTCCAGCTGTTACCACAGCTATTCCGGGCAAGGATGCCAAAGCCATAAATGGCTTGAAAGGAACCTCAGAGCCAGGATGGCGATTGGTTCCGTTAGCGTAGTTAGCTGCAATCTAAATGGAATGATTTAGTGGCTTTTATACGTGTAAACGGCAATGGAAGGATACACACCCACACCATTGCCGTCTCATTATAATTATTATTGCTTATAAGTTGCTAATCTGCAGTTTAATTTATACAGGATAAGCTCCGTTAGCACTGTCAGCCTTGGTCATATCAACCTTAGTCTGCTGTGCCTGACGGTATTTGAAGAAATCAAGAGCAACCTGTGGGAATAATGCATAGGATAATACATCTTCATCCTGCTGCTTCCATTCTTTCATCTCTGCTTCAAACTTCTCAAGCTGTGGCTCAATTAAATCTGCAGGACGGCAAGTAATAACTTCGCCATCACCGATGATCTTCTTACGAACTTCTTCATTCATTGGCTTAATGGTAGCGCCATATTTACCGGATACAAGATCCTTTGTCTGACCTGTTGCCATTTTATATCTCTCGCCCATTAATACGTTCATAACAGCCTGTGTACCAACGATCTGTGAAGAAGGAGTAACAAGCGGCGGTTCACCAAAGTCCTTACGAACTCTTGGGATTTCTGCCAAAACTTCATCGTACTTATCTTCTGCATTCTGTTCCTTTAACTGGCTAACCATGTTAGATAACATACCGCCTGGTACCTGGTACAGAAGAGTTTTGATATTAACACCCATAACCTTAGGATTTAAGAGGCCGTTTGCAAGACACTCTTCTCTGTAAGGTCTGAAATAATCAGCGATTTCAGCCAGAAGTTCCTGATCGTAACCGGTATCAAAAGGAGTACCTTTCAGGGTTTCTACCATAACTTCTGTTGCAGGCTGTGAAGTTCCCATGGAAAGTGGGCTCATTGCACAGTCAATTACATCAACACCGGCTTCAACAGCTTTTAAGTATGTCATGCTGGCAACACCTGATGTGTAATGTGTGTGTAACTGGATCGGTAACTTGGTAGCACTCTTTAAAGCACGAACCAGACGATCTGCTTCATAAGGAACCAGAAGACCAGCCATATCTTTGATACAGATAGAATCAGCACCCATATCTTCGATTCTCTTAGCAATGTCCATCCAGTATTCTTCTGTATAAGCATCACCTAAAGTATAAGCCAGAGCGATCTGAGCATGTCCGCCTTCTTTTTTGGTTGCTTTTACGGAAGTTTCCATATTTCTTAAGTCATTCAGACAGTCAAAAATACGGATGATATCGATACCGTTGGAGATAGACTTCTGTACGAAGTACTCTACAACGTCATCTGCGTAGTGGCTATATCCGAGGATATTTTGTCCACGAAGTAACATCTGTAATTTGGTGTTTTTGAAAGCACTTCTTAATTTTCTAAGTCTTTCCCATGGATCTTCTTTTAAGAAACGAAGAGACGCATCGAAAGTTGCACCACCCCAGCACTCTACAGAATGATATCCAACCTTATCCATCTTCTCTGCGATAGGAAGCATGAATTCGGTAGGCATTCTGGTTGCAATCAGGGACTGATGTGCATCACGTAATATTGTTTCGGTTATTCCAACCGGTTTTTTAACAACTTCTGCCATTTCTATTCCTCCTGAAATATTCTAATTTAAACGATTCCAAATACAGCCATGAATGTACCGGCTGCAACTGCAGTACCAATAACACCTGCTACGTTAGGTCCCATTGCATGCATCAGTAAGAAGTTGGTAGGATCAGCCTCTGCACCAACCTTTTGTGATACTCTGGCTGCCATAGGAACGGCGGAAACACCAGCGGAACCGATTAACGGATTAACCTTGCCATGTGTTGCAACACACATCAGTTTACCAAACAATACACCTGCTGCAGTACCGAAAGCAAATGCGATCAGACCTAATGCAACGATACATAATGTACTGTAGTTGATGAATGCTTCTGCACTGGTAGTTGCACCAACAGAAGTACCCAGCAAGATAACAACGATGTACATCAGAGCATTGGAAGCTGTTTCCATCAGCTGTTTTACAACACCTGATTCACGGAACAGATTACCTAACATCAGCATACCGATAAGAGGTGCTGTGGTAGGAAGCAGTAAACATACAACGATGGTAACGATAATTGGGAAAAGGATCTTTTCCAGTTTGGAAACCGGACGAAGCTGTTCCATTTTGATTTTACGTTCTTTTTCAGTTGTGAGTAATTTCATAATTGGCGGCTGGATAATCGGCACCAGTGACATATAAGAATATGCTGCTACTGCGATAGGTCCCAGTAATGCTACCTGTCCTAATTTACCTGCAAGGAAAATGGATGTAGGACCATCAGCACCACCAATGATGGAAATTGCAGCTGCTGCTTTATCATTAAAGCCCATTGCAATTGCACCAAAATAAGCTGTGAAAATACCAAACTGAGCTGCTGCACCTAATAAGAAGCTCTTAGGGTTTGCAATCAGCGGACCAAAGTCTGTCATCGCACCGACACCCATGAAGATCAGGGATGGGAGGATGGACCATTCATCCAGTAAGTAGAAATAATACAGTAAACCGCCAGCCGCATCTTCACTTACCGGCTTCATAATGTCCGGATAGATGTTGACTAACAGCATACCAAATGCTATCGGAAGTAATAATAATGGTTCATATCCTTTTGCGATAGCCAGATAAAGGAATACACAGGCAACTACGATCATCAGATAATTTCCCCAAGTCAGATTGAAGAATGCGGTCTGATGAAGCAAGTTGAGAAGTGTACTTCCAACATAAGATGTTTCCATTTTATAACCTCCTGTTAATTATCTTCTCATGCTAAAACCAATCAGATGATTAGTTCATGGATGCAACAGTTGCACCAGCTTCAACCATATCACCAACGGATACGTTAACGCTTGCAACAGTACCATCCTGAGGAGCAACAACAGGGATTTCCATCTTCATTGCTTCTTCAACAACGATGGTATCGCCCTTAGCTACTTTCTGTCCAGCTGCTGCTACAACCTTAACGATCTTACCAGCTGCTCCGGCTGTTACGGTAACAGCTCCAGCTGCTCCGGCTGCTGCCTTTGGTGCTGCAGGTGCTGCTTTTGGAGCTGCCTTAGGTGCTACAGGTGCTGCTACAGGTGCTCCTGTGGAAGCGCCCTCTTCTACAACTACATCGTATACATTTCCATTTACGGTAATGGTGTAATTTTTCATTTTCAATTCCTCCAAAATTTTATCTGTTTAATAGGTTAGGCATTCTGCCATTTGCTTTTATTTGCTTTACGAATACTGCGGACAACAAATCCGTCTGTACCGGTACCTTCGCTTGCTGCAATTGCAGCTGCAATAACGGCTACCAGTTCTGTATCGTCTTCCATTTCTTCTTTTTCTACAATCTGAGAAATGGTATTATCTACTGCTTCAGTCTTTACATCTGCTTTTTTCGGTTTAGATAAAGCAGCCTGGATCTTAGGTATAAATGCAAAACAGCTGATAATCAAACTGATCAGAATCAGAATGATAAATACAGTTCCCATACCGATCAAAGTATTTAATGCTGCTTTTTCCATCTTTTCTGCAAAAGAATATGTTGCAGCCATGGTAAAGCTTTCATAGTTTTCAGCTGTCATGACCACATCTATGGTCGCTGTTCTTTCCTGACCCTGTACGGAAATGCGTACAGTAACTGATTCTGCATCAGAAGCAGTTACTTCTTCGTTGGTAATGCTGGTATAACCGCCGATTTCTTCATCCAGACTTGCCCATTCATCAAAAGAATCACATAATACCGGGAAATTCTCCTGGTTGGCAGCAATGAAAGCTTCTACCTGCCCCTGTGACGTATAAGAAAACAATGCATTAACAGCGTTATCAGCTGCCTGAATTGCTTCTTCATTTGTCATAAGGGGAGTTGTGTCCACTTCCGTAGTGCCACATGCAGTCAAGCCTAAGACACACAACAGCATACCTAATATTGCTAGATATTTTTTCATATTAAGTATCATCCTTTCTAAATCGTTCCGTGTTTCTTGACTGGACGGTCTTCCCTCTTGGTGTAGAGCATCTCAAATGCGCCGATGATATATTTTCTGGTATCAACAGCTTCTACGATCTGATCTACATATCCTCTCTTGGCAGCACTTACAACATTATTCTGTAATGCAGCATATTCTGCTGTCTTCTCAGAAATAACATCTGCGCCTTTTCCTTCAAACATAATCTTAGCAGCAAGTCCTGCATCCATGGTTCCGATTTCTGCATTTGGCCATGCCATACAGATGTCAGCGCCAAGACCCTTGGAGTTCATTGCTACATAAGCACTTCCGTAAGCTTTTCCAATGATAACATTTACCTTTGGAACAGTTGCGCTTGCAAATGCTGCGCTTAATCTTGCAACAGCTTTTGCGATTCTTCTCTCTGCACATTTATTAGCTGCAAATCCTGTTGTATTGGTCAGTGTTAATACAGGGATTTCAAAAGCATCACAGAAGGAAACAAATTCAGCTGCCTTCTCTGCGCCTCTTGCAGTGATCACTGCATCGAATTTCTCTGCCAGTTCACCGTCTTTGTAAAGCTCTGTACGGTTTGCCACCGCACCAACGGTCATGCCATTTAATTTGATAAAGCCTGTAACCATGCTCTTAGCAAAAGCAGCCTTGGTTTCGAAGAATACACCATTATCAGCGATCTGGGATAATGCGATGGAAGTATCTCCAACACAGTTTGCCAGTTCTGCACATGCTCTGTTCAGATCATCTGTACATTCTTCGTAAGACATATCATCTTCGTTATTAGCAGGCAGCATGGAAACCAGCTGTCTGATCTGTGCCAGGATGTCAGCTTCATCAGCTACAACATCTACATTTCCGGTTTCAGAAGCCTGAAAATCAGCAGCAGAAGTATCACACTTTTCAGCGGAATTGCCTTCCAGTGCATTTGGGGAATTTACAAATAATTTTGCAGATTTGCTTTCCATAAAAGTAAAGTCAGAAAGTCCTGCTGCAACAGCAAGTCCACCGCCACAGTTACCAAATACTGCTGTGATCTGTGGGATAACGCCGGAAGCCATAGCCATCTTATTATAGATGGTACCAAATCCGTTTAATGCGTCAGATGCTTCCTGCAGTCTAAGTCCTGCGGAATCCAGAAGTCCGATAACAGGAGCTCCGGTTTTCATTGCAAGATCATAAAGGTTTGCAATCTTTTTAGCGTGCATTTCGCCGATTGATCCGTTTAATACAGATGCATCCTGGCCGTAAACGTACACAAGACTGCCGTCAATTACTCCATAGCCTGTAACAACGCCATCTGAAGGAGTTTCGGTCTGTTTCAGATCAAAATCAGTTGCTCTTGCAGTAACAAGTGAACCAATTTCAACGAAACTGTTTTCATCGAGCAAAGAAGCTATTCTTTGACTCGCCTGAGAAGTATTACTCATTTTAAGCCCTCCATATATTTGAATTAGTATATAATTTTGCATTCCTCGAAATTATAACAAATAAACTACGGCATTTCAATCAAATTTTGATAATTTATTGTCAAGCTTAACGCCACCTTAACACAAGCTAAACCCAGTCTTACTCTTCTCTGGGGAAATGCATGTTCCAGCTCTTTCGTATGTTTTCCAGCAGTTCCATAATGGTACAGGTATCTTCCGCTGTCATAACATGACTCTCTGTCCTTCCCGTTTTGATACATTCTGTAGTATCCCTGATCTGATATTCAAAGCCGTTAATATCAAATGGCATCTTAATCGTTTCGCCGGTTCCATCATTTTTTACCAGTTCCAGTTCTTCCACCATCTGACAGTCCGGCAATCTTATGTACCCTTCCGTACCATAGAACACACCTTCTCTTGGCATCTGTATTCCGATTGCCGTCGTAGTAACAGCTGTTTCACCTCCGGGATAAGAACATAACAGTTCACTGAACCAGTCCGTTCCAAATTCACTCATGCGTACCTCCGACTGTATCTTTGAAGGCTTGTCCTTCATGAAAATCTGTAAAAAGCCAATGGTATACACACCAATATCCAAAAGTGCACCACCACCCAGCTCCGATTTAAACTTTCTAGTCCTTCTGGCACCGCTTGCCAGAAAACCAAAATCAGCACGCATATGCTTTAGTTTTCCAATCGCACCCTCCCATATCATTTCATCCAGCTTTTTAACCAATGGCAAATGTTTTACCCAAAAGGCTTCCATGAGAAACAGTTTTTCTTTCTTTGCCAGTGCAAACAATTCCCTTGCCTCTTCCACAGTTAATGTAAAAGGCTTTTCACATAAAACATGTTTTCCATGCTGCAGACACAGCTTCACATTTTCAAAATGAAAATTGTTAGGTGTCGCTATATAGATTACCTCCACCTCAGGATCCTTACACATGGCTTCATATGATGCATATGCCTTTACCGGTGATTTTGCAGATCGGTAGCCTTTGGCAAATGTTTCTGCTTTTTCCAGATCCCTGGAAGCCACAGCCACCAGTCTTTCTCCCTCTTTTTCCATCTGGTGTATAGTACCTGCAAATTTAGCTGCAATGGTTCCCGTTGCCATAATTCCCCAATTTGACATGTCTTTCCTCCTTTTCTCATAACAGTTGTTTCATTATTAAATGTTATTTACCCAGGTTTTCGTTAAATATTTCTACCTATAATATAACCTAACATTTCCCGTTGTGACAGCGATTTTTCTTCTCTATAACAGTTATAGGCTGAAATTCTTCCATAAAAATGACAACACATACCAATAATCTCTTACCGGAATCGCCTCCGTCGTTTTAACAGGAAAACTGCAAATTTTTTCATCATTCAAATAATAAGTTACCGACCCTACAACCGTTCCTATTGCTACCGGTGCCTGATTATGTTTTTCAAGGCTGGTCTGTGTTTTCACCACATCTTCATCACCCATTAATACCTCAAGCGATGGCTGGTGCTCCTGCTCTGCTCTGGTATCAACAACGGTAGTCTTCGAAAATACAGTCTCGCCAATGCCACCAATTACCGTAACCGGTTCTGTTGCAATATCCTGTAGTATATTTTTATATTGGAAATGTTCCATTCCAAATTGCAGAAGCTTTGTTGCATCTTTCCATTTATAGGTTCTGTTATTTGGCCAGCCGCAGGCAAGAAGTGATAACGTATAGTGCTTATTATCTCTGTCAAATGCGCAAACATAACAATACCCTGCTTTATTAGTAAAACCTGTTTTTCCGCTTACCACCCCATCCATCATGGTAAGAAATGCATTATGGTTTGCGCATGAAAAGTTTCTGGAACCTGTGCTAAAACTACCGTCATCAGCCTTTTTATAATTATTTAGCTGATATGTATGTGCCTGCGTGATCTGTAGAAATTGTTCCCTTGCCGGAGATTCCCATACACAATACGCCATGATCCTTGCCAGATCCTCAGCAGTTGTGCCATGTGCCTGTTCCGTTCCATCCACATTTACCACGGCATCCAATCCATTGGGAGTAATAAAATATGTGTTTTTGCAGCCAATTTCCGTGGCTTTCCGATTCATCAATTCAGAGAAACCATCTCTGCTCCCGCCTATATGTTCTGCAATTGCCATGGCTGCATCATTATAAGATTCCAGCATCAGTGCGTACAGAAGATCCCTTAATTTATAGTATTCTCCTTCTGAAACTCCCAGTCTTACCTTGGGCATGGAAGCTGCATTTGCCGTAATCTCTGCATAATCCTCCAATTCTCCCTGTTCCAGCGCAACAATACAAGTCAGAATCTTTGTCGTACTGACATTTGCCATAAAGACGTCACTGTTTTTTGCATATAAAATACGCCCGGAGTCAGCATCCATCAGGACTGCCGACTGGGCGTAGAGATTTAGATTGTCCTCCTCTGCATAAATGGTATTTTTATGAGTTACAATGACCACCATGCAAATGATAAAGCAAATAATAGTTCTGATTTTTCTCATACAAACCAGCTTATGAATATATTATTACTTTAATATATGTGCTGTCATTTCATATCATTCAATCAAATCACTGTTTTTCTAAATACTTTTGAATAACAGTAACCAGCTTTTTTCTATGCGAAACATATTTTTCAAATGGAAAATCTTCACTGTTTTCAATCAGATCCACCAGATCATCATCTTCACCACAGTACATAACAAACTTTTTCTTGGAAAAGGCCTTTGCAATTTCAATTTGGTGATCATCTACATGCTCTTTATATTTAGAAAGTCTGGGAAAAACTATCACTTTCTTTTCTACTCCCAATGCAGTAATAATAGAACCCACACCACTATGAGTTATAATAATATCTGCATCTGTAATCATTTTATCAAAATCAGCTTTACTAAAAAAATCATAATACGCAAAATGCTTTGGCAGATAATCAGAATAGCCAATCTGTGCCACCACTTCTTGTGTGATTCTTTTGTTCTCAATACACGCATCCAGAAGGCGAAGTAATCTATTTAATTGGAATTTCTGAGTTCCCAGTATAACAAAAATCATATACATTTACCCCAATTACTCACAGTCAAAAAATACTCCCACCATAAATGGCTCCCGGTACCTTCTTTAGTAGTTCTTCCCATTGAACAATATACAAGTCCGCCACGCTTCTCATTAATTTACCGGTAAGTGAACTTTCATCAACTCTGGCAAAGGATTCTATATAGATAATTTTTCGATGAGAAATTTTACCCAGCAGACATATTGGAAATGTCACAAGCGCGCCAACCGAAATAATGCAATCAGGCTGTTCTTTATGTAATACTTTTGCCGATAGGAAAAAAATTTTATAAACTGAATCCAGAAATCTTTTTGAAAACGATTGATTTGCGGCGCATATATCACATTTTCACAAAAATTTAATTCTTGAAAATTTCCGGCTTCTGTAAACAAAAAGCCATCATACTCATATCTTATTTCAGTTAATCGGGATATTTCTTCTAAATGACCTCCTGAAGAAGCAGTAAAACATATTTTCCTAATCATACCACACCCCCATGTCATTGCATTTACCGAAACATCCATAATATTAATTATTTATGATATCATAGCCTCTTTTATATCACAATAAATATTTCCGCGTTTTTCGACAGTTTTCGAAATCCAAGCGGCTTATTTCATTATTTTTTAAAAATAAAATAAAATGTCTATCATTTTTCAAAAGAACCAATTATACTAAAATCAAAAAGAATTAATTGAAAGGATAATCATAAAAAATGGAAAAAGTAAAAATGTATGGTCGTTTTTTTTCAACATCAAAAAGCTGCAGCTGCTTATTTTAGTTGTTCTTGGTTGTGCTTATCTTTATCTGATTGGGCAAAGTGCAAAACTGCAGTCCATGATTTCCCAAAACAATATTTTATTCTCTCTCAACGCACTCTTTCTTCTTTTTATGCTTTCACAGCTGCTTTTCCTGATAATCGATTTTCTCAAATTTAACAGCGTGATACAGGAAAGTGATGAAATTAGAAAAGCAGCTTATCTTGATGATCTCACGGGTCTTCCAAACCGATTTAGCTGTGATCTTATTTTCCAGATGTATGCCGATCCATCCAGTATTAAAAATATCGGCTGTGCGTCAATTGTCATTAGCAATCTTGTTACCATTAATGAATCTGTCGGACGTGATTCCGGCAATCAGGTGATTGCTGATTTCTGTCAGATTCTTGAAGACATTGGTAAAGATCTGGGATTCGTAGGCCGTAATGGCGGTAATGAATTTCTTTTCATCGTAGAAGACTGCAATCGCAGCAAGATGGAAGAATTCTTCCAATCGCTGAACAAACGTTTGAAGAGATACAATGCTCTTGATTTAAATGACAAAATAGAAATCTACTACAAATATGTATTAAACAACGAATATCATGCAGAACGTTTTTCAGATCTTATTACAGAAGTTTATCAGAGACTGCACACGAGTCCTCGAAACAAACAGTACCAATAATTTTCGATTCTCTTTATTATATAGTACCATGGTCACATATTGGTCACACCGGTATAATTTCATGATTATTTTTATGCATTTAATAAACCACGTAAAAAAGTCCTTAATATCAGACGCAAGTTCTGATTTAAGGGCTTTTGATTTTTTCCGATTTAACTGCTATAAAACAACAATCTCTTTCACGACCGCACATTCTTCTTTTACAGTAAACCGCACATCAAACCCGGCATATTCCACGCCATAAACTCTCTCCGGATCATGATCATATGCAGGTCTCGGATCCTGTTCCAATACTCCGATGATCCCGGCACGCTTTGCTTCAGGGATTTTCTGTAACAGTGATTCCGGGAATTCTACCTGCAGACTATGTTCTCTGGTCACAGCTGTAAAACCTTCTGTTGCCTCCGGATGACAGTCGGTTAACGGAATATAAGGCTTGATATCGTAGATTGGCGTACCATTCAGTAAATCTACTCCCGATACATACAAAACCGGTCCATCTTTGGGATCCAATTCTACTCGGTCCAATCTGACACAGGATAAACCAATGGGATTTGGTCTGAACGGAGACCTTGTAGCAAATACTCCCATTCTAATCTTTCCACCAAGTCTGGGTGGTTTTACAGTGGCCGCCCAGTGATCTCTTTTAGATTCCGAAAATTGCCATAATAACCAGATATGTGAAAACCCTTCCAACCCTCGAAACACCTCTGAATTTCGATAAGTTTCTTCCAGTATAATCTTACCTGTTAATGTTTTCACAAGTCCGGCCTGTCTGGGAATTCCAAATTTAGTTTTAAAGTCTGTTTCAATATGTGCAATTGTTTTCATGTGAATATTATAACAGAGTAATATAAAAAAGGCATCCCATGAAGAAATGCCTTTTCACTTAATATTTATCCAAATATTTGATATGTCTTATTATGCAAGAGCCTGTACTTCTTTGATCTGCTCTGGAGTCAGATCCTTTACATCACTATTGTCCATAGAAGTGGATACATCCTCCATGAGAATCATCTTGGTGTCTTTCTGAGTAATGGTATTGTGCCATAAAGTTGCCGGAATATTATATACCTTGTTTGGTTCCATTTTCACAGCATCAAACTTCAGACTGCCATTCTCTTCATTTGCAAAGATTAATGTGCAATGTCCCTGCAATAAAACAAATAATTCATCTGTTTTATTATGACGTTCCAAATTGCTGATACCCGTTACGTCATTGGCCGGTTTCCAGTTTTTAATACCGATAGTCCATTTTTCATTTTCATAAACACGTGACATGCCTTCTCCGGCAAACTCATAAGATGCAATTTTCATTTCAATTTCCTCTTTTCTTTTTCAATATTTTTTTATTTTTTAACGTTTTTTGCTTACATAAGTTTCTTACATTCTTCAACAATATGTTCTGCTGTCAATCCATATTCTGCAAATAAAGCATCCGGAGTACCGGACTGTCCAAACCGGTCTTCAATACCGATTCTGGAGAATTTGGCACCAGCTTTACCGGCAAGCACTTCTGCCACAGCTGAACCAAGACCTCCGATGATGGAATGCTCTTCTACAGTAACGATACCCTTTACCCTCTGATTCATTTCCAAAATGCATGCTTCATCAATTGGCTTTACAGTATGATGATTCAAAACCGCTGCGCTGATTCCTTCTGCTTCCAGCATGGCTGCTGCTTTCATGGCAATCGGAACCATCAGTCCCATGGTCATAATGCAAACATCATTGCCTTCCTTCATCACATTTGCTTTTCCGGGTACAAAAGGGGTATCTGCTGTTGTAATATCCTCACAGACAGGTCTTGCTACACGAATATAAACCGGTCCGTCGATCTGCGCTGCAGCCATAACGGCTTTTTCTGTTTCCAGCGGATCACATGGTACCAGAATGGTCATCCCTGGCAATTCTCTCATCAATGCAATATCCTCAAAGGACTGATGGCTTCCACCGTCCTCTCCTACGGATAAGCCAGAATGTGAAAATGCAAATTTTACATTGGCATGTACATAAGCAACGGAGTTTCTGATCTCTTCATAAGCACGACCTGCACCAAACAATGCAAAAGTACTGACAAATGGTGTTAATCCTGAATGTGCCATACCTGCCGCTGCACATACCATATTACCTTCAGCAATACCGAAATCAAAGAAACGATCCGGGTAAGCATCACGGAAATTGCAGGTCATGGTTGCATTTGCAAGATCGGCATCCAAAACTACGATATTTTCATTTTTCTTTCCTAATTCAACTAATGCTTCGCCATAGGCTACACGTAATGATTTTCCCATCTTAGTTTACCCCCAGTTCCTTCATTGCTGTTTCAAACTGTTCTTTGTTCATTGGCTTTCCATGCCATCCGAATACATTCTCCATATAGGAAATGCCCTTACCTTTTACAGTTTTACAGCAAATAAATTTCGGTTTACCGGTTACAGGCTTCTTAATCGCCTCTGTAATGGCATCAATATCATGTCCGTCTACTTCCAGGCATTCAAATCCAAAGGCTTTGAATTTTCCCACAATATCTCCAATGCTCATGACATCATCATTGGCACCATCGATCTGCAATCCATTATAATCAAGCAATACCGTCAGGTTATCCAGTTTGTAATGTGCCGCTGACATAGCAGCTTCCCATACAATGCCTTCCTGGCTTTCACCATCACCAATCAATGTATAAACACCATATTTTTCTTTTTTGTATTTTGCAGCCATTGCCATACCAACTGCAACAGAGATGCCCTGACCTAAAGAGCCGGTATTGGAATCCACACCGGGTGTTTTGTTCATATCCGGGTGTCCCTGTAAATGGCAATGAAGCTTTCTCAAGTTCATCAGATCTTCTCTCGGGAAGAAACCCAAATCGGCTAAAACTGCATACAATGTAGGGCATGCGTGGCCTTTACTCAAAACAAAACGATCCCGATCCTCCATTTTGGGATTTTTTGGATCTACTTTCATGACATTGTAATACAGTGCCATAAGAATCTCTACACAGGATAATGATCCGCCCGGATGTCCTGACTGGCATTCATATAAGCTTTTCAAAATGTCGGCCCGCAATTGTTTTGCTTTTTCTTCATAATTCATGATATATTTCCTCCATTTTTGTTTGCAGACAAACCATCTGCATTTAACCTTTCACTGCACCTGCGGTCAAACCTTCTACCAGCCGCTTCTGTGCAAAGAAGAACATAATACATACCGGGATAATGGTCACAATACCACCGGCAGTTAACAGATCCCACTGAACCCCCAGCTGTCCGATCAGACTCTTAAGTGCAACCGGAATCGTTCTGGTGGAAGCATTGGTAAACATAACCGCAAAGGTATATTCATTCCAGGATGTCATGAAAATATAAACACCTGTTGCCACCAGACACGGGGTAAGGATCGGTAATACAATTCGTAAAAACGCTGTTGCCCTGTTACAGCCATCGATCAGTGCTGCTTCTTCCAGAGAAAATGGCAGATCCGAAATGAAACCATTTAACAATAATACGGAAAAAGGAATGGTAAATGTGGTATAGGACAATACCAATGCCACCGGTGTATACAAAATACCAAGGTTTCGCATAATGGAATACAATGGGATCAAAAGTAACACCGTTGGGAACATATTGTTACACAGGAATAAACACATCAACGGTTTCCTTCCTTTAAAATCAAATCTGGAAAACGCATAAGCTGCCAGAGTAGATGACAATAAGGAAACTACCATGGTCGAGAATGCAACCACAAAACTGTTCTTCATGGCTGCCACAAAGTTTACAGTCGTGGTAAATAATTTTCTGTAAGATTCAAAACTGATTGCCTTTGGCCAGTAGGTTACTACCATGCCGTACAATTCCTCTTCCGGCTTTAAAGAAGTGATCAAAGTCCAGTAAAAAGGAAACAGGATGAACAGAAGCAGTACCAGGAGTGGCAGATATAATTTTAAAATACGGGCCGGTATGGACTGTTTTTTCATATTATTTCTCCTCCTTAAAATTCTGCTTTAGATACGGAATTGCCACCAGGGACAACAGCAGTGCCAAACAAATCGCCATAGCCGACGCATATCCCAGATTCAGCGCATTTCCTTTGTTGAACGTATATACACTCAACGTCTGAGTGGAGTAAGCCGGACCACCTTCTGTCATGTTAAAGATAACATCCACAGAATTGGCAACCCAGATAATTCTCAACAATGTGGTAACGAAAATCGTATTTTTAATAGACGGTATCGTTACGAAAAATAATTTCTGAAATGGCGTTGCACCATCCATATCTGCGGCTTCATATAACTCAGCCGGAACTCCCTGCAGTGCAGCCAGGATCATCAGTGAAAAGAATGGAATTCCCTGCCATATAATGGTTACAATAACCGAGGGAAAAGCTGTACTCTTTTGTGATAAAAACGGAACATTATCGGTTATCAGATGAAGCATCATCAAAAGATCATTGAGTACACCGTTATTACCGTCATAGATCCATCGCCACATCAAACCAATCAATACACCGGGTGTTACCCAGGGAATCAAGCTGACAGCACGGACTACACCTCTGCCCCTGAATTTCTGGTTTAATAACAATGCCAGTGCAAATCCAAACAAAAACTGGAAGCCTACACCTGCAACCACCCATACTATAGTTCTCCATAATGCTCCCCAGAATAATTTATCCTGAAACAAAGCTACATAATTACTGATTCCATTAAAGCAAATGTCCTTTGGTCTTCTCAAGTCATAGTTCTGAAAACTCATCAGAATTGCATTGATGACCGGGAACAGTACAACACAGGCAATTATGATTAACGCCGGTGCTAACAGCACATATGGCCATATCGTTTTCTTCTTTACCAAAATCATACCTCCTATCTAAAGGCCGACCACCAAAGTTTTTAATGTCTGCCTGAATTTTGCTTAAAGTTACAGCCGCAAAACATATGCAAAAGCTATACACAGTCTTGCGGCTGTCTCAGAAGCATTTCTGCCTCATACCTCTATACAACTAACCTGCTACATCAATTCCTGTTACAATTACTGATATAAAGCATCCTGTAAAGTCTGCATACATTCTTCTGCTGTAATATCACCAGTCAGAGCCTGTGCAACTGTGTTAGGCCATACAGTGCTGATCCATTCTGTTGTAGTATCCTTAATCGGTATAATACCTGCAAAACTCTGTCCTTCGATAGATGCCTGCATGAATCTGTTGCTTGTAAAGAAGTCACCTTCCTGTACTGTTTTACTTACCGGTACATTTCCGGTTCCTTCACACCACATCTTCTGACCTTCGCCAGCTGCCAGATAAGAAATCCACTCAAATGCTGCATCCGGATTTTCACAAGAGCTCATGATAACGTTATCAGTATCACCCATGGAAGTCCACTGTCCTTTGCCTGCCGGCATTGGGAATGCATCTACATCCTCACCGAAGAGTTCCTCCATACCTTTGGAAGATCCTGTATGGTGAATTGTCATAGCTGTTGTACCATTCTGGAAATTAGCAATAATCTGATCAAATCCATCACCGGTTGCTGTTTCAGGTGCATAACCGTTCTGGTAAATATCGATGAAGTCCTGCATTCCTTTTACTGCTTCAGGAGTAGTCAGATCTTCAAAAGTTCCGCCTTCACCATATACGAAGCATCCCCAAGGTTCCTGTCCGCCTTTAGCACCTCTCATGCCCCAGCCGTAAACATCGGTCTTGCCATCGCCATCAGTATCCATTGTACACTTCTTTATATCCTCCAACAGTTCATCATAAGTTTTAGGAACTGCTGTGATACCAGCCTGTTCAAACAATGATGGTCTGTAGTAAACATATAAAACCTGTACATTCCAAGGCATTACATACATTTTTCCATCTTCTGTAGCAGATTTCATAACATCATAAAGGTTGGCATCAATATCATCTTTTTTATCCCAGCCTGCTACATAATCATCTAAAGGTAATAATAAATCATTATTTACAAAGGAAGGTGTGGAAGTCAGTTTCCAGGATGCACAGTCAGGACCGCCGCCGCCCATGCAGGCATTGAATACGTTTTCTGAATAAGCACCGCCATCCCAAGGATATTCTTCACCAACAACAGTAATTCCTTTACCGTTTTCTGCGTTAAATTTTGCAATGATATCCTGCATCAGCTGGGAGTAATCTGTATTATCTGCCCAGTACCAATATGTAATGGTTGCACCATCTGTACTTGCCGCTGTGTCAGCTGCTGCTTCTGTGGCTGCTGCACTCTCAGCAGGTGCTGCTGATTCAGCTGCCGGTGCTGCTGAAGATCCGCACGCGGTCAGTGCAGCTACCATACTTAATGATAAAACCAGACTAAGAATTTTCTTTTTCATTGTTATCCTCCATTTTCTTTTTTACATCGTTTAATGTTTCCCAAACATGTTTCTCAGCAATATACTTTGCAGCCATAAGATCATGATTCTTGATGGCTTCGTATATACCAGCATGAGCTTTTTTGGCACGTTCCTGTGTTCCATGAACGCCCACCGTCTTGCTTCTGCTATAGACAATGGAATCGTTGATGGTCGGAACCACCCTGGTTAAGACCTCATTCTGCGTACATTCTGCCACCGCCCGGTGAAACTGTAAATCTAATGCCATTGCCCGATCATCATTTTTATCCAGTTCCTGCATCTGATCTACAATAGTCTTTAACACTTCTACATTTTCCTGAGTACATCTTTGAGCTGCCAGCATTGCAATTTGTGGTTCAAATAACAAACGTGCCTCAAACAGATTTTCCAGCAAATTGGATTGGTCCAGAAATTCAATCCCAAACGGATCCTTGCCAACTCCCGGAAGTGCGCTGACAAAAGTCCCCTGTCCCTGTTTGATTACAATAACATTTTCAGCCTTTAGATACTTCATGGCTTCTCTTACCGTAGATCTGCTAACATTGGCCAGGGATGCCAGTTCCATTTCACTTGGAAGTCTGTCCCCGGGTTTAAAATGCTGTGAAACAATCATCTCTTTGATTTGCTTTGCCACGATCAATGGCAATTGATCTGTTCGCTGCGTTTCCTGCATCCCTTCTCCCCTTTCCATGCGTATGTATATCCGACATCATCATTCCGGATTACATGACGTCATATATTTTACACAAGTAATATGCCCCCAACGCATTACCTCTTGTATAAGATGTTTTAAATAGTATAAGGTATGACGTTTGTCAATAGTACTTTTGGCAACTTTGTAGTCTTTTTATATATTTTCATTCATTCTTTTGTCTATTTCTTATACTTTATATCCTTTTTATACCTTTTAAACATCAGACGTCTTACCTTTATTCTTCAATATTGGGTCTATTTGTCTATCATTTTCACTTTTTTTCATTTTCTGTTGTGTGATTTTTATGTTTTATATCAGTAATTGCCAAACGTTTCTGTTCGAATTGGTCAGACAATACATAAAATTTACGCTATCTACTTGCACAAAAAAGAGAACGTATGCGTATGCATGCGTTCTCTGCTTATATTTCAGCTTTAAATATCTACCGTAATCTCTTCTTCTGTGGTTCCCTTGCCTTCCTTCACACTGGCTACAGCTTCTTCCTCCGCCTGCTGTTTGAACTCCTCCAACTGCATAGCGCTGATTTCCGGCAGATCCGTAATGGATTTCACGCCAAAGCAGCGTAGAAATTGTTCTGTTGTACCGAACAAAAGAGGTCTGCCCGGAGCATCCTTTCTGCCCACTTCCATGATTAATTCATATTCCAGCAGCTTGTTTACCGCAAAATCACAGCTGACACCTCTTACTCTCTCAATATCCATTCTGGTTACCGGCTGTTTATAAGCAATAATGGAAAGTGTTTCCAGAACAGTATCTGACAACACCATTTTACGTGGTGTCTTGGCTATTTTGATCAAATATTCATAAAGCGTGCCTTTGGTACACAGCTGTACCGCATCTTCCAGCATCAAAATGGAAATACCACGATCTTCTTTCTCGTAATCAGTCTGCATCTCTTCTACGCATTGCTGTACTTCTTTTTTTCCCATTTCCAAAACTGTAGCAAGACGATCTATTTCCACCGTCTCCCCCATGGTAAATAAAATTGCTTCAATAATTGCTTTTGCTTTTATATGGTCCATTGCTTATTCCTTTGCTGTGATCAGAATGTCTTCAAAAGTACCATCCTGTTCAATATCTATTTTTCCTGTTTTCATCATTTCCAGAATAACCAGAAATGTGACGATCACTTCCATCTTGCTGTGTTGTTTTTCCAAAAGTGCTTTAAAGCTGCAGCGTTTATGACCTTTGATATATTCACTTACATAGCCGGTTTTCAGATCCATATCGATTTCATCTTTTTCGATTTTGCCAAATCCGCTTCGGATGGGATCTACTTTATCTTCCTGGCGCTTTAACAGGTTTTCAAAGATTTCATTCAGTTTCTGCAGATTCATATCCCCCAACAGCGTTTCGTAATCAATGGGGGGCCTGTAATCCTTTACTTCTTCCGGTAAATTTTTGTCTCTGAAGAAATTCTTCTCTGCATCCACCATCCTGTCCTTTAATTCAAAGGACATATACTTATACATCTTATATTCCAGCAGTTTTTGTACCAGTTCAGCTCTCGGATCCTCTTCTTCTCCTTCTTCGTTTACTTCCTTAGGGAGAAGCATCTTGCATTTAATATCCAGAAGAGTGGCTGCCATGAGTAGAAACTCGCTCATTACATTCATATCCTCTTCCTGCATTTGCTTGATATAATCCATATATTGTGCCGTGATCTCCACAATCGGAATATCATAAATATCTATTTTATTTTTTTCAATCAGATGCAGAAGCAGATCCAGTGGACCCTCAAACACCTGCAGTTTAACCGATAATTCCAAAATGCGCCCTTACCTTTCCAGTAACCTTTACTATTTTACAGAGTATATTGTTACTTTTCAAGCTTATCTTTTTCTTTCGTTTTCAATTCCACTGTAACAAGCTCTGCCGGATTAAATAAGCGGATCGGTAACGTGTGCGTTCCCAAGCCCCTGCTAAGCACCATAGTGGATTTTCCTTCTCTGAAAAGTCCCCCATCATATTTTGGGAAAAGACGAAAGGAGGGAGAAATTACACCGCCCAGAAGTGGAAGCTTTACAATACCGCCGTGAACATGTCCCGATAATACCAGGTCTGCACCCCAGTTGGCATATGCATCAAAATAATCAGGATTGTGTGCCAGCAAAATCGTATATGTCCCCGGATCATTCTCTCCCAGGGTATCTTCCAGATATTTTTTTTCCATAACCGTTCTTTGAAATCTTTTATAGTAGATCTGATGTTCTATCGCCAGTCCTGTCACGCAAAAACGATAATCCGGAATAGTAATACTTTCATTTTTTAACACCGTAACACCCAGTTCATACAATTTTTTCTCATAAGCAACGCCCATGTTGTCAAACCGTTGTGGAAACCGCAGAAGCTTCTGTTCATGATTCCCGTAACCGTAATATATGGGATATCCCTTATCCCTCAGATTTTTCAACAGTGAAAGTGCGCAATGAGGATCTGCTCCCTTTTCAGCAGTTACCAGATCACCTGCCACATAAATGCCATCCGGATGTTTTTCTTCAATCGCTTTTATCAGCTTTTCGTTGTTCTTCCCATAGGTTTTGTCATGTAGATCCGACAAGACCACCATGCAGTAGTTTTTAGAAATCTTATCTGTACTGATCGTGTAATCGTGCACCACAAAATGGGTGCCATCATATAGCATGACACCCAGACAAAACATCATAAACGCAATCACTATTCCAATCAGCCAGATCATACAGAACTTCTCTTTCTTATATTTTCTCCTGCTACTTTCAAATGTTACTTTATTATTATCGGGAAACACACTGTGTTTGTCAATCATAATCATAATTCAAATTCAATTATTAATACTACAGCAGAAGACTTTTCAGTGTCTTTATCAGATAATCTATAAATTCCGCTTCCGGAACATCCTCCGCATACAGGATATCCACACTTCCAAGTCGTCTTCCATTCATACTATACACAGCTTCTCCGGCTTTTTCTCCCTGTTCAACAGGTGCCACAGCCGGTTCCATATGAATATCCTTTACCACATTTTGAAAGGTATTCCCCTCTGTATCCAGAATTTGAAAGCTTCCCTTATACACTACTTGCACAGTATCTCTTTTCCCTCGTTCTACAACCACCGCTGCAAGCGTCTTCTCATTCGGATCCGTGTATAAACTGCAGGTGCTAAAGCCAAAATTCAAAAGAGTGGCTGCTTCTTTAAATCTGACTTTCGGATCCGGTGCGCCCATAATCACAGCAATTAAATCCATATCATCTTTTCTGGCAGTAGCAGAAACACAAAATTTTGCCTTAGAGGTGGAACCGGTCTTCAAACCAGTAGTCCATTGATACTGCTTTAACAGCTTATTCGTACTGGATAACGTAAAGTTTTTGCTTCCCTGTCTGGTTTCATGTACAATATCTTCCATCCATATCTTGGTATACTGATATATCTGAGGATACCTGGTAATCAATTCTCTGGACATGATTGCCTCATCTTCCGCAGTGGTATAATGTTCATCCGAATCGGTCAGACCACAGCAATCCGTAAAATATGTGTTTTCCATATGTAAGCTCTGTGCTCTGGTATTCATCTGCTCCACAAAAGCAGCTTCACTCCCCGCAATGTATTCTGCCATGGCAACTGAGGCATCATTTCCGGATGCTACTGCAATGCATTTAATCAGGGTATCCACCGTCTGAATCTCACCCTCCTCCAAAAAAACCTGGGAGCCGCCCATGGATTTTGCATGGGCACTGGTAGAGACTGTATCCTCCAGTTTGATTTTTCCCTTTTCCAATGCATCAAAGATTAATAGCAATGTCATAATCTTAGTAATACTGGCAGGAGATCGTTTTGCTGTTCCATTCTGTTCAAATACGACCTGACCTGTAGAAGCCTCCACCAGGACTGCTGATGGTGCAGATATTTCCGGTGCTGCCAAAACAGGTAACGTATTTTCCAGTATGATAGTCAATGACAGCAAAATCATAAGAATCTTTTTCCGTAAATTCTTTTCTATATGCAACGTAATCATTCCACGCAAATCCGGTCACCATCTTTGCCATTGTTCTATCTCATTCTATGCATAAAAAAACCGCCTTATGAAATTCATAAGGCAGTTTTTGTGTTTTCTATGTATTACTGGTTAAAACGTCCACGAATCTGACAATATTTTTCCAATAATTTTTCTTTTCCAGTTCCCAAATCAATTACTTTGGAAAGCTGAATCAGATAATCAATTGTTTCCAACACCATAATCACTGTACATGCCAGTTCACCGAACTGTGCATCGTAACGGTCAATTAAGCCCACTAATCTGTGATTTAGGAACAAAACAATAATGCATGCATAAAATCCCCATGCAATAGTACTCTCCAGGCAGATAATCCCTTTATAATTTAACGGCTTATCGTTGTAGTCCCACCATACCATGCCAAAAAGCTTCTGCATCAGCAACGCAACAACAAATTCAAAGCTGGTCGCCAGTATTGCTCCTACAAGATATAATAGTACAACATGTGTTCGCAAGGGCTGCATAACTAAATACCCTATCACGCCACCGAAACCATAAATAGGACAAAATGGACCTCGTCCAAATCCCCGGTTTGTTAATTTTTTGTTGCAGTATGACATATAGATGGATTCAATCAGCCATCCCAGCATACTGTACAGAATAAATGTGGCAAGTAGATGATATATATCTGTACCAAAAATCTCTTTTGACCACATATTTCTCACCCCTTATTTTCAGAACTGTAAACTGATAACTGACAGCAACACGCAAAAGTCCTTGGGCAGCTTCGGTCCAAGGACTTGGTATTACTTAGTTATATTTACGTTTTCTTGCTGCTTCAGATTTCTTTTTACGACGTACGCTTGGTTTCTCGTAGTGTTCTCTTTTGCGGATCTCCTGCTGGATACCTGCTTTCGCACAACTTCTCTTGAAACGACGTAAAGCGCTATCTAAAGTCTCGTTTTCTTTTACGATTACGTTTGACATGATCTACACCTGACCTCCCTTCAGTCCCTTCGCAATTACACGACTGATTGGGTTATTCTGCACATTTTCACGCGCATTGATATTATAACATATTCAGAATTCTCGTCAACACCTTTTTGAAAAATATTCTGAAATAGTTAACAACTTACTTATTCAGTTCCCCAAACAGATGCCCTTCGACAGAATTTTTCTGCTTACAGCTGTCCCTCCAGCACCTTGGAAACCTCTACAATTGCTGCTGGTATACCTGCCGGATTCTTACCGCCTGCCTGTGCCATATTTGGACGACCACCGCCGCCACCGCCTACAAGCGCTGCAATTCCTTTGATCAGATTACCGGCATGAGCACCCTTTTCCATAGCTCCATCAGTAACCATGGCAATCAGGTTTACTTTGCTGTCCTGTTCAGATGCAAGTACAACGACACCTTCTCCCAGCTTGGTCTTTAATTGATCGCCTAATTCGCGTAAACCATTCATACCTACACCGGATACACTGGTCGCTAAGAGTTTCACACCCTTCACTTCAACGACCTGATCCATAACATCTCCCAGAGCATCCTTAGCAGCTTTACTCTTTAATGCGTCATTTTCACTCTGAAGCTGTTTGATCTCGGCCATCATATGCTCTAATTTTTCCAACAGATTGGCAGGAGTACTCTTAACCACCTTAGCAGCCTCTTCTACCTCTGCTTCCAGCTTCTTATAGTATGCCAGTACATTTTCCCCGGTCAGGGCTTCAATACGGCGTACGCCGGCTGCTACACCACTTTCTGACAGGATCTTAAAGGACTGGATCTCGCCTGTATGTTTTACGTGGGTACCTCCGCAGAATTCCTTGGAAAAATCTCCCATGGATACGACTCTTACCTTTTCACCGTATTTCTCGCCAAATAATGCCATTGCTCCGGTTTTCTTAGCTTCTTCCACAGTCATGACATCTGTACATACTGCAAGGTCAGCTGCGATTTCATCATTTACGATCTGTTCAACCTTATCCAGTTCTTCTCTGGTCATTGCCTGGAAATGACTGAAATCAAAACGGGTTCTTTCACGATCCTGATAAGAACCTGCCTGCTCTACATGTGTTCCCAGCACTTCACGGAGTGCCTTCTGCAGCAAATGCGTTGCAGAATGATTCTTGCAAGTGCTCTGACGACTGGTACTGTCTACTATCAGTTCAACTGTATCGCCAACCTTGAACATACCTTTGGTCATCACACCAATGTGCCCGACCTTACCGCCTAATAATTTCACAGTATCTTTCACTTCAAATGTACCGTTTGCTGTACGAATGATACCGATATCACCCTGCTGACCACCCATAGTAGCATAGAAAGGTGTCTCATCTACAAATACAGTTCCCTGATCTCCGTCTGTGAGTGCTTCCACAATTTCAGTTTCAGAGGTAAGCACAGAAATCTTAGAGGAAGCCTGTAAAGAATCATAACCTACGAATACAGAAGTAACTGCCGGATCAATGTCATCATAGGCAGTAGCATCAGCACCCATATAGTTGCTGACTTTACGTCTGGTTCTGGCATTTACCTTCTGTTCTTCCATAGCAGCCTGGAAACCGGCTTCATCTACAGAGTATCCCTTTTCTTCCAGGATCTCCTTGGTCAGATCCAGTGGGAAACCATAAGTATCATATAATTTAAAAGCATCTGCTCCGGCAAGCTCTTTTCCGCCTGCCTTAGTCATGTTTTCTTCCATATCTGCCAGAATGCTAAGACCCTGATCGATGGTATTGTTAAATTTATTTTCTTCCTGTGTGAGCACATTCAGGATAAAATCTTTCTTCTCTTCCAGTTCCGGATAACCGTCCTTAGAGCCTTCAATGACAGTCTCTGACAGCTTAGCCAGGAATGTTCCTTTAACCCCAAGTATCCTGCCATGACGAGCTGCTCTACGGATTATACGACGCAGTACATATCCACGTCCTTCATTGGTAGGCATAATACCGTCAGAAATCATAAATGTAGCGGAACGAATATGATCAGTAATGATACGAACAGAAACATCCACTGCATCATCTACACGATATTCCTTGCCACAGATTTCACAAACTTTATTTCTAAGTGCCTGAATGGTGTCTACATCAAAGATAGAATCCACATCCTGACAAACAACCGCAAGTCTTTCCAGGCCCATACCGGTGTCGATATTCTTCTGCTCCAGTTCTGCATAATTACCGTGTCCATCATTGTCAAACTGGGTAAATACGTTGTTCCAGATCTCCATGTAACGGTCGCATTCACAGCCTACAGTACAGCCGGGCTTACCACAGCCGTATTTCTCTCCACGGTCATAATAAATCTCAGAGCAGGGACCGCAAGGACCTGAACCATGCTCCCAGAAGTTATCTTCTTTTCCAAAACGGAAAATACGCTCCGGTGCAATACCGATTTCCTTGTTCCAGATTTCAAATGCCTCATCATCATCTTCATAAATGGATGGGTAAAGTCTGTCTGCTTCCAGACCCACTACCTCTGTTAAAAATTCCCAGCTCCAGGCAATTGCTTCATGCTTAAAATAATCGCCAAAGGAAAAGTTTCCCAGCATTTCAAAGAAAGTACCGTGTCTGGCTGTTTTACCAACATTTTCCAGATCGCCTGTACGAATACATTTCTGACAGGTAGTAACACGTTTTCTGGGTGGAATTTCCTGTCCTGTAAAGTATGGCTTTAACGGAGCCATTCCGGAATTGATCAGTAATAAACTGTTATCATTATGTGGTACAAGAGAAAAGCTGTTCATTTTCAGATGTTCTTTGCTTTCAAAGAACTCCAGGAACATTTTTCTAAGTTCATTAACACCGTATGCTTTGTTGCTCATTTTCTTCTACTCTCCTAAGTTAAAATGTAAATTTATCTGCAAAGAAACTATCCAGTTCATCAATTGCAACACGAACCTGTTCCATGCTGTCACGGAAACGAACAGTTACGCAGTGGTCTTCTACGGAATCAAAGTCATAGGTTACACAGAACGGTGTACCGATTTCATCCAAACGACGATATCTCTTACCGATAGCTCCACGATCATCAAATTCACAGTTATATTTTTTAGAAAGCTGTTCGAATACTTTTTCTGCACCCTCATTCAGTTTCTTAGACAATGGCAGAACACCAACCTTTACAGGTGCCAGTGCCGGATGGAAACGAAGCACAGTTCTCATATCTCCGCCCTCTAATTCTTCTTCATCATAGGCCGCACAAAGGAATGCCAGTACAACACGGTCTGCTCCCAGTGAAGGCTCAATAACATAAGGGATATATCTCTCTCCCTGCTCATCATCAAAATATGTCAGATCCTGACTGGAAGTATTCTGATGCTGTGTCAGATCATAGTCCGTACGATCTGCAATACCCCACAGCTCACCCCAGCCAAATGGGAACTTAAACTCAATGTCAGTGGTACCTTTTGAATAGAAGGACAGTTCTTCCGGATCATGATCTCTTAAACGCATCTCGTCTTCCTTCATGCCAAGTGAAAGCAGCCAGTCTCTGCAGAATCCTCTCCAATACTGGAACCACTCCATATCTGTACCCGGCTTACAGAAAAATTCCAATTCCATCTGTTCAAATTCTCTGGTACGGAATGTAAAGTTACCCGGTGTAATCTCATTTCGGAAAGATTTACCAATCTGACCAATACCAAACGGAACCTTCTTACGTGAAGTTCTCTGAACATTTTTGAAATTAACAAAAATACCCTGTGCTGTTTCCGGTCTTAAGTAAACAGTATTTTTAGCGTCTTCTGTAACACCCTGGAAAGTTTTAAACATCAGGTTGAACTGACGGATATCTGTAAAATTATGTTTGCCGCAGGTTGGGCATGGTACATTATGTTCTTTGATGAAATCCATCATTTCCTGCTGTGAATATGCATCAATCGGTTTTGCCAGTGTAATGCCATTTGCTTCTGCAAAATCTTCAATGATCTTATCCGCACGGAATCTTTCATGACATTCCTTACAATCCATCAGTGGATCTGAGAAACCACCCAGATGTCCTGAAGCAACCCATGTCTGTGGATTCATGAGGATCGCGCAGTCAACACCTACATTATATTTATTTTCCTGAATGAATTTCTGCCACCATGCTTTTTTTACATTGTTCTTCAGTTCAACACCAAGATTACCATAATCCCAGGTATTGGCAAGTCCGCCATAAATTTCAGATCCGGGATATACGAATCCTCTTGCTTTTGCTAAAGCTACGATTTTTTCCATTGTCTTTTCCATTGTTTTTCTCCATTCCTTATTCCGTAATGATTTTTATTTCGTTACAATATAAAAAAGTCCATCTGTTCCAGCTGCTTTCTTACCATCCACAGTAACACCTTCACTGGCATACAGAATTTTATTTGGTAATGTAAATGCTACAGCATCTGATGCAACCAGCATATGATAATCAGTCATATCGTTAAGTTCATCTGCACCAATAGTCTTAGCAGTATCTGATGCATCAACCAATGGCTCCGTAACAGAAAATCCTGCTTCCTTTGCCTCTGCCACTGTTCCATAGAAGAACTCCGTTTCATTAAAAGAAGCATAATCTTCGGCTGTTGCATAGTTCATCACCACACGTACATCCGTACTATCCTTTTTTTGTTCCAGAGAATCAATGGAAATGGCATTTCCGCCATTTGCTTTGTTATATTCTGCAATTTCTGTCAGAACCAGATTTTTCAGTTCTTCCACATCATAATATTCTGCTGAGAAATCCTCAATAATTGTATTCTTAACACTGCCATTTTTCTCTACTGAGACAATTGTCCCGTCTTCTGTTTGTGAGCCGCATCCCAGTGTGATTACGGAAACGCAGGCACATAAGCAGAGCATTATTTCTTTACGCATCCCTCATCCTCCTAAGTATCGCTCCTTATTATATCTGACTTAAACACGTTTTTCAACATATACTTTCC
>JAQUUX010000096.1 GCA_028693705.1 Lachnospiraceae bacterium | reverse complement strand
TAGACTTACAGGGAAAGTCTACCCATTTTTAAGACATTCCACATGCTAAATCTCATTATCGTTGGTTCAAAACAGAAAAAATGAATTTTCAGACAGGATTTATACTGTCATGAATAATTCAGGATAAATAAATCATTTGCAATAAAATTGATGTGTATTATGACTTTGTCCTTGCTGTGTACCGGCTGTACAAACAAAATTCTCAATGAGCTTATATTTATTGTAACAGATGGTGTGTATACAATGGAGTCCGCAGAAGACGAAGCGGGTTATGCACCATCCATATCATTTGACACGAAAGAAAAAACTTTCGTATTTAGTTATGATTTTTTGTCGTCGTATTCGAATTATGGAACGTACCTAATTCAGGATGATGAGGTTATTGCAACAACATCTGATGGCAAGTATACTTACACCTTTAAAATTGTTGATGATGACACTATTTCCTTTGTTGAGGAAAAATCTGATTCAACAACTACAGTGGAAGGAATACGAGCAGTTCCTGATGAAGCCATTTTTGTGAATCTAATTTTTAAGCATGATGTTTCAGAAAGTATATTAAGTCAAAAGATGCAAAGGAAGTTTTTATGAAAAAAATATCATTTGGTAAAATTTTATCTACTTGGTTTATTGTTGCAGTTGCATTATTCATTTTAAATAGCTTTACATTAAAAAGTTCTATTGCACACAGCGTTATATTATCATTATTAGGGATTACGCTGCTGATTTATCCTGCCTATCCAATATCACTTGAAAATAGATATGATCGCAAACAATGCCGCTTATTTATAAGAATAATTGCTCTGATGCAAATTATATTTTCATTTCTTATACATACAACATTTTAGGAAACACAAACTTGGAAAATTATAGGGGGGAAAATAGCATATGCAGCATGAATGTAAAATAACAGTATTGGAAACAAAAGTATTTACGGATTATCAGGAAAAATATCTTGCTAATGCAAAATCAGGGCCTTGCCCGTGCTTTAAGGCGGGGGATACATTTGTTTTGAAAAGAACAAGCGAACGTGATGATTTTTACCATTTAATGAATGGGAAGTTCTGTGGCGAGGCATGGGACGCCATTAGCAGATATGTTTATACCGCTTTACAGGGTGGCTCTATCATGCACAATTGGACTAACGATGAGAGAATGATGATTGCATGTTGTAATGATGGTACCAGACCTGTTATTTTCAAAATCGAAAGAATCGACATCCCTGAAACGGAAGAAGAAAAAGTCTGGCTTGAAAAACAAAATTTTAAGAACAGTGCAAGTGATGCATACACCGGATAAGTCAAATTTTGGGAGATAAAATAATGAAGGAAGTAGATAAGGGCTTTGAATTATTTTATAGGAATCTTAGCAATCGAAGAAAATTTATACGAACCATTTGGATTTCGATAATAGCCATTCCTATTTTTTTACTTATCTTAATTACTGTTGAAGATAAGAGATTAGCTATTATATACGTTATCATAGCAGCTATAGTAGATATATGGCAGTTAGTCACAACGTACCGACATTACAGAGCAGAAAAATAAGTACAGAAAAGGAGGAACTGCATATGGCAACATCTGATATAAAGGTTATTATCCAAAGTGATATTGATAGTGTCTGGGAAAACGTATTGGCAGTTGAGTGCTATCATACATGGCGCAAAGATGTGGATAGAATAGAAGTGATAGATGAAAAACAATTTATAGAATATACCAAAAATGGCTATTTCACTACATTTAATACTACCGTTGTTGAACCACACAAGCGTTGGGAACTTGATATAGAAAACAGCCACATAAAAGGACATTGGACTTTTATATTTACATCCAAAGACAGTGAAACAGAAATCAACTTTACAGCATGTGTAACAGCCAAAAAGCTTTTTTTGAGACCAATTGATAAAAGCGTATTTGAACAAACATATTTAAAAAAGGAACAGACACAATTTGTATCAGATTTAAACCAACATCTTACATGATCGATGGAGCTGATTTCACGGCAGAAGTGATAAACGGCAGTGAATTGATCTTGCCATTTCCATACATCACAAGACATATCTACAGATTGATACAATTTCTTTCATAAAGGAAGAATAAGTACAGTAAATGTTAAGTTTTTTGACAATAATAATGCTCTATATTATAATACATAATTATGGGAATGAAGTTCTCCCTTGGGAAACCAAAACCGCTTATTTTTAGCTGATGACTTCTGCGATTATTTGTCGTGGAAAGCATCAGCTTTTTTACGACCAGAGGAGGATTACTAATGTTAACATCTTTGTCACTTATTTTTCTTGTCGGATTGGCAATGGCTGCAATTTGCCAACGGCTCAAATTACCAAGAATTATTGGTATGCTGGTTACCGGAATGATTTTGGGACCATATATCCTGGATTTTCTTGATCCGTCTATTTTATCTATTTCAGCTGAGTTACGCAAAATGGCACTTATTATCATTTTGTTAAAAGCCGGATTGTCACTGGACTTAAATGACCTGAAAAAAGTTGGCAGACCGGCTATTATGTTATCTTTTGTCCCGGCATCTTTTGAAATAATAGGATACGTTCTTTTGGCTCCGACTCTTCTTGATATTTCTAGAACAGAGGCAGCCGTTATGGGGGCTGTCCTTGCCGCAGTCTCCCCGGCAGTTGTGGTTCCAAGAATGGTTCATCTAATAGAGCATCGCTATGGTACCAAAAAGAGCATTCCACAAATGATTTTAGCAGGAGCCTCCTGTGATGACATTTTTGTAATCGTATTATTTACCACTTTTTTAAGCATGGCACAGGGCAACAATGCCAATATTTTGGCTTTTGCGAATATACCAGTTTCTATCCTATTGGGAATTTTATCAGGTGCTATAGCAGGTTATGTGCTTTATATGTTTTTTGAGACTGCTTATGCACGTGAACATTACGTCCGGAATAGTATGAAGGTTATTATAGTACTGGGATTTTCGTTTCTTTTAATAGCAGTTGAAGATTGGTTAGAAAACAGAATTTCTATATCAGGACTGCTTGCTGTTGTCAGCATGGCTTGTGTGTTGAAAATGAAAAGCTCCTCATTTGTATCCCAAAGATTATCCGAAAAATTCGGTAAATTATGGTTAGCAGCCGAGGTTATTCTTTTCGTGCTCGTCGGCGCAGCAGTGGATATAAGATATACTTTAAATGCCGGTATCTCTGTCATAATTATGATATTGCTGGCACTTCTTTTCAGAACCCTGGGTGTATTGATCTGTGTTGCCAAAACTAACTTAACATGGAAAGAACGGCTGTTTTGTGTAATTGCTTACCTTCCCAAGGCTACTGTACAAGCAGCAATCGGTTCTGTACCTCTTGCGTCAGGACTTCCATGTGGAAAAATTATCCTATCCGTTGCTGTCATGGCTATTGTCATTACCGCACCATTAGGTGCATTTGGGATGGATAATACTTACCGGAAATGTTTAAATAAATAGCATTTTGCATCCTATTATGTTTAATTTATCAGCCAATCGCCAGCTGCTTCCTGTAAATGCTCCTGAAATATATCATCTCTGCCACTGCTGTTATACTCCATGAGAACACATACAGCAGATACAATGACGGAATCGTTCCAAAATAAGCAAATACAGTATAGATCCAGACAATTCTAAAGACACATGAGCCAACGATCACGATCACTGTTGGTATCAGGCTCTTTCCCAGACCTCTGGCAGCTGCAATGGTACAGTCCATAAATGCAGAAACTCCATAGGAACAGCCCATGATGACCAGTCTCTGCATACCTGCATCCTGTACTGCTATATCCCTTGTAAATAAAGACAGGAATGGACGGCCAAGCACTGCCAATAATAATCCCAGTACCATACCCGAACCAAAGGAATATATCAAACTGATCTGATAGCTCTTCTTTACACGCTCCTTTTTACCTGCTCCATAATTTTGTCCGATAAAGCTGCCGCAGGCTGTATAGAACGCTGCCATGACATCATACACCAGAGAATCCGCATTGGCGGCTGCCGCATTGCCGGATACAAAGGTGGCACTGAAGGTATTTACGCCTCCCTGTATAAACAAATTGGCAATCTGGAAAATCGCATTCTGAAAACCGGCTGAAATACCAATCCCCAGAATTGCACTTGCTTTGCTTTTGGTAATCCGAAGCTTCGTCATGTAAAGCCCATGGATTCCCTTGCACCGCAGCAGTGAAATAATAATCAATGCCGCTGAAATATACTGGGAAATCACACTGGCAACCGCCACCCCCGCCACATCCATATGGCAGATGATCACGAAAAACAAATTCAAAACTACATTGATCACACCTGTCAGAACGCACAGTAAAAAAGTTGTATGTACGGTTTAAGATAACTCGTCTTCCCTTCTGGAACCAAAATATCTTGCTACCAGTACATTTACACCGCTTCCCATACCAATGAGAAAAGCAGTATACATGGCAACCAAAGTAACCGTTGATCCCACAGATCCCAGCGCATTTGCACCTGCGAACTGCCCTACAACGGCAAAGTCGGCCATATTAAATAACACCTGTAATATATTAGAAAACATTAACGGTACGCTAAATACCAGTATTTTTTTCCAAAGTGATCCCTGCGTCAGATCCTGTGTGTCCTGTTTCATCATTTCATCCCATCGTTAATTTGTTTCCAGTAATTACCTAAATGATCTGAGAGTATCTCGATCATACATCCCAGATTTACCTGAAACCGATATTCTTCCATATTAAAATCCTCTTTCGAATAAGCATTTCAAATTCCATTCAAATTCTTTCGCTTTCATTATAGACATCTGTTATGCAACTGTCTATAATAGGTTGCATACAGTGAATGTAAGATTTCACCAGATTCCAATTGCATAACGAAGTCTTTGTGGCAGGGTGCAATTCCCTACCGATGGTATAGTCCATGACCCGCGAAAGCGGCTGATCTGGTGACCTCTTATGAGGGATTCCAGAACCGACGGTAAAGTCCGGATGAGAAAAGACATTTTCTGTAACACTACGCCCGGAGCATATTCTATGTTTTCGGGTTTTTTTATGCAAAAAATGGAGCTTTCAGGCTCCCAGATGGAGGAAAAAAATGAAACAGACAGAAAAAGTAACTGTAACACAAACAAAAGAAAAAACAACAGCCTTAAAATCAACAGGCAAGATGCAGATTAAGGAACTCACCTTTATTGCTTTAATGGGTGCGCTAAGTGCCGTAGTCATGCTATTTCGCTTCCCGCTCCCCTTTTTGCCGCCTTTCTTATCCTTTGATTTTGCAGGCGTTATTGAGATGATCGGTGGCTTCATGTTTGGCCCGCTGGCAGCTTTCTTAATCATTATATTGAAAATCCTGCTGCAGCTTGTCATGCAGGGAAGCTTTTCATTAGGAACCGGCGAATTGCAGAGTCTGATCCTAAGCTGCTCTTATGTTATGCCAGCCTTTATTTTTTATCATGTGAGAAAAACACGAAAAAGTGCCGCTGTGGGTATGGCAGTCGGGACCCTGGTGGTTTCTGTAGTAGCGGTATTTTCCAATCTCTATATGATTATTCCTTTTTATGCTACTTTATTTAATATGACCATGGATGATATTGTTGCAATGTGTAATGCCGTAAACCCGGCTGTTCAAAACGCTCTTTCCATGGCGATCCTGGGTATCGTTCCTTTTAATATATTAAAGTACGGTGTCAGCTCCGTTGTGACATTCCTGTTATATAAACGATTAAGCCGTCCGATCAAAAATTTTATTCAGAAATAGAATACATAAATAATTTATATAAAATAACAAAAAGAAAAGAGGATCTCACATGAAATTCAGTATCGAAAAAGAAATCACCTATGAACAAGCAGTTGCCAGAATGTTTGAAAAGTTAGGAAACAGTCAGATCATGGCTCTGGCTTCCAGTGTAAATGACTATGTCATGGTCAGAAATGTAAGCTGTCTTTTCTACGATGAAAAAATTTATTTTAAAACAGACAAAAATTTCCGCAAAACAAAACAACTTCTCACAAACCCTAATGTGGCATTGTGCTGGAGTGGTATACAGGTAGAGGGAACGACCGAAAATAAAGGCCTGGTTTCCGAAGAACCAGGCCATCGCTTTGAAGAAGGATATAAGAAGTACTTATGGGAAAGCTATAATAAATACAGCCATACAGACACGGAAATCTTAATCGAGGTTACCCCCGGCTATGTAGAAGTCTGGGACACCAGTGATGACGGCTATGCCTATCAGTTGTTTATTGATTTCAAAGATCATTCTGTAACTGTAAAGCCTTATGATCAGAAATAAAATGGTAATCTGAGCTAAAACAATATTTTTTAGTTAGAGATCATCAATCGAATGATCTCCTCATTTGTCTCACGCATACCATCTCTGCCCAGACAACCGATTCCGTCTATGGTAGATTCAACATCGTGCATGACAATACCGTCCCCACTCTTAAATTCCTGTCCGTTTTTATACATTTGATATCCAAAAATAGCTGCGTCTACAGAAGCGGCTATTTTTGCCGCACAGGAAGCTTTTGCGCCATCGCAAACGATACCGGATACAATCGCCAGTGAATTTACTATAGTGTGGATGATATCCTGGTAGTCTCCACCGCACAGATAAGCAATACCTGCACCCGCTCCGGCTCCGGCGCTGACTGCTCCACAGTATGCAGAGAGCGTACCGATTCCTGTCTTCTCATGAATCGCTACCAGATTAGATAATACCAGGGCTCTGTATAATTTTTCATTTGTCACATTTAATTCTTTGGCGTATTCGATAACAGGTACCGAGCAGGTGATGCCCTGGTTACCGCTTCCGGAGTTGATTACTACCGGCATTTCACAGCCATTCATACGTGCATCTGAGCCTGCTGCCGCCAATGCCTTTGCACGATTTTTTATATCATTACCGTTAGCGCTCATCAAAACCTTTCCGATGTTTGCACCATAATCTCCCCGCAGGCCTTCCTCTGCAATAGCCATATTATAACTGATCTGTTTATCTAATAGTGCTGTAACATCCGCTATCTCCACACTATTAGCAAAATCCCAGATATCTTCTATGGTAAGCTGTTTTCTGTCTGCTTTGGTTTCTTTACTGTCTGCTTTCTTTGTTTCATCCTTTTTCATAATGACCTGATGATCTTTTTCCGTCAGAACAATATTGGTATGATGATCTGAAATCCGCACTTTGCTATAAGACGTACCCTTGAATTCTGTGATAATAATATCAAAAACCGGTCCATCTTCTATATGCTCTATATCAATCCGGATCTTATCCAGATAATCCTTGATTTTCATTTTATCGTCTTCCGTTACAACAGAAAGAACCTCCAACCCTAAATCCGATTTTCCGGCTACAATTCCTGCTATGGCTGCTGCCGGAATGCCCTTCATTTTACCGGTATTCGGAACAATTACACTCTTAACATTTTTGATAATACTGCCACTGATCTGCAACAATATCCGCTCCGGGATGTCTCCCAGAATATCTCTGGCTTTTGCGGCCGCATATGCAATTGCTATCGGCTCAGTACATCCCATTGCCGGTATCAGTTCTTCTTCTAATATGTTCAAATAGGTGCTGTATTTTATGTCTGTTTTCTTCATATTTACGATCCCCCCATATTTGATTGCTATTTCTTTACTTACAATGTAATATAGGATTATCATTTAGTAAATTAAAACGTTTTTATGAATACATTAAATATTTTTAATAGCAAAGGAGCCTCTATGGAGCTACAGGAACTGACTACATTTGTTACCGTTGCACAGTATAACAGCTTTTCCAAAGCTGCTGCCCATCTGGGTTATTCCCAGGCTGCCGTAACCATTCAGATCAAAAACCTCGAATCCGAATTACAAATCCGGTTATTTGACAGATTAGGGAAAAGTATCAGCCTGACAACTCCCGGAAAAAGATTTTATGATTACTCCATTCAGACGTTAAACTGTCTTCATGAGTCCATAGATTCCATGAAGCAGAGTGATCAGTTAACAGGGGCATTGCGTATTGGTACCATTGACTCTTTATGCTCCTCTATATTTTCCGGTCTTGTAACGCAATACTTGCATCTGTATCCTCAGGTTTCTGTAAGTATAACTACAGACACACCCTCCCAGCTACTGGATATGCTTCATCACAACGAAATCGATATGGTCTATCTTTTGGATGCGATCCGAACAGAACCCTGGCTGGATAAAGTCATTGAACAAAAAGAAAAGGTGATCTTCGCTACTGCTCCTGATCACCCTCTTGCTGACGGAAAATTCCATAAAATTGATGAGCTTTTATCCTTTCCATTTATTCTCACGGAAAAAGATGCCAGCTACCGAAAGGTTCTCGACTATCAGCTAAGTACTCTTCATAAAGAAATACAGCCGCTTATAGAGTCGAATAATACGGACTTTCTTCTTGATATGGTTCGAAATAAATTCGGCATTACTTTCTTACCCGAGTTTGCTCTTCTCGAAGATATAAAACAAGGCCAGTTAAAAGAGATTTATGTATCCGCTCTGGATATCTCTGTTTGGTGCCAGATCATTCATCACAAAGATAAGTGGATCACCCGGGAAATGAAAGCCTTTTTTGACCTATGCCTGCTTTCCTAATTGATTATTGTTATAATTTTATAATTCCGTTTTTTCCGTTTTCCTTTACCTTATATAGCGCCTGATCCACTCTGTTCATACAGTTATGTAAAGATTCATCATTTCGCAATTCAATAATTCCAACACTTAAAGTGACAGAAGCATCTGCCTGAATAAGGATTTCCATTACTTTTTTCAAAATCACTTCCGCTTCATCAGCGGTTCCATTTATGATGCCAATAAATTCATCTCCACCCCATCTTGCAGCGACATCACTTGGAGCAATCGTTTGTTTAATGGTTTTTCCAACCATTGCTAACACCAGATTTCCATATAGGTGTCCTTTTGTATCGTTATAACTCTTGAAATCATCCACGTCCAGCATAAACATGGCTTTAGGATGTTTTAATTTCTTTTTCATAATCTGTTCAAACAACTGTTCAAATAATTTACGATTTGCCAGTCCGGTAAGATCATCCACGTTCTCCAGCTGTACCATCTGATGATGATACTGCAGGAAAATAAAAGTAGTAATAGAAATACATGCTGCCAGTATCCCAATAACGGCAACTATATTCTGAAGCAGTCTATTGAGAAATACCTTTGTAAGAGATTCCACATTTTTTACAATAATAATATTCCATTTCAAAGATGATGCATAGGTATTGATAGTACAAGTCTGCATCCCGTCCTTTGTTCTCCACCGTAGATTCCCACTTTCTGAATTGCTAAGTGCTTCTTTCTGTGGCATTCCCAATATTTTATCCACATCCTCTGCCTCTATAAAATGATGTGTTCTCTGAGAAAATGAATTTTTTGCACCACCACGATTGATTAAATATATAGATAAGTCATAATTGATCTCATACTGATTGATTAAAACCTGTACATCTGTGAGTTCTACTGCAACACCCACTACTCCAAGCACCTTCCCATTTGCGTCTGTTGTCCGGTAATTGATAAATATTGTTGGAATATTGCCATTAATCTCATCTGTATCCACTTGAATATCATAATCCTGGTTCATATCCAAAAAATTATAGTACCAGATATCATGCTCATTTCCTTTTTGCATTGTTTTATTATAGCCTTTTTGGTAATAATAATTGCCGGATTCTTCCGAAACGCAAAATACCGTAGTATAACCATATAGATTCTTGTATGTATTCAGATATTGATAAAGCTGCTTCAGATACTCTTCATCATCAAGATGCTCAGATTCCCCCTGCAGCCAGCTTTGCAAAAAGGTATCATTTGCCATACTGCCTGCCACCGTTAACTGATTGCTAAGACCATTTTCAATTTCAGTTTTAATATTTCGTGAAGTCATCTGCACTACACTTTCCACATTTTCCTCAACCAGTTTCTGGTTAGCGAGCGAATCCGTATAGATAACTCCGTTGAAACAAATGATGATAACGATCATCATCAAAAATTTACTTTTAAACAGTAGGTGCTTCTTCAATATATTACCTTTGTACCTTTCAAAAACATATGCCTGTTAAATCTTCTTTTGTAGTTCCTTTGCATTTCCTTATTTCAGGAATTTTTATCATTCATGTATTCTCTTATTATACCCTTACTTTTCTACTTTAACGTAAAAATTT
>JAQUUX010000095.1 GCA_028693705.1 Lachnospiraceae bacterium | reverse complement strand
GTTCGCGTCTTGTGCGAACTTATGTACAGCTACGTGTTTACCGTAGTGAAAACGGGCTTGTGAGCATATGATACACGGCTGAACCGTCCCTTTACATCAATCCTTATTCCTTTAACCTACAGTTTAATTACTTTGGAGATAAAATAGTTTGAAATTCAAAGAAAGTTATTGACATTCATTTCCCCATGTTTTAATATAGGTTTCAGCAAGAAAAATGGTTAAAGAAATTTAACTAAATAGTTTGAAACTCAAAAAATAAGAAAATCAAGATTAAAAGGAGAATTTATTATGACATTCGACAAAGTAAAGGAAATTATTGTAGACTCTTTAAGCTGTGACGCTGAGAAAATCACCATGGAAGCAAGCCTGATGGACGATCTGGGTGCAGATTCCTTAGATGCTATGGAATTAAACATGGCATTAGAAGAAGCTTTCAGTATTACCATTGCTGGTGAAGATCTTGCAACTCTTACAACTGTAGGCAGCCTGGTAAATTATATCGACAGCCACAAATAAGACTGTAAACCGTGCTATTGCACAGGCTTTAAGATTTTAGGGCCGCTAAAGCGGCAGAATAGAGGAAACATGAATATTCAGGATGTATATGCTTTACTTGATCGGTTTGAGGCTTCTGCCATGACCGAACTGAGTTTGGAAATGGAAGGTATGAAGGTTAGCTGCAGTAAGTTTAACGGCGAAGCAGTTACCTACACTAATGCAGGAACACAGAGTGTATCAGGACAGAACAGACCGGATAACACACGTATAGAAAAAAATACAGTTCCACAAAATCAGAATACACAGACCAAAGCAGATAGTCAGGAACAGAATGCTTCCCTTCTGGAAATCAAGGCACCGATTGTTGGAACCTTTTATCGTTCAGCAGCACCGGATCAGGAACCTTTCGTCCAGGTGGGAGATACTGTGAAAAAAGGTGATGTAGTGGGAATGATCGAGGCCATGAAGATGATGAATGAAATCGCAGCTCCATTTGATGGTGTGATCACTTCTATTGCAGCCGAGAATGAAAAACTGGTAAGCTTTGGCGAAGTGCTGATGCTTGGAGAAAGCCAATAACAAGAATGGAGATATTGTATGTTTAAGAGAATTCTGATTGCAAACCGTGGAGAAATTGCCATGCGGCTGATTCGCTGCTGCAGGGAAATGGAAATTGATACTGTGCTGGCTTATTCAGAGGCAGATAAGGATTCACTTCCTGTACAGTTTGCCACCTATCCGGTGTGCA
This sequence comes from Lachnospiraceae bacterium, assembly GCA_028693705.1. Taxonomy (GTDB): domain Bacteria; phylum Bacillota; class Clostridia; order Lachnospirales; family Lachnospiraceae; genus JAQUUX01. The sequence continues at coordinate 8,958 of JAQUUX010000095.1, read as the reverse complement.
TTGGACCGGCAAAAGCATCAGAAAGCTATCTGCAGCAGGATCTGCTCATTGATGTTGCCAGGAAGATGGAATGTGAAGCCATCCACCCTGGCTACGGCTTTTTATCCGAAAATGCTGATTTTGCAGAGAAATGTGAGCAGAACGGTATTATTTTCATAGGACCATCTGCAGATATTATTCGTAAAATGGGAAATAAACAGGCAGCAAGAACCCTGATGAAGCAGAATCAGGTGCCGGTTGCACCGGGCTCTGACGGAGCCGTACAGACCCTGGCAGAGGCAGAGGCTGTAGCAGATAAAATCGGGTATCCGGTTTTGGTAAAAGCAGCAGCCGGTGGCGGTGGCCGTGGTATGAGAAAGGCATTTTCCAAAGAAGAACTGAAATCAGCCTATGAAACAGCAAAGGCTGAGGCACTTTCTGCTTTTGGAGATGATGAGATGTATCTGGAAAAGCTGATCTTAAAACCTCATCATATAGAATTTCAGATATTGGGAGACAGCTTTGGAAACATCATTCATCTGGGAGAGCGAGATTGTTCTATCCAGAGAAGAAACCAGAAAATGATGGAAGAATCCCCATCCAAGGTTCTAAGTTCGGAACTTCGTAAAGAAATGGGTGAAGCGGCTGTACGTGCAGCAAAAGCTGCCGGTTATTACAGTGCCGGAACTGTGGAATTTGTATTGGATCAGGAAAAACATTTTTATTTTATCGAGATGAACACCCGAATCCAGGTAGAACATCCGGTAACGGAAATGGTAAGTAATGTGGATCTGGTAAAAGAACAGATTCGTGTGGCAGCCGGGTTACGATTAAATGCTACCCAGGCAGATATTGTTTTAACCGGTCATGCCATTGAATGCCGTATTAATGCAGAAAGCCCGGAAAGAGGGTTTGCACCCACACCGGGAACAATTGAATTTTTGCATTTACCGGGAGGAAACGGTGTGCGTATTGAAACTGCTATGTACCAGGGGTATACCATTAGTCCGTATTATGACTCCATGGTGGCTAAGATTATTGTACATGCAGAGAGCAGACTGGACGCCATTCGTAAAATGAGGGTGGCATTGGAAGAGGTTATGGTACAGGGAATTGATAACAATGCATTTTTTCAGTATCTGATCTTATATCATCCTGATTATATCAGGGGAAATTATGACACTTCTTTTTTGGAAGAGCATATGGGTGAACTCTTAGAGTGGCACAAAGCAGGCGTAAAGGGTGAACGATAAATGAGTGATTTTTTTAAAGAAAGAAGAAAACTTCTATTCTCGTTGCGGGAACTTCGTGGAAAGAATAATACAGGAAAAGCAGGGAGCAATGCCGGAGACAGAGCAGGCGAGGGCAGTAACGGAGTCAGTTCTACGGTAAAGTGTCCCAGATGCAAACGGGAATATCCACAGATGTTGATGGATCGAAAGAAAATGGTTTGCCCTAAGTGTGGTTATCATCTTCCCATTTCTGCAGAGGAACGTTTGAAGTTTACCATAGATAGTGACAGCTTTCAGGAAATGGATGCAGAGTTGGAAACTGTAAATCCCATTCATTTCCCGGGCTATACAAATAAAATCAAATCTATTCAAAACCAGACTGGACGAAAAGACGGTGCACTGTGCGGCACAGCGACTGTTCGCGGACATAAACTGGTCATCGCCATATTGGATCATTCTTTTATGATGGGCAGTATGGGTTCGGTAGTCGGAGAAAAAATAACACGTGCTGCTGAATATGCCATGGAAGAAAAGCTTCCATTATTGATCTTTTCCTGTAGCGGCGGAGCCAGGATGCAGGAGGGTATGTTTTCCCTGATGCAGATGGCAAAGACCAGTGCAGCAATCAAGCGGTTTTCGGAGCAGGGCGGGCTGTATATTTCAGTACTTACCCACCCGACCATGGGTGGCGTCAGCGCCAGTTTTGCAACACTTGGAGATATCATGCTGGCAGAACCGGGTGCATTGATTGGTTTTGCAGGTCCTCGTGTAATCGAGCAGACCATCGGGCAGAAGCTGCCGGAAGGATTTCAGAGAGCCGAATTTTTGCAACAGCATGGTTTTGTGGATGCGGTAGTATCCAGAGATAAGCTGCGATCCAATATAGCAAAAATTTTAACACTGCATTGCTATTAAGCTAGCATTGCTATTAGGATAGCATTGCTATTAAAACTAGCATGCAAACAATCTCACATGGATTACTAAGAGGGAAGAAATGGAAAGATTTCAGACGAAGAAGACAATTGATGCATATACCCGTGTGGGTCTGGCAAGGGATAAGAACAGACCCGGTATTGCAGATTATATAGACGCTCTGTTTACAGATTTCTTTTGTTGCAGAGGCGACAGAATTGGACTTGAGGATGAAGCTATTTTGGGTGGTGTTGCCAGATTTCATGACTTGCCGGTTACGGTAATCGGTCATAGAAAAGGCAAGGATCTGGAAGAAAATGTGCGTTTCAACTTTGGAATGCCACAGCCGGAAGGCTACAGAAAAGCACTTCGCCTTATGAAGCAGGCTGAAAAGTTTGGCAGACCCATTATTACTTTTATTGACACGCCGGGTGCCTATCCGGGCTTGGCGGCAGAAGAGCATGGACAGAGTCAGGCGATCGCAGAATGTCTGGCAGAGATGAGCAGTTTAAAGGTGCCGGTTATCTCCATCGTTACCGGAGAAGGTAATAGTGGCGGTGCTTTGGCAATTGGTGTTGCCAATGAGATTTATATGCTGGAACATGCAGTTTATTCCATTCTTTCTCCGGAAGGTTTCGCTTCCATACTCTGGAAGGATGCAAGCAGGAGCAAGGATGCCTGTGAATTAATGAAACTGACAGCAGATGAATTATATAAGGCAGGCTTTATAGAAGGCATTATCAGAGAGCCTGAGGGTGGTATCCAGGCAGATCCGGAAGTGGGATTTGCAGGAATTGATAAATGCTTGCAGGATTCCCTGCAAAAATTATGTGCTTTATCAGGAACCAGATTACAGAAGGAGAGATACGAGAAATTCCGTAATATGGCACGGTAAAACTGATAAGACACAAATGGGAAGGAATATGGTAGAACATGACAGGATTACATATAGTAGCAACCGGAATGGCATTGCCTACACGGTGTGTTTCAAATGATGATCTGGCTAAGACGGTTGACACCAATGATGAGTGGATCCAGTCCAGAACCGGCATCAGGAGCAGATATTATACTGACGGCGAGACTAACTGGGAACTGGCTTCCAGAGCAGCAGAGCTTGCAATTCAAAGAGCCGGTATTTCCACAGAAGAATTAGGCGCCTGCATTGTTGCAACGATTACATCGGATTATGCAACCCCCTCTGTAGCCTGTATGGTGCAGAAAACATTGGAATTGCCGGAGAGCATTCCTTCTTTTGATATTAACGCAGCCTGCTCAGGATTCTTATATGGATTAGAAGTGGCACATGGTTTATTACAGGTGCAAAAACAGGATTATATTTTATTGATTGGTAGTGAGCAGTTATCCAGAGTACTGGATTTTGAAGACCGATCCACCTGCATTCTGTTTGGAGACGGTGCGGCAGCAGCTATTATCAAGCGTTCTTCAGAACATGCTTTTTCCAGTATATTAGGTGCAAGCGGCAATGATGAATCTCTGTACTGCGGTGGAACCGGAAGCGAGAGACAGAAGGTATACATGGATGGCAAGGCAGTATTTCGATTTGCTGTTGAGACCATACCGAAGGTACTGGAACAGATCCTACAGGAAAATCAGATGACATTGGATGATATTGATTATGTGGTTTGTCATCAGGCAAATGAGCGAATTATTGAATATGTGAGAAAGAAAATGAAAGCTGATGAAAGTCAGTTTTATATCAATATAGATCATTTTGGTAATACATCAGCAGCGAGCATACCACTTGCACTTGCTGAAATGGATAAAAAAGGCATGCTGGGTACAGGAAAGAAGATCATTTGCGTTGGATTTGGCGCAGGCTTTACCTGGGGCGGAGCGTTGTTAACTTTTTAAAAACAGAGAGGAATACAGAAAATGAAACCATATTTAAATGAAATCTTAGGTACCAAATATCCCTTTATCCAGGGCGGCATGGCCAATATTGCTACAGGAGAGTTTGCAGCGGCAGTATCTAATGCAGGAGGCATGGGTTTAATCGGTGCAGGCGGTATGCATGTGGAACAGTTAGAAGAACACATTCACAATTGCAGAAAATTAACCAACAATCCTTTTGGTGTAAATATTATGCTGATGAATCCGGAAGCAGATCAGATGGCAGAGCTGGTAGCCAGAGAGAAGATTCCTTTTGTGACAACCGGAGCAGGTAATCCCGGTAAATATATCAGCATGTGGAAAGAGCAGAACATTTTAATAGCACCTGTTATGTCAAGCACATTAATTGCAAAAAGACTGGTAGATGCGGGAGTTGATATGATCATTGCAGAAGGCTGTGAAAGTGGTGGCCACGTAGGGGAGATGACGACAATGGCTCTGGTTCCTCAGATGGTAGATGCTGTGAAGGTTCCTGTTGTAGCAGCAGGCGGTATCGCAGATGGCAGACAGCTGATGGCAGCATTTGCACTGGGAGCTTGTGGAGTACAGTTAGGTACCTGCTTACTTGCCAGTGAAGAATGCCCGATTCATGAAAATTACAAGAATGCTGTTTTAAAGGCAAAGGATAATGACACGGTTGTCACTGGACGTATCGGTGGCACACCTGTCAGAATTTTAAAGAACCAGATGGCAAGAGAATACATCAAACAGGAAAAAGCTGGAGCAGACAAAATGGAACTGGAGAAATTTACATTAGGTTCCTTACGTCGTGCTGTATTTGACGGTGATGTAACAACCGGCTCCCTTATGGCTGGTCAGGTATGTGGTCAGGTAAAGGAGATCAGACCTTTAGCAGTTATTTTTGAAGAATTATACAATGGCGCAAAAAATACTTTACAGACATTAACGGAGGAAACACTGTGAAATTAGCTTTTTTATTTGCCGGTCAGGGCTCACAGAAAAAGGGTATGGGAGCCGATCTTTATCAGGACTTTCCAGCATTTCAGAAAACATTAGACAGTTTAGAACTTGATTTCGATTTGAAGCAGACCATGTTTGAAGATCCAGGCAATGTGATAAATCAGACCAGATATACCCAGCCATGTATGGCGGCATTCGCAGCAGGGGTTACCGCTGTTTTGAGAGAAGCAGGTATCAAACCTGCCATGACGGCAGGACTAAGCTTGGGAGAATACTCAGCACTGGAAGCTGCCGGTGTTTTTGACGCAGAGACATTGGTTGATCTGGTTAATTTCCGGGGAAAAGAAATAAAAAAAGCAGCAGAAGGTATTGAGTGCCGGATGAGTGCGGTTCTTGGTCTGGACAGAGAAAAGCTGGAACAGGTGTGTGCAGAAGTGATGACAGAGCTGCAGTCAGGAAATATAAATGCACTGTCATCAGTCGAAAAGGATACTGACAAAGCAGAACTGGTTACCATATCCAATTATAACTGTCCCGGACAGTATGTACTGGGCGGATCTGTTCGTGCAGTGGAACTGGCAGAAGCAAAGGCAAAAGAAGCAGGCGCAAAGCGTTGTATGCCGTTAAAGGTCAGCGGACCTTTCCATACAGCTTATATGAAACCGGCGGGAGATGCCCTGGCAGCCTATTTTCAGAAGATGACATGGAATGATATGGAGATGCCGGTGGTATTCAACTTAACAGGTACAATACTACAGGCTGGAGAAACCATTCCGGAACTTTTGGAAAAACAGGTACAGTGCAGTGTTCGCATGGAGGATTGTATTAAGACTCTGGAAGCAAATGGAATTGATACCATCGTAGAAATTGGACCGGGAAAGGCATTAAGCGGTTTTGTGAAAAGAACAGCACCTGATATTCGTTGCATGGCAATTGAAGATACAGCAGGACTTCAGGCGGTTTTAGATGAATTACAGCCGTTATTTAATAAGGAGGAAGCATAATGAATCTGGAAGGACAAACAGCACTGGTAACAGGCGGCAGCCGCGGAATTGGTCGCGCCATCTGTGTACAGCTGGCAGAAATGGGAGCCAATGTGGTTATCAACTATGCCGGAAATAAGCAGGCAGCACTGGAAACAGCAGAGCTTTGCAAAGCCTATGGTCATGGGGTGTTAACTTTAAAGGCAGATGTTTCTAAGGAAGCGGATTGGGAGACCATGCTGCAGACCATTCAGGAGCATTTTGATTCCATTGATATTCTGGTAAATAATGCAGGCATTACAAAGGATAAACTGATGATGGCGATGAAGGAAGAAGATTTTGACAGCGTCATCGATACGAACCTGAAGGGTACTTTCCTGGGCATGAAGCTGGTTTCCAAGCTGATGATAAAGAAACGTTATGGCAGGATCATCAATATGAGCAGTATCGTGGGACTGCGAGGCAATGCAGGACAGGTCAATTATGCAGCTTCCAAAGCAGGCATCATCGGTATGACCAAATCCATTGCTAAAGAGCTGGCAAGCAGAAATATTACAGTAAATGCGGTAGCACCGGGCATGATCGGAACAGATATGACAGCTGCTTTATCTGATAAAGTAAAAGAAGAAATGGCGCAGGGGATTCCTGCAAAGAGAGTGGGAACACCGGAGGATGTGGCATATGCAGTAGCAATGTTTGCTGCAAAAGAAGCCGGTTATCTGACAGGACAGGTATTATGTGTAGACGGAGGAATGGCAGTATGAGACGAGTTGTAATAACAGGTATGGGTGCGGTAACACCTCTTGGAAATGATGTAGAAAGTACATGGACAGCTGTAAAAGCCGGGAAATGCGGGATTGCTCCTATTACCCATTTTGATACCACAAACCGTAAGGTTAAGGTAGCAGCTGAAGTAAAAGGTTTTGAACCGGAACAGGTAATTGATAAAAAAGAACTTCGTAAAATGGATCGTTTTTGCCAGTTTGCTATCGTAGCAGCAGAAGAAGCCGTAAAACAGGCGGCTCTGGACTTTGAAACAGAAGATACCAATCGAATCGGTGCGATGATTGCCTCCGGTATTGGTGGTTTGGAAACCATTGATGCAGAGAGCAGAAAAGGAAATGAAAAGGGATATGACAGGGTTTCTCCTTATTTTATCCCCATGGCTATTTCCAACATGGCAGCCGGTCAGATCGCTATTCGTTATGGACTTCACGGCATGTGTAACTGTGTGGTAACAGCATGTGCCAGCGGTTCTAATGCCATTGGAGACAGCTTCCGCCATATACGCGACGGTTATGCAGAGGTTATGTTAGCCGGTGGTACAGAAGCAGCCATTACAGAACTTGGAATTGGTGGCTTTACTTCCCTTCATGCATTATCTGATACAGAAGATCCGAATCGTGCCTCCATTCCTTTTGATAAAGCCAGAAATGGTTTCGTCATGGGCGAGGGTGCAGGCATCCTGGTACTGGAAGAATTAGAGCATGCCTTAAATCGTGGTGCACAGATCCTGGGTGAAATCGTAGGATACGGCAGCAACTGTGATGGATACCATATCACAGCACCTGCACCGGACGGAAGCGGTGCAGCAGCTTGTATGGAACAGGCAATGCAGGATGCAAGAATTCATGCAACAGATATTTCCTATATCAATGCACATGGAACTTCTACTCCTATGAATGATAAATGCGAAACCCTGGCTGTGAAAAAAGCTTTTGGAGAACAGGCAAAGAATGTTCTGATGAGCTCCACTAAATCCATGACCGGACATCTGCTGGGTGCCAGTGGTGCGGTAGAAGCTGTAATCTGTGTAGAAGCATTAAAAGACCAGTTTGCACCGGCAACCATTCATTATGAGCAGGCTGATGAAGAATGTGATCTGCAAATTGTACCAAATGAAGGAATTAATGCAAAAATAACATATGTTATGTCAAATTCCCTGGGTTTTGGTGGTCACAATGCAAGTCTGATCTTCACGAATTATCGTGCATAGCTAACCGGAGCAGGAGGAAAAACAATGGAATTAAATTCAGATGAAATTCAAAAGATCTTACCACACAGATACCCATTTCTGCTGGTAGACAGGATCTTAGATTATAAAACAGGAGAATGGGCAAAGGGCATTAAATGTGTTTCTGTTAACGAAATGCAGTTCCTGGGTCATTTTCCCGGAAAAGCTGTTATGCCGGGGGTTCTCATCGTAGAAGCTCTTGCACAGACAGGTGCAGTAGCCATTCTGACAGATGAAAAAGAGGCAGGAAAGCTGGTTCTGTTCGGCGGTATTAAAAAAGCACGCTTTAAACGTCAGGTTGTACCGGGGGATGTGATCGAGATGGAATGCAAGATCATTACCAGAAAAGGACCTATCGGAATCGGAGAAGCCACAGCAACCGTAAATGGTCAGGTAGCGGTAACTGCTGAACTGACTTTTGCCATTACAGATGCGGAATAATATGTTAGAAGAAACTTTTAACGAAGTATATTCAAAATTTAAACTTCATTTTTACCAGGTGGTATTTGAGGGCGATCAATCCGGAAAGTCCACACTTACCACTGTGGAAGCTTTTTGCATGGAAACAATACACGCCCTTGGGAAGCCGACAGTGAACGAATTTGCTTCTTTGCTGCATATCTCCCCGCAAAATGCTGCTTACAAGGTTAACAATCTTGTGAAAAAGGGCTACCTGGTTCGCGCCCAGAGCAAGGAAGATAAGCGGGAATTTTATCTGGAAGTGACCCGGAAATATTTGGACTATTGTCATCGCAATTACCAGTATGTAAAGGAAGTTACCAATCGGGTAAAGACTCGCTTTCAAGGAGAAGATCTGGAACAGGTGGAACATGTTTTAAAAGTCTTAAGTGAAGAATTAGGAATTTAAAGTTCCATTTTAGGAATAAAAGAATATAGAAATTTAGAAGCAGTCATCTGGTTAATATCCGGGTGGCTGCTTCTAAATTTCTCTTATTTGTTAACATTACTATAGCACAAAAAGGCCGAAAATTCAAGTCTTGTAAGG
>JAQUUX010000094.1 GCA_028693705.1 Lachnospiraceae bacterium | reverse complement strand
TGGTAGCTTAATTTTACATCAAAAAGGAATGAGATTCCTTATATTTTGGGCATTTTTTTAAAGTTGTTCATTACAATGCTGATAAAATCAGGAGCTTGTGGATAAATCTGCGGAAACTCAAGTATATTTACCCCCTTGTATTCGTAAACCATTTAGTATAAAATAAGCACAAGGTCTGGGGGATACGCCGATTAAAAGATCCCACTATTATAAGAGGAGGTACATTACTATGGCATTTGTTATTAATGATTCTTGTGTTAGCTGCGGTACTTGTGCAGGCGCATGTCCTGTAGGTGCAATCGCAGAAGGCGATGGCAAATATGAAATTGCAGCAGATACTTGCATTAGCTGTGGTACTTGTGCAGGCGCATGTCCTGTAGGTGCAATCGCAGAAGCTTAAGCAGTTTATTTGCTTAAAAGAACATATGGTTCTAAAAAAAGCATTCAGAAAAATGAATGCTTTTTTCTTTTGTCTTTTTCTACTTTTTTCTCTCGTAACAACTTGTTCAGTCTTCTAAAATGCGCTTCTTCCGTTTCAAGCATCTTCGCATCCCTGGCTTCTTCCCTTTCTTCCTGCTGTCTGAACTGATATTCCATTTCTTTTAACAACGTTTCCCGAAGCGAATCTGTCAGTTCCTGTTGACCACTTAAAACGGCTTCTTTGATCATCTGCTGCAATAACTGCTGTAATCTTTCAGTTTTATTTTCCACAGAAAGCTCCGTTTTCGTCGGCGCTGCTAATTCCAGTTTTAATTCTTTCGTACTTTCCTCATCTGTATCCGAATCTGTCAGGTTACTACCTTTTAATACCATTCGAATGGCCTTTAGCTGCAGTCCTTTTTCTTTTTGTCCCTTGATTCGTTTGAATACTTCTACGTCTTCTTTTGTATAATAGCGATGACCCATTTCATTTCTTTTGACTTTCATTTCCAGTTCCTCCTCCCAATATCGCAGCACATGGCTTTCTACCTCCACCTGTTTAGCTGCATCTGAAATAAAATACGTCTCCTTCATTCCTATTTCCTCCTTTTTCCTTTTTTTATTACTTTTTTCTTATATTACAAAAGAGAACCAACCCGGAGGGCCGTTCTCTTTTGTAATGGTCATTATAAACTTCACGTTATATCATTTTTATTCTTCATGATTATTGTTCTTTTGAAGATTACGGAACATTGTGTACTGTGGTAACCACGCCAGTTCTACGGTACCAAGCGGACCATTTCTCTGCTTACCAATGATAATCTCCGCAATATCTTTCTTTTCCGTATCATGATTATAGTAATCATCTCGGTAAATGAACATAACCACATCGGCATCCTGCTCGATAGCTCCGGATTCACGAAGGTCAGACATAATTGGTCTGTGATCGTCTCTGGATTCTACTGCACGGCTTAACTGAGACAGCGCTACTACCGGTACTGAGAGCTCCCTGGCAAGTGCCTTTAATGATCTGGAGATTTCTGATATCTCCTGCTGTCTGGATTCTGACTTGCCGCTTCCACTCATCAGCTGCAGGTAATCAATAATAATAATCTTTAAATCATGTTCCAGCTTATACTTTCTGCATTTTGATCTAAGTTCTCCAATGCTGATACCCGGTGTATCGTCTATGATCAGACTGGACTTTCCAATTACACCGGCGCTTTCGATCAAATCTTCCCAGTCTCTGTCTTCCAGCTGACCAGTTCGAATCTTCTGCGCATCTACTCTGGATTCCAGGGAAAATAATCGGTTTACCAACTGCTCCTTTGACATTTCCAAACTAAAAATGGCAGCACAGAGATTCTGTTTAAATGCAATATTCTCTGCTACATTTAAAACAAAAGCTGTCTTACCCATAGAAGGTCTTGCTGCAATCAAAATCAAATCAGAAGGCTGTAATCCTGCCGTCTTGTAATCCAAATCCAGAAATCCGGTTGGAATACCGGTAACAACACCTTTTTGCTTGGAAGCTTTTTCAATCCGATCCATGGCATTCATAACTACCTGTCTGATTGGCACGAATTCCCCGGTATTTCTTCTCTGAACCAGATCAAAAACTCTTTTTTCTGTATCCTCCAGAATCACTTCCAGACTCTCTTTTCCCATGTAACAGGTGTTGGAAATCTCGTCATTTAATCGGATCAACTTACGAAGTGTAGCTTTTTCAGCCACAATATTTGCATAATATTTAATATTCGCAGATGTCGGTACAGCTGTAATAATATCCTTTACAAATTCCAGACTGCTGACTTCCGGCGGTACATCTTTTTCCCGAAGTCTGTTTTGAAGTGTGATCATATCTACCGGATTTCCGGCATCATTCAGTTCTACCATGGTATCAAAAATAATACCATATTGTTTTCCGTAAAAGTCTTCCCCGGTAATGATCTCAGAAGCAACTACAATTGCTTCTCTATCCATCAGCATGGAGCCGACAACTGACTGTTCGGCTTCAATACTGTGGGGCAATACTCTCTTTAATACGGCCTCATCCATTACTGCCATGTTTTACCCCTCAAACTTATGCTTCTATTACCTGTACCTTTAACGTAGCTGTTACCTTCGGATGTAATTTAACAGTCACATCATAAGATCCAAAATTCTTTAATGCTTCCGGCAGCTGAACCTTCTTCTTATCCAGATCCAGATCACACTGTTTTTTAGCCTCTACTACAATTTCTTTTGAAGAAACGGAGCCAAAAGCCTTGCCGTTTTCTCCTCCTTTGATCTTTACAACAACTTTTTTGGTTGCGATCAGTTCGGCAAGCTTCTGTGCATCTTCTAATTGTTCCTGCGCGAGCTTTTCTTCATTTGCCTTTTGAAGCTTTAAATCATTCATGTTTTTTCCGGTTGCTTCTACACCCAGCTTTTTCGGTAAAATATAATTTCTGGCATAACCATCATTTGCTTCAATGACTTCACCTTTTTTGCCAATGGATTTCACATCCTGTAATAAAATTATTTTCATGATAATTCACCTTCCTCGATCATCTTGTCAATGGTATCCTTTACCACACGAATTGCCTCTGTAATAGAGGTATCTTCCATCTGGCAGGCCGCGACGTTCATATGTCCACCGCCGCCAAGTCGTTCCATAATGACTTGAACATTTACTTCATCAATAGAACGCGCACTGACATAAATCAAATTCTGATATTCCGTTAAAATAAAACTTGCCTTTACACCCCTGATATTCAACAATTCATTCGCTGCCTGTGCACCTACAATAGTCGGATTAGGAATATCTTCTCCCGAACAAATAGAAATTGCATAGGCTCCCTGATAAATTTCAGCCTGGCTGACTGCATCAGCTTTTGCCTTATAAGCATTGGCATCTTCTCTGAATAACTTACGAACTCTTGTTACATCAGCACCATTTCTTCTGAGGAACGCTGCTGCCTCGAAGGTTCTGACACCGGTTTTTGTTACAAAATTGTTAGTATCAATCATGATACCGGAATAGAGACAATCTGCCTCATCATTTCGCATTTTAATGTCTTCTGAAATATACTGCAAAATCTCTGCTACCATTTCACATGCAGAGGATGCATATGGCTCCACGTAAGATAAAGTAGCATTTTCCACAGTCTCTGTTCCCTGTCTGTGATGATCTAATACTACTATGGACTTACATTCATGTATCAGGTCCGGACACTCTGTAATACTTGGTTTATTTACATCTACAATAACCAGAGCAGCATTAGAACTAACCTGTTCCATTGCCTGCTGACTGCTAATGATCATATCTGACTCATAATCCGGATTATTTCTAAATAATTCCACTAACTGCTGCACAGAATTGGAAGCATCATTTAATACAATGTGTGCTTTTCTCTCCAGCCTCGTTGCAATTCTATAAATACCAATTGCAGAGCCAAAACTGTCCACATCTGCCATACGATGTCCCATAATGAAAACCTGATCCTTGCCGGATATAATTTCCTCCAGGGCATGAGCCTTAACTCTCGCCTTAACACGTGTGTTCTTCTCTACCTGCTGACTCTTTCCACCATAGTATGTAGTAGAATCTGCAGTTTTTACGACTGCCTGGTCTCCGCCTCTGCCTAATGCCAAACCAATCGCATTTCTGGCAAATTCATAGTTCTGAGCATAGCTTAATCCATCCAGACCAATTCCGATACTGATAGTAACTGCCATTTCATTACCAATATTAACTGTTTTTACTTCTTCCAATAAATCAAAACGGCTTTCCTGCAATTTCATAATAGCTTCTTTGCGCAGGATTACCAGATACTTGTCCTTCTCTAACTTTTTACAAATACCATCCAGTGAGGCAATATACTTATTGATTTTACGATCAATTAAAGCCGTCAGCAACGATCTGCGGACTTCTTCAACGCTCTCTAGCGCCTCATCATAGTTGTCAAGATAAACCAGACCAACTGCAAGACTCTGGTCATCTACTTCCTTTAAAGCAATTTTCAGCGCTGTTTCATCAAACAGATAAATAGCAATTAAATAGCCTTCGTAACCTGCTGACTCCAGAATATCACTGTTCTCAGCCATTTTTCGAAGAGAGATCTTTTTCATCTGTACATGAAAATCACTGCCCTCATACTCAATTCCCATTTCAACCTGATCATCATCTTTTCCCGGAAGCTTGTCCCTGGTAATTGATGGAAAGATAGCGTTTATGGATTTGTTATAGCCTTTTTCCTGATGTATAACTCTTTCAAACGCCATATTGGTCCAGATCAGTTTACCGTCTTCATCCATTACGGCATGAGCAAGATTCAACTCTCTTAAAAGCTGCTTCTGTATCTGACCATACTGTGTTGCAAAGCTGATCAGTTCGTTCATAATAACCGGTTTATTATATAAGAATAATGCAATTACAATTGCAAAATAGAACAAAAGAAAGCCCGTCAAAAGAAAACCGGCCCGGTAATCCATAAAGTAAATACAGAAATTGATGGCAGCAAGTAAAATTCCAAGATATAGTTCAAATTGAAGATAAAGCTTCAATCTTCCCTTTAATTTAACACTTTTTTTCATTTCATTTCCCTCTTTGCTTGTACTGCGCGATTGCTATTAGTATAGCATTGTTCCTGTTATTTTACCATACTGTTTATTTGCCAGGATCTATCGTTTCACATTTCAATTTCTTATTTTATGACAAAAAAGAACCAGTCGCTCTTTCGAGTAACTGGTCCAATGAATTTTAAATTAATCCTCTGTGTAAGGCATTAATGCGATGTGTCTAGCACGCTTGATTGCAACAGTCAGAGCTCTCTGATGTTTTGCACAAGTACCGGTAATTCTTCTAGGAAGAATCTTACCTCTTTCAGATACGAATCTCTTTAACTTAGCTGTATCCTTGTAATCAATGACACCATCTTTACCACAAAATGCACAAACTTTTTTTCTTCTGTGTAAGCCACCTTTTCTCCTCATTGGAGAATCGGATCTGTTTCCTTTATCGTAAGCCATTTGAAAAGCCTCCTATTTAGATTTGAATTAAATGTTAGTTAAATGGTAACTCCTCTTCAATTCCATCAGGAATGTTCATGAAGCCATCTCCTGCACCTGAAGGAGCAGGTCTGGATGCTGTATTATTGGTATATCCACCATCTGAGTTTCCTGCGCTGTTTTTACTCTCAGCGAATTCCATCTCATCTACCATAATTCTTACACTATAGACCATCTGTCCGTCTTTGTTAGTGTAATTATCATTCTGGACTCTACCGGAAATTACCATCTTGGTTCCCTTATGCAGATACTTTTCAACAAATTCAGCCTGTTTGCCGAATGCAGTACAGTTAAAGAAGTCTGCGTCTGGTTCCCCATCACGCTTGAATCTTCTGTCAACTGCGATAGAAAATCTTGCAACTGCTGTCGCACTTGCACCCTGGGAATATCTCACCTCAGGATCTCTTGTCAAGCGCCCCATAAGTATTACTTTATTCATAATTTAGATATCCTTTCTCTTATGCCTCGTCCTGTTTAACGCAAAGATATCTGATAACATTATCCATAATACGGATACGGCTTTCAATTTCGCCCGGTGTAGTTGTTTCTGCTTCAAAGTGGATGAAATAGTAGAAAGCTTCTGTCATTTTCTGAACTTCGTAAGCTAATTTCTTCTTACCCCAGTCATCAACGTCTGTAATAGTTCCGCCGAATTTTTCGACTAAAGCTTTTACCTTGTCAAGGACTGCTGCTCTTTCTTCATCTTCAATCTTCGCACTTACAACAACGGCTAATTCATATTTGCTCATGTGCTTTATTACCTCCTTTTGGTCTCTGGCCCTTGATTTTTCAAGAGCAAGGAATACCTGCATCATTCATATTATTTCAGCAGGTTTTATATCACGGAGTTTTAATATACCATAAAGAAGGCTTGTTTGCAAGTGTTTTTTATTAATTCAATGGGATCTTTTCTCCATTACGTTCCCATTCCCGTATATTCTTTTCGACCAGTTTCCTTGCAATCATTATCTGATGTCCACAACCGATACATTCCAGTCTGAAATCCGCCCCGATTCTTAGTACCTTCCATTTTGCACTACCGCATGGATGTTGCTTTTTCATCCGTACTATATCTCCAGTTTGTATATCCATTTGTTTCCTTTCCTCTTTCCTTATTATATAGAAGCAAAAATTTCTCCGATGCTGCCATGTAAAATAAGATCTGCCATGCTATCTTTCGGTGTTGGCGTTTTATTAATTAGTACAAGTTTATTTCCGTTGTAATAATCCAGCAAGCCAGCTGCCGGATATACTGCAAGAGAAGTTCCTCCAATAATTAATATATCAGCTTCTCTGATAGCATTTACTGCATCATTTACGGTTTTGTCATTCAGACCCTCTTCATAAAGCACTACGTCCGGCTTTATTGTTCCACCACAGTCACATACAGGGACTCCTTCCGAGTGTAATATGTACTCCGCATTATAAAATTTATGACACCGTTCACAGTAATTGCGCAGTACAGAGCCGTGAAGCTCAAGAACATTTTTACTCCCGGCTGCCTGATGCAATCCGTCAATATTCTGGGTAACAACAGCCTTCAGCTTTCCCTGTAATTCCCATTCAGCCAATTTTAGATGTGCTGCATTTGGTTTTGCATCCAGACAGAGCATTTTATCACGATAAAACTTAAAAAATTCCTCTGTTTTCCTGTTAAAAAATGTATGGCTTAATATGGTCTCCGGTGGATAATCATACTTCTGATTATATAAGCCATCCACACTTCTAAAATCAGGAATCCCACTTTCTGTTGACACACCTGCTCCGCCGAAGAATACAATATTATTGCTATCCTGTATCCATTTTCTCAGTTGTTCCACTTCTTTCTGATAATCGTTCTCTGCCATCATAACCCCATCCTTTCCTTATGTGCTTACCATCATTGCTTTAACCATTGCCAGAAATTCTCTTAAAAGATTATTGGGAAGCAGTGCTAATGTTGAAGGTGCTGCTTCTCCTGACACATTTTCTATTCCGACATTTCTTGCAAGCAAAAGAGCTCTTGCCATATGAAAATTATTTGTGATAATTACTATCTTATTTTTTTCTGAATTAAATTCTTTTTTTGAGTATTTAAGATTTTCAACTGTTGTTGTGGATTTTTCTTCTTTTATAATTCTATTTTTATCTATTCCTTTTTTCAATAAATATTGATACATTCCTTCTGCTTCAGAAACCGGTTCTGTTGGTCCCTGTCCACCGGATACAATTACTTTTGTATTCTGATTTTCATTTAAATATGTAATCGCGGTATCCAGGCGGTATTGTAGTACTCTGCTTGGTCCATCTGCTTTCATCTGTGCTCCCAGAACAATAACATAGTCTGCTTCCGTCTCGGCATTCTGAAAGAAACCAGCTTTTATTATCCATGCTTCCACCAAAACAAATATAAAAAAAATAACAATAAATAGGATTTTAATTATAAAAAATATTTTTTCAGGAATATTTTCTAATATTTTCCCACGAATATTTCCCCAATATAATAAGAGGGAACCTATTTCCATAAAAAGCCAAATAAAATAAAACGATGTCCCATGACCAGCAAATTGAACAACAAAAAAATATGAAATAAATAATACAGAAATAATCAATAAAAATATATTAATCATATAAAATTCCTTTATCCTAGTTGTTTAAGCAACTCTTTTGTTCGACATTCCCACGTATGTGATTTACGTGTCACTTCCAGTCCGGCATCTGCAATTGCTCTTAATTTGCCCGGATTTAATAAAAGCTCTTTTATTCTATCTGCCACTTGATCCATCTGGTGTAAATCATAGAAAACAATATCTGAATTATCCTTAAAAATAGCTTTTAAATATAAACTATCATCAGATACACATAACGCATGATTTAAACAGGAATTAAAAATTCTATCATGTGCTCCATCTTTGAACCAAGGCATCACATTTAACGATATACGGCTGTTTCCAATCATTTTAAGGCATTGATAGGAATCCTTACTTCCATGGGAAATAACATTCTCAGGATTTTTACAAATCAATTTATTCCAGCCTTCGCCACATACATGTACTTTTATGCCACTCTCTGCCAATGTTCGCACCAATTCTCCACGCTCATAAAAGCGAACATATAAATCTATAAAATTCAAATTAGGCATCGTTTCTTTTAATTCGTCTTCTGTCACTCCCGGAATCTCACGTCGAATATGCTCTTCTGCCACTTCTTCTAACGTTCTGTCTGTATTGTTTAACAGATCATCAATCATGCCATAATAAAATGCAGTGTAATCGTCATCCAGCCTTGTAATGTATTGTTTAAAAGTATCCAGAGCAGTATAATTCCCGGTAAACATTACGTCATATTTTCTCGCAGATAATGGAATATCATTTTGCAATGCCGTTCCACCAAGTGGTAAAAAAATATCAGAATCCACATTCGGAAAGAATTTTTTCATATATTTTTGATGACAACGGTCAATGCTTATATGATAGTATTTTTTGGGTCTTTTTTTGAGGAACTTGTGATAATACAAAGGGTGATCCACAACTATATTGTAACAGGGAATATCCATTTCATCCCAAAATAACTTTCCCCATTCATCGACAAATATTTCTTCCCCGGATATTCCATGAAAATTGAATGTTAACATAATGGTTTTCTCCGGTTCATAAAAAAGCAATAGCTTTTCCATGGAGCCCAGTTCTTTTGTCAGATCAAAATCGAATACTTGATATCCCAATTTCACAAATGTATCTGCCATTTCCAGAGAAAAAAATTCCTGTGTTTCAATTCCACCGGTAAATATTATGATTTTATTGAATTTCATTTATGTCCCTTCTGTAAAAATAGCTGCATTTCACTTAATGATGTAAAAATACGAAATGCCTTTTCTCTCATTTCCTGATCCGGTTCTATCATATCCGGTATCATAATCGGTTTCATTCCAGCACTAAATGAAGCTCTGATTCCGTTATAAGAGTCTTCTATCGCATATGCCTCGGCTGGTTTCACATTCATTTTTTCACAAGCCATAAGATATATATCAGGTTCCGGTTTGCTTCTTTTTAGCATGTCTCCACAAACGACCTGATCAAAATATTGAAGTATGTTTGCCTGTTCCAATTCATCCATAACAACTTCCTGTCTTGTAGACGTTGCCAGTCCAACCTTATAACTATTGCCCCTTAAACAGTCTAATATTTCATAGACTCCTGGCTTCATCGGCATTCCAAAATTCTTTCGGTATGTATGAAACAATTCTGCAGTATCTTCTCTAAATTCATCATATGGGAAGTCTTGTCCTACATTCTCTATAAATATTGCTCTGGTAGCTTCTCTTGTTGTGCCGATGCATTTTCTATATACTTCTTCTACATTTTTCAAATGATACTTATCAGCTAAACTCATCCAATTCTTTAAAACCAGTTGTTCTGAATCAAATATCACTCCGTCCATATCAAAAATAATCGTTTTCATATTTCCTATTATACCGCATTATCTTTCTTTATATTTTATTTTTATATTAAAAAAAGACTTAAACAATTTGATTAAATCAAATGCTTAAGTCTTAGAGGCGACAACCAGATTCGAACTGGTGATGACGGTGTTGCAGACCGGGGCCTTACCACTTGGCTATGTCGCCATAATTCGAAATTTATTATTAAAAACGAGTGACTCCGACGGGAATCGAACCCGTGTTACCGCCGTGAAAGGGCGATGTCTTAACCGCTTGACCACGGAGCCTTATCTTCTGAATCTTCTAAGATCCTCTTTCTATACTCAAAAAACTCCCCGAGTA
>JAQUUX010000093.1 GCA_028693705.1 Lachnospiraceae bacterium | reverse complement strand
TTGGATACTGATCCACACTGATGATAAACCATCAATGCAATTTCAATTTTGTCTTGTGAATACATATTGATTCAACTCCTTTCGGAGCCCTTAGGGAGTCCAGATTTTTGTCCGCACCCCCCTCTCATCCTTCCATTGCCGTTTACACGTATAAGAGCCTCTACATCATTCCATGAAGACACTTGATTTTTACGCTAACGGCCCCAATCGCCATCCTGGCTCTGAGGGGCCTTCACGAACATCCATGTTCGTGATAGCTGAGTTATGACTGGAATGATTAGCGGCCCTAATACGTGTGCTCAGGCAATAGAAGAATACACACTCGCACCACTGCCTGTTCGTTACATTCATTATCCTTTTCAAGTTGCCAATCTGCAGTTGGTCCGGTCTGTAGCCAAGGCTAAACTATTGCAACTATTCATTTGACGTAACTGGGGTCTTCGCGCCTCAGGGCACCATAAACTGCAGATTGAAGAAAATATAGATTGCCGTAAAACGAGGTTCAGCCGTGTATCGTATGCGAACAAGCACTGTAAACGCGTCTGTACTTAGTTCGCGTCTTGTGCGAACTTATGTACAGCTACGTGTTTACCGTAGTGAAAACGGGCTTGTGAGCATATGATACACGGCTGAACCGTCCCTTTACATCAATCCTTATTTCTTTAACCTTCAGTTTAATGAGCTCCCTTTTTTGAATTAATAATTCATAAACAAATCTCAAACAATCCACAAATAATCCAAGTCTATTATGAATTTATCAAATAAAACAGAGAAAAGAGGAAATGAAAATGAAAAAAAGTAACTTTGTAGCATTGGTATTAGGAACAATTAGTGGTGTATTTTTTGCTTTGGGAATGTGCATGGCAACACTGCCGGAATGGAATGCATTCAGACCGGGTGTTGGATTGGGCTGTCTTGGTCTGCTCATGGCAATGCTTACAGTAGCGGTATGGCGGAAGATGGAACAAAAAGAACCTATTAAAATTTCCGGAAAAGCAGTTGTTACCATACTGATAGCACTGGCCGGTTCTCTTGCACTTGGTGTGGGAATGGTGAATGTGATGGTATGGGCAAATCTGATTGCAGGCATTGTAATCGGTTTAGTCGGAATTGTTATTTTACTTATGCTGATCCCAGTATGCAAAGGACTGAAGTAAAACAACAGCAACGATAGCAGATAAGGAGTAAAGAAAAATGGCAAAATCAAAATTAATAGCAATGAATAGGAAAATTGAAGAAAAGGTAGTAGGCGGCTATAAGAAAATCGAAAATGGGGCAGTTGGAGGTTTTAACAAGGTTGCAGATAAATTTGTAGATAATTATTTGACAAGAGAGGGCGAATCTATAGAAGGGGCCAGAGCTCGCCTGAAAGAAGAACAGAGGGAGCGGGAAGACGCGAGACGATAAAATCAATTCCTTATTTGAGCATGCAAAGTGATTGCGCATGCTCCATATCGTGACTTGTATCATAATGTGTTTTAGGCATTATAGTGTATGCTTTAAAAGTATTTGTGACCGGATACGAAATGGTGGTACACTCAATCTAAATAAATTGTTTTATGATACTGTTGTTGCAAGTATATGGAATTAGGAGCGTGAGAGCATGAAATCAAAAGTATATTTTTCGAAGGACATTTCACCTGAGAAAATAGTGGAAATGTATAAAACACTTGGAAAAGAATTAACCGGAAGAGTAGCTGTAAAATTGCATTCCGGAGAAGCCGGCAATCAGAACTTTCTGAAACCGGAATTCTGGAAGCCAATGATCGAATATGTAAATGGTACTGTTGTGGAATGCAATACTGCATATCCGGGTGAACGTGATACAACAGAAAAGCATTTGAAGACAATTGAAAACCATGGCTGGAACAAATATTTTAAAGTAGATCTGATGGATGCAGAAGGTCCTGACTTAGAGCTTGCCATTCCGAATGGAAAATGTATTCAGAAAAACTTTGTAGGCCGTGATCTGCAAAATTATGATTCCATGCTGGTGTTATCCCATTTCAAAGGCCATCCAATGGGCGGCTTTGGCGGTGCTTTAAAGCAGTTATCAATTGGTGTTGCTTCTTCCATGGGAAAGGCGTATATCCATGGAGCTGGCGATACCGGTAAATTTATGGATGCAGACCACGATTCTTTTCTGGAAACCATGGCAGATGCAGCAGAATCTGTTGTGAATTATTTCAAAGGAAATATGGTATTCGTAAATGTTATGAAAAATATGTCCGTAGATTGTGACTGTTGTGCAGTGGCAGAAGATCCTTGCATGAAGGATATCGGCATCCTGATTTCTTTAGATCCGATAGCAATTGATCAGGCTTGTCTGGATCTGGTATATGCATCAGATGATCCGGGCAGAGACCATCTGGTAGAGCGTATTGAATCACGTAACGGGGTTCTCACAGTAGAGACCGCAGCTAAACTGGGATACGGCTCAAGAGAATATGAATTAATAGAATTGTAAAAAAAGACAAAAGAAGACACCAAAGAGCAGAAGATAATAGCAACGGCTCTTTGGTGTTTTTTATATATTAATAAAACATATAATACCTATTGACATAATAGGAAATAGGAAGTATAATTCAAAACATCATAGAGAAAAGGAGTGCAAAACAATGAGAACATTATTTGTTTACGCAATGGAAAACATGTGTTGCTGTCGAATGCTATTCTCCCGGGCATATAATATGACCAGGTGCTTCGACATACCTTGTGATGCACTGGAATGTAATACTTAATTGTAAAACTAAGTATGGTCATTTGCCCGGGAGAAAAATTCCGGGCAATTTTTATGGTCTTATTTATATGAGTTGAAAAAGAAAAATCAGAATGGGAGAAAAAGGATGAAAAAATTATTAGCAATTTTATTAACAGGAATACTTGCAGTAGGGATAACGGCTTGCGGCAATTCAGCTGAAACAGCATCTGCTAAAAGTGAGGGATACAGAACGCTTGATGAGATAAAAGAAAGTGGAACAATAAATATTGGTGTGTTTTCTGATAAAAATCCATTTGGGTATGTAGATGAAAATGGAACATACCAGGGATATGATGTATATTTCGCAGAACGAATTGGTGAGGATCTTGGCGTGGAAGTTAATTTTGTATCGACAGAAGCAGCCAATCGAATTGAGTATTTACAGACAGGAAAGGTTGATATCATTCTTGCAAACTTTACAGTAACAGATGAACGAAAAGAAGAGGTTGATTTTGCACTTCCTTATATGAATGTTGCGCTTGGTGTTGTATCCAGAGAAGACAATGAAATCACTTCACTGGACAACTGGAATAAAGATGATTCTATCATCGTAATTTCAGGAACAACAGCAGAAACCTATCTGATTGAAAACTATCCGGACATACCGTTACAGAAATTCGATTCCTATGCAACGGCAAAGGAAGCTTTTGAAAATGGCACATCTGTGGCATGGGAAAATGATAATACCGAGGTAATTGCATTTTCACTTCAGAATGAAGGTTATACAGTAGGCATTCCATCTCTTGGCAGTAACGATACGATTGCACCTGCGGTAACAAAGGGAAATGCTACTTTATTAGACTGGATTAATAATGAAATTGAAGGATTGGCAGCAGAGAAATTCTTCCATGCAGATTATGAAGCTACATTAACAGATACCTATGGCAGTGATTATGAAGAGAGTCTTGTTGTAGAGGGCGGAAAAACGAACTAAGGAAGGAGAAAGCAATTCCATGAATTGGGAATTTATAGAAAAGTATCTGCCTATGTACCGGGAAGCAGCTGTTTTGACAGTGGTCATAGGTAGCATTGGAATTGCTTTTGCAATTCTGATTGGATTAATCTGTGCTATGGTTTTATATCACAAGGTGCCGGTTGCAAAACATATTGTAAATGGCTATGTAGAACTTAGCAGAAATACACCGCTTCTGGCGCAGCTTTTTTTCCTATACTACGGATTTCCAAAAATAGGGATTAATCTGAATGCAGAACTATGCGGTGTTGCAGGTCTGGCATTTTTAGGCGGAAGCTACATGTCAGAAGCATTCAGGAGTGGCTTGGAAGCGGTAGATAAAATTCAGGAGGAAAGTGCATTGAGCCTGGGTATGACAAAGTATCAGGTTATGAAATATGTTGTTTTACCGGAAGCTATTTCTATTAGTATTCCTGCTTTTATTGCAAACATAATATTTCTGCTAAAGGAAACCAGTGTATTTAGTGCGATTAGTCTGATGGATTTGATGTTTACGGCAAAGGATCTTATCGGATTATATTATAAGACAACAGAAAGTCTGTTTTTACTTGTGATTTTTTATCTGTTAATTATTCTCCCGGTATCTGTCATTGGAAGCCTGGTAGAAAGGAGGCTTCGTTATGCCGGATTTGGGAATTGATGTGCTGTTAAAGGGAAGTAATATGCTGCGGCTGCTACAGGGATTATGGGTAGCAATGAAAATCAGTCTGGTTTCAATTGGGATCAGCATTCCACTGGGGCTTATCGTTGGAACACTTATGACAACAAGGTTTAAAAGCCTGAAGGTTATCTTTCGGATCTATCTCGAAACAATCCGCATTCTGCCACAGTTAGTACTGTTGTTTTTGGTATATTTTGGAAGTACAAGAGCATTAGGATGGAACCTGTCCGGAGAAATGGCTTCTATCATTGTTTTTACATTATGGGGAACAGCAGAAATGGGTGATCTGGTAAGAAGTGCTTTGGTCAGCATTCCAAAGCATCAGTATGAAAGCAGTGAGGCACTGGGATTTACTAAGGGACAGATGTATTACTATATCATCATTCCCCAGACGATACGAAGATTACTTCCATTATCAATTAATCTGATTACGAGAATGATTAAAACGACAAGTCTGATCTTAATGATTGGCGTAGTAGAGATGCTTAAAGTGGCGCAGCAGATTATAGAAGCCAATAGAATGACCAGCCCTAATGCGGCTTTTGGCGTGTTTTTGGTGGTCTTTATTTTATATTTTATTGTCTGCTGGCCATTCAGCACGCTTGCGACACATCTGGAAAAGAAATGGAGATAGATAATGACAGAACTCTTGCAAATAGAAAATCTAACCAAAAAATTTGATAATCAGGTCATTTTGGATGGTATTAATCTTAGCATTCAAAAAGGAGAAGTACTTGTTCTTGTAGGTTCAAGCGGGTGTGGAAAGAGTACCTTGCTTCGGTGCATCAATGGATTAGAAGAAATTCAGAATGGCACCGTGAAATTAGAAGGAAAGGAAGTAAAATACGGAGATAAAAACCTTCCACTGATACGACAGAAGATAGGTATGGTGTTTCAAAGCTATGAACTGTTTCCGCACCTGAATGTAATTGACAATTTAATGCTGGCACCGATGAAAGTCCAAAAAAGAAACAAAGAAGAAGAGAGGAAAGAAGCAATAGAGCTACTCCGAACAGTTGGTTTGGAAGAGAAAGCAGAGCAGTTTCCAAGGCAGTTATCGGGAGGACAGAAACAGAGGGTAGCAATTTTGAGGACTCTTTTGATGCACCCGGATATTCTTTTATTTGATGAAGTGACAGCTGCTCTTGATCCGGAGATGGTCAGAGAAGTATTGGACGTTATGCTAAATCTGGCAAAACAGGGCAGAACCATGATAATCGTCACCCATGAGATGCAGTTTGCGAAAGCAGTTGCAGACCGTATTGTATTTATTGATGATGGAAAAATTGCAGAGGAAGCAACACCGGAACAGTTTTTTGAACAACCCAAAACAGAGCGGGCAAAACAGTTTCTGAATGTGTTCTCTTTTGAAAAAATCAAAGTGAATGGAATATAAGAAGCGATTCTACAAAAAGATGGAGCAAATTGTGAAAGTTGCTTCGTCTTTTTGCTTTTTTATTTTATAATAGAAGAAAATAATATGATTCGTAATTTAAAATGAAAAGCAAAAAAAAAAGGATGTGCTAATGATGGAAGAACAAGAGGGAACAATAATTCATTTAATAAAGAATGGTAAGAAAGGATTTTTTCATGCACTGTTTAGCCGGTTCGGGATCATTTTGATTTTGATGCTGGTACAGGCATTTTTCCTTTTTGGATTGCTTCGGTGGTTTGCAGATCTGTTGCCACATATTTTAGGAGGAAGTGTTTTTATTTCCATTTTGATTGTTTTATACATAATCAATACGGATTTAGATCCAACTGCAAAACTTACCTGGCTTATTTTGATTATGCCATTTCCGATTTTTGGAGGTCTTCTTTATCTCTATACCAGAAGTGAATTAGGTCATCGGGTGTTAAGGAAGCGAACAAATGATTTAAATAAAATGACACAAGATGAAATAAAACAGTCAGCAGAAGTGATGAACCATTTTATGGAAGAAGCTCCCGGTCCGGCTTCTCTGGCAAAATATATTAAGTCCAGCGGATGCTTTCCGGTATATGAGAATACAAGAGTTACCTATTTCCCTCTTGGAGAGAACCTGTTTGAAGAAATGATAAAACAGTTGGAACAGGCAAAAGAATATATTTTCATGGAATATTTTATTATCGATGAAGGTTTCATGTGGGGGAAAATTTTAGAGGTTCTGGAAAGAAAGGCTCATGAAGGGGTCGATGTCCGAGTGATGTATGATGGAACCTGTGAATTTAGTACGTTACCCCGTGATTATCCTAAACGTCTGCGAAAAGTTGGAATAAAATGAAAAGTATTTTCGCCTGTTACACCGGTTGTATCTACGCATTACAATTACAGAGATCATCGGAAGATCCTGACAATTGACGGGCGGGTTGCTTTTACCGGCGGCATCAATCTGGCAGATGAATATATCAATCATTATGAAAAGTTTGGACATTGGAAAGACACGGCTGTTATGCTGCAGGGCGAGGCAGTGAAAAGCTTTAACTTAATGTTGCTGCAAATGTGGTATATAGATGAGAAAGAGTTGCCATTTGCTCCTTTTCTGTGTGATAAACCGGAAAATGAGATAACAGAAAAGGGCTATGTCATTCCCTATGGAGATAGTCCGTTAGATGATGAAAAGGTAGGGGAACGGGTTTATATCGATATCATAAATCGTGCCAGAAAATATGTTCATATCATGACCCCGTATCTGATACTGGATAATGAAATGGAAAATGCGTTAAAGTACGCAGCCAAAAGAGGCGTAGAGGTGGAATTGATCCTTCCGGGTATTCCGGATAAGGCCGTTGCGTATTCACTTGCCAGAACCCTCTATGCGTCACTGTTGCATGCAGGAGTACGGATATTTGAATATGTGCCCGGTTTTGTCCATGCAAAAGTATTTGTAGCCGATGATAAGGAAGCTGTTGTGGGAACGATCAATTTAGATTATCGAAGCCTTTGCCATCACTTTGAATGCGCAACATACATGTATGATGTGAATTGTGTTGCTGATATAGAGGCAGATTTCAGGAGCACCAGAGAGAAGTACCGCAGTGTGCAGGAGGATGCAATCTGGAAAGGTCACCGCTTGATGAAATATACCGGCGTTGTAGTAAAGGCAATTGCGCCATTATTATAATTTTTTAAAATTACTGGCGGGAAGCTAGTGCTTCCTGCCAGAATCTAACACCCTGGATAACCAGTGTGGGTAATGCAGCCAGTATAGCTATGCTAAACAGCTGGGATTTATCAAGCGGTGTAACCAGAAACAGTTTCTGCATAAAAGGCACGAACAGTACAAATGCCAGGAGCAAGACACCGGTTCCGAAGGCAGCAAGGCTCCATTTATTGCTGCCAAGGCCGATTCGAACCAGGGAGAGGTTGCTTCTGCAGTTAAAGCCGTGGAACAGTCTGGCAAGTGCCAGCGTAACAAAGGCCATGGTGCTGGCGGTCATGGGATCTGTGGTAATGCCGATATAATAGGCTGTGATGGTGGAGAAGGCAATCAGAACACCATACAATAATAATTTTGCAGAGAAGCTGCCTGTGAGAATACCTGCTTTGGCATTTCTTGGTTTTTCATGTAACAGCAGAGGATCAGAAGCCTCCATGCCAATGGCAAGTGCAGGCAGAGAATCCGTCAATAAATTAATAAATAGTAAATGCACAGGTTCAAAAGGTGTTGTCAGTGCCATCACAGAACAATAGAGCACTGTGATAATCGCAGCCAGGTTACCGGACAGCAGGAACTGTATGGCATTTAGAATATTTCGATAAATATTCCTGCCATTGAGAACAGCTTTAATAATAGTAGCAAAGTTGTCATCGGCCAGGATCATAGCAGATGCATCCTTAGACACTTCAGTACCGGTGATACCCATGGCGATACCGATATCCGCTTTCTTCAAAGCAGGGGCATCATTTACCCCGTCGCCGGTCATGGCAACGATATGCCCTTTTTTCTGCCAGGCATCCACGATTCGTATTTTGTTTTCCGGAGAAACTCTGGCATAAACGGATATTTTCTCTAAGACAGAATACAGATTATCTTCCGACATTTCATCTAATTCCTGTCCGGTTACGGATAGATCCCCTTCTTTATAAATACCAATCTGGGCAGCGATGGCTGTCGCTGTTACTTTATGGTCGCCTGTGATCATCACCGGTTTGATACCTGCACCGATGGCAGCAGCCACGGAAGCAGCAGACTCTTCCCTTGGCGGATCGATCATGGAGATCAGACCAATAAAGGTATAGTCATATTCACTTTCCAGAGAAAGCATTTCATTTTCACCACATTCTTTATAGCCAAAGGCCAGCACACGCAGCCCGTTTTCCGAAAAATACTGGTTTTGCTGTATGATCTTTTCTTTATCTTCTGTGGTAATATCCCGGACAATTGTACCGGTATCAATACGGGTGATTCGTTCCAACAGCACATCCACAGCACCTTTGGTCAATATGGTAGGGACACCATGGATCAGGTGTTTCACACTCATCAGCTTTCTGGTGGAGTCAAAGGGAATCTCTTCCAGTCTTGGCATCATGCTACGGATGACTTCTTCTGAAACCCCGTTTTCGGACAGCGCGGTTTCATGAACCATTGTAAGAAGGCAGGTTTCAGTGGGATCTCCGATTTTGGTATCCCCTTGAATAGAAGAATCATTGGCAAGGATTGCAGAGTACAACAGATAACGGTGTAATCTAAGCTGTAAATTCAGATCTTTGGGAAAAAGACGCTGATGCCCAAGATAAAGCTCACACACGGTCATTTTATTTTGTGTCAGCGTACCTGTTTTATCAGAGCAAATGACGGAGACGCAGCCCAGGCTTTCCACGGCTTTCAGCTCTTTAATAATAGCATTGTCGGCGGCCATTTTGCGGGTACCCATGGCCTGCACGATGGTAACGATGGAACTGAGGGCTTCCGGAATGGCGGCTACAGCCAAAGCAACAGCAAACATAAGAGAATCCAGAATGGGTTCGCCCTGCCGGATACGAAGACCAAAGACAAGTACACTGATGAGCATAATTGCCAGGGCTAATTTTTGTCCAAAACGATCCAGACTGATCTGCAATGGGGTGCTTCGATTCTGAGTATCATTCATCAGATTGGCAATTTTCCCCATTTCTGTCTGCATACCGGTTCCGGTAACCAGTATCTTGGCGCGCCCATAGGTGACCAGACTGCCGGAGAATACCATATTAGTCCGGTCTCCCAGAGCGGTTATTCCTGTAAGTGTTTCTTCTTTTTTATCCACGTTGGTGGATTCTCCGGTCAGGGAGCTTTCATTTACCTGCAGGGAGAAGTTTTCTAAGATACGTCCGTCCGCAGAGACCATATCCCCGGCTTCTAAGAGCAGAATATCTCCCGGCACCAGCTCTCTGGACAAAATCTCAACCTTGTTTCCATCACGCAGTACCTTGGCGTGAGGAGAGGAGAGTTCTTTCAGGGAATCCAGAGATTTCTCTGCTTTCACATATTGTACGGTACCGAGAATAGCATTTAAAATAATAACAGCAAAGATAACCAGTGTACTTTCCATGTTTCCGGACAGCATGGAAATGATGGCAGCAATGATGAGGATGACCACCAGCAGATCCTTGAATTGAGAAATAAAAACACTGAAAATACTTTTCTTATGCTGCTCTGTCAGAATATTTTCACCATGTGCTACAAGTAGTTTTTGAGCCTGTATCTGAGTGAGACCCTGTAGTTCATAGTTTTTGGCTTTATCATTCAGTAATTCTTCTTTGTTTAACTGATAAATTTCTTTCATATGGTTTTACTCCTCGTATTATAAGTTTATAGACCTCAACCATAGAGGCTATAGACTTATTTTTATGATATAGGTATTCGATGAATTGTTGGTCATACCTACATAGTTAATAAGTTACTTTATAGTCATGGTC
>JAQUUX010000092.1 GCA_028693705.1 Lachnospiraceae bacterium | reverse complement strand
CACTGTTTTAATAAGATTTTTTACTAACCGTGCAAAGTCAGTAATCTTATTTTACTCTGAGGTATTACTTTTTCTCAACCTTCTTTCTTGGAATTCCCTATATTTAAATTATACAGGAAGCTCCTGTTCAGGTCTTTTTCCCTGCTTTTAATAATTTTCTTGTCTACGCCTTATGCTGTCCTCTTCTCTGTCTGATAAAGCCAGTGAAGAAGTTAATACTCAGTACTACGATTAATAAAAGTCCCCAGGTAAACTCTTTAAAATAACTGCTCAAATGCAGCATATTAAATCCGGAGGATAAAAATTGCAGGGAAAGCAATGCCAGAACCATGCAGGAAACCTTCGCAGTCCCTCCATTAGGATTGGTCGCCCCCAGCACACTGCATAAAATTGCCTGCATCACGTAAGTCGTTGCATAATCTGCCTTTGCCGCATCCGTCCTCGCCAGAATTACGATTCCACAGATTGCACTGACAATGCCGCTGTAAAGATAAGCCTTCATATATACTTTTCGTATATTCATTCCGGTAAAATGGCTTGCTTTTGGATTTGCCCCCACCATCTTTGCCTCATATCCAAATTTCGTTCGATGCAGTAAAAATGCAGTTGCCCCGAACACCAGGATCAATACCCACATCGTATAGGGAATGCCAAGCAGTGTGGATGATCCAAAATAAATGAACTGCTTCGGAGTTCCAGCCACGCTGTGCCCCTGGGTGATGATAATGGAAATACCCTGGATGAATGTGGAGGTAGCCATGGTAGCCAGCATTGGAGTAATATTGAGGTTCGCAATAACAAAACCATTAAAGAATCCAAAAAATGCACCAATAAGCAATGCAGCAAGAATACCCAATAGAACATATCCAAACAATGCCGCCCCCGTAACATTTGTTTCAACCGCAAAATGCATCACCTTCGCTGCACAGATCGCAGATAAGTTGCCAATCGCAACCACTGATAAATCAATCCCATCTGTAAGCATGGCCATCATCATAGCCAGAGAATACAATCCCAGTTCCGGGAGTTGAAAACACATAGAAGTAATATTTCCTGCTTTTGCAAAATTTTCATTGAGCAAAATCATAATTACTAATATCGAAAAAGCAATTACTGTCATTTTTACAATATCAGTGTCAAACCTGTGCTGAAGTTTCTTTTCTCTCATGATGCCGACGCTCCTTTCTTCGGAAACAATCCCCCATGCTTACGCATTTGGAATACCAGGCCCACGAATATAATAATTCCGGTTACGAAGTTCTGGTAATAAGAAGGTACGCCAATCATAATCAGGTTATTGGAGATAAACTGAAGAAGCAGCACTCCCAGCAGCGTTCCGATCACGGTTCCCTTTGCTCTCTGAAAAGCCCCCCGTCCCAGCACCACTGCTGCAATTCCATTCAGCTCCTGTCCAACTAAATCCGTAGGCATAGGAAGAGAGCATCTTCCCAGGCAATTGTGAACCACACCACCAATGCCACAGATAATTCCAACGATAATGAATGCATACAGACGGGTTCTGGACACATCAATACCTGCACGTTTTGCCGCGTCAGCATCCCCTCCAATTGCATATAATTTTCGTCCGAGATTCGTGTATTCCAGCAAAATATACATAATCAGATACATTCCCAGCGTCATCAATATTGCTGCCGGCAACTGCGTTTCCACCCCACTGCTGTACTTTGCCGTTGCCATATAAGTGGTTCCCAGAGAAACAGCCGACTTCGGAAGAGAATAAATATATGAGGAGCTGACAAATGCCAGAATTGCTCCCTTTAAAAAGGATTGAGTTCCCAGCGTTGCGATAAATGACTTTAAATGCAGCCTGTCAATCAAAACCCAATTTAATAACTGCAGAATAATTCCAATCATAATTGCCATTACAAAAATAAATATAACGGGCACATCCAAATAACCATTTTTTGTCAGTAAAAACATGGTGGAATAAGAGGCAAATGCACCAATCATGCAAAATGACATATCCAACTCACCGATTACCATGACTACCATAATCGCCAATGCAAAAATTGCCGGTACGGCACAGGTCCTTGCCAGCGAAAATAAGCTGGCCACGGATAAAATATCCGGATTAACCACCCCAAACACCAGTATTGTAGCTACCAGCAAGATAAAGAGTGCAAATTGGCTGTTTTTTAATATCTTTTTCATTATTTACACCTCTCAATCTGCCGCAATGAATGCTTCCAGCTCATCCATTGTGGTATCCCCTATGGCAACTTCCGATGAAATACGTCCATCCTTCATAACCAGAACCCGGTTGCAGGTTTGCATAATTTCATAAATATCATTGGACACTACGATAACCGCAACGCCTTTTTCACTTGCAAGATTTCTGATAATCCGATGAATATCACTTTTTGCTCCCACATCCACGCCTACTGTAGGACAATTTAAAATAAGAATATCCGGATTAGACGCAAGCCATTTTATCAGTACTATTTTCTGTTGATTGCCGCCAGAAAGAGAATTGGCAGGATTTTCCGGTATCATACCCGCTACGCTCATGGAACCAAGACTTTCCTTTTGCTTCTTTTTCAAATCTCCCATTCTCAGTATACCAAAACGATTTGCATAGTTTCGTACAATTCTGGAAATTACATTATCGGCAATGGACTGTTCCAAGTGCAGTCCTTCCGTCAGTCTGTCCTCCGGCACGTAAGCGATCCCATTTTTCAGAGCATCATCCACCTTGTGAAAAACTCCAACTGATTTTCCCGAAATTTCAATCTCTCCACCCGTTGCCGCTTTTAATCCGAACAGGCTCTCTGCCAATTCACTCCGACCACAGCCCAGCAGTCCCGTTATACCAAGCACTTCTCCTTTGAATAAAGAAAAACTGATGTCCTGAAAAGCCCCCTCCAAAGACAGATTCTTTAGCTTCAGCGCCGGAATTTCACACACCGGCTTATATACATGAGTCTCACTTGCAAATTTTTTTCCAGTCATGTAGTATACCATATCTTCTTTGGACAGTTGTCCCTCTCCCTGATCTGACTGAAATACATTTTTACCGTTTCGCATAATCGTAAAGCTGTCACAAATCGCCGATACTTCATCCAGCTTATGACTTACAAATAAAACAGAAACACCCTCCTGTTTCAATCTTCGCACAATTTCAAATAAACGGTCCACTTCCTTTGTTGTCAGCGCTGTAGTTGGTTCGTCCATGATCAGTAATTTTGCATCCTGTACAATCGCACGGCAGATCGCCACCATCTGCTTCTGTGCAACGTTCAAGTCCTCTACATAAATATCCGGATCAATCTCAAACTGAACTTTTTTCAATATTTCCACCGCACGTTCCCGTATCCTTTTCCAGCGTACTGCTGCCTTTTTTTCGGCTACGGTGGAATACATCATGATATTTTCTGCAATTGTCATATTGGGAAATAAAGAGAAATCCTGATAAATTACCTGTATTCCTTCTGCTATTGATTCAGAAGGACTGATTTTCTTATGTGCTTTTTCATTTATGTATAATTCTCCACTGTCAAAGGGATGAAATCCGGATATTACCTTTATCATGGTAGATTTGCCGCATCCATTTTCTCCAATCAGGCAGCGAATCTCACCTTCATTCATACTAAAATCCATTCCATTCAGTGCCATTGCCCCATAAAAAGATTTATACATATTATTAATTCGAACTATATTTTTCAAAGAGCACCGCCTCGCTTCAATCATCTAGTGAAAATCAGGGAAAATACAATGGAGTTGTATTTCCCCTGATCAGTTTTTGCCCCATAGTGTTTAATGAAAATTAAAAATCATAATCGCTCATATTATCTGTTGTGACATCAACCCAGGCTGCTCCATAAATTGTGTTATCCTTTACCGTACATTTTTCATAACCAGCTACGCCTAAATCAACGCCATCCTCAATAGGATCACCTTTGAGAACTTTAACGGCAAGGGAGCACATTGCTTCTCCTGCATCTGCCGGATCCCAGAAGGTAAATTTTTTAATCGTTCCATTATTCAGGTAATCTCTTGCCTGTGATACCAGGCAGGTTCCTGTCACTGCGATTTCTCCTGCTTTTCCCGCTTCCTCTACCGCCATGGCAATTCCTGGAGGATCATTCGTATCACAGCCTATGAAACCACCGATCTCCGGGTAAGTAGCTATTACTTCTTTAGCGGTATTGTAAGCTGCTTCCTGGCTAGATCCTTCTACCAGATCACATACCTGGAACATATCAGGATATGCCTCTTCCTGACGGGCAATAGCCCCCTCTGCCCACTGCTGATGAGAGGCACTGGTCAGACCTCCGACCATGATAACATATCCTCCCTTTTCGCCCATCTGCTCCGCCAGAAGATCCATCATATGTGCACCATACTCCTGGTTCACAAATGCTTCCAGATCATAATCTACATTTTCCATACCTTCTGCTTCGTGTGATATTACAACAATGCCATTATCACGAGCTTTGGCCAATGTAGTCTCACAAGAAACAGGATCATACGGGATCACATTAATCGCATCCACACCTGATGCAATTGCATCTTCAATACTGGCAATCTGAACTGCAGTATCAGCATCTCCGGTTGGTCCGGACTGATAAACAGTGTTTCCCGTAGCCTCAGCAAAGCGCCGATTTCCAGAGTCCATTCGATCCCACCAGGAAATACCAATACATTTTGGTGCATTAGCAATAGTATAGGTTGTCTCCTCTGCTGCAGCATTCACTGAAAGAGAAGCCGATGCAGCTAATGACAAAACCATGGTTGTTGCAAGCGAACGTTTCAAGAATTTTCTCATTTACATTCCTCCTTATAATATTTTAACAAGATCCTTAGGTTACTTTTATTATAATATACTTTCTTTTGTTTTGCAATAATATCATTCTTTCTTTTCTTTTGTTTTTCTTTATTTTGTTTTCGGAATATAACGTGATAATTTATGTTCTTTTCCTATAAAACAGTACAAAATCAATTTTCAAACCCGAACAATTGGTACATGGTTCTTCCCATATGCGCAAACTCCAGAGGTTCTTCCCTGGTCTGATCCTTCAGCGTCATACGGGCCAGATCCAGCGCTCCATCCAGCACAAATGCCGGAACATTCAGCTCCTCATACAGACGCTTCATATAGCTGAGATCCTTGATACCATTATTCAGAGAAAAGCCGCAGAAATAATCATGGGAGACATAGCGCTTACTGTAAAACTGAAATACCCAGTTATCAAAGATTTCGTTATTCAAAGCATCGTAAACCGTTTCTTCCTCCAGACCAAACTTCTTCATAACAGGATATACCTGGGCAAACATAGCTGCCTGTACAAGGCTGCAGTAGTTTACCGCAATTTTCATCAAGTGCCCCTTTCCACTCTCTCCCATATAACGATAAGTTTTTGTTATCTGCTCCAAAAACTCTGTTATTTTTTCATAGTCTTCCTTCGCGCCGCCAACTACTGCCAGAAGATCACCCGAGTCCGATTCTTCTGGTCCTGCAAGCATAGGCGAATCTATCATTCCACCGCCGCTTTCTTTAATCCGGGCCGCCAGCTTGATAGTAGAGGGCGGATAACTGGTGGAAGTGTCGATCAGAATCTTTCCTTTCATCCCTTTTTCAATAAAGGGATCTACAATTGCTTCCACAATATTGGAATTAGGCAGAGAAAGAAAGATAAAATCACTTTTGTCATATACTTCCATTGTATCCTTTGCGAAGTATGCCCCTCCCCGATACTGTTCCATCATCTTTGGATTTGTATCAAAAACAGTTACATCATTTCCTGCTTTAATCAAATTTCTGCACATTCCCCGCCCCATATTTCCCAGGCCGATAAATCCTACTTTTTTGCTCATTACAGTTCCCTCCATTGATTCACATGATTTCTTTTATCTTTTTCAAAACTGCTTCTGCCAGCTTTTTATGGTCTTCTTTCGCATAATGCAGCCCATCCAAATCATTTAGTCTGAAATCCAGTTTACCGCAATCCAAATACGCGCAGTCGTACTGTTCCGCAGTGCTTTGGTATAATTTACCAAATTTACAACTTTTTTGATACGCATCCACACCATAGCTGAAACCAAAAATGCAGTCAGATATATTTTTCCTCACCGGAGGAGGTGCAATCAGCATGACCTGAGGTGCCGGATAACCATAACGGCTTTTTTTTGCTTCCTGTATCAACGCCCCGTTTCCAAAGGCAATCATGCCGGCAGTCAGACAAAACATGTGTTTCAAATCATTTACCCCCAGATGAATTATTACAAGATCCAGAGGTGCATGAGAATCCAGCGCGATTTTAAACGCTTTCATCCCATTTACACCCGGAAAATAGGGATCATCACACATCGTTGTCCGTCCATTCATAGCTTCTTCCACAACACGATACCCCTGCCCCAGCTTTATCTGCAGCATTCCCGGCCAGCGCTGGTCCCATGGAAGTCTCTGTGCGCACTCTGTCTGTCCGGAATAAGTGGTATAATCATATCCCCATGTATTTGAATCTCCAAAACACAATATATTTTTCATAAGTCTCCTATATTTGAGCCCGTTTGAAAATCTATTTTCACATTCTTCAAATACCTTCTAACGTACAGACCGTACCTTATCCATAAAGCGTTTAACTCTGTCTTCTTCTACCAGATTTACAAATTTTCCGTCTTTTTTAAACGTAGTCCCCACCACGGCGCCATCCGCAATTTTAAAAATATCTCCAATGGTTTCTACCTTACATCCTGTGTTTGCAAATACTGCCGTATCTGGAATCGCATTTTTTACAACTGACAGAATGTTTATGTCCGTAGATGCCCCGGCATTTGTTCCAGAAACGCAGATTACATCCGGGTTGTTATTAAATACTGTGGTTTTGGCGATTTCAGCAATAGGCCGGTCCACCAGATATCTGGCAGATTCCGGAACGATATTAAACAACATTTTTACCTTATTAATCTCCAGTTTTCTCTTATGTCTTGCAATAGCGCCCGTATCTGTATCCCACAATCCGAAGTCACTTCCATACACTCCACTCATAATTTCACGAATAAAGCTGGCTCCTACTGCTGCCGCTAAATCCAGGGATGCATACGGATCCCACAGCACATTAACTCCATACGGTATCTTAATTTCACTCTTCAGTTCTCCAATCACTCTCGCCATAGCTGCCGTGGTTTCCGGATTCACCTTTTTTAAATAGGGAAGGCTGAACTCATTTGAAAACATGACTGCATCCACGCCACCGTTCTGCAGTGCCAGAAAATCTTTTCTGGCAAGTTCCACGACCTTTTCCATCCCCCCGTCTTTGTCATAATTGGGGTCCCCGGGCATTGCCTGCAAATGGCACATTGCCACCACCGGTTTGTTTGTGTGAAACAATTCATTAATCCAATCCATATCTTTTACTGCAGATACTGCTCTAGCCTATCTGCTTTCTCCTTTCGTTTATCCCTTTTTGTAGTAAAATAATTCGTAACGCTGCCGAGAAGAATTTTATTTTTTGTTTTTTCATGCTGTCCTGTCTTCGCAGCGCGGCACACTTCAATGTTCCATTTCTGACTTTTTAGTTTGCACTTTTATAAATCTCAGAAGCAAACTCATATGCTTCTACATCCGCTTTTACATCCGCAATATCTTCCTCTGTCAGCGGTGTCGGCAAACAGGTATCGGTATAACACTGCTCATATGTAATTGTGTCATCAGTAATTACCTTGGCCGCCAGAGCTC
This sequence comes from Lachnospiraceae bacterium, assembly GCA_028693705.1. Classification (GTDB taxonomy): domain Bacteria; phylum Bacillota; class Clostridia; order Lachnospirales; family Lachnospiraceae; genus JAQUUX01. Next base: position 2,642 of record JAQUUX010000092.1, on the reverse strand, counting down.
CATCAATTACCTCTTTCCACTGCTCTGCGCTCAGAGCGCCAAGTCCTTCTGTGAATTTGCCTTCTCTGGCCGCTTCATCATTACCTAAAGCCTGAGCCACACGACCTTCTGCACATCCAACTGCGCCCTCCCAGGTTATTTCGATTCCAGGAAATACGGTTAATACAGTATCTGCAGCCGCTTCCGGATTGGTATACATGAAGTAAATACTCTTTTCCATTGCATATAAGAACTTCTGAATTTTATCCTGGTTTTCTTCATAATAACCTGTACCTGCAATCCACGGATTTGCGAAAGTAGCCAGAATATCATTGCCATCAATATAGTTAAAATCATACCCCATACCCAGCAATTGTTTATATTCAGATACCCAGGTAAATAACACGTCAACCTGTCCCTCTGCCACCATCTGATATCTGGAATCACCGCATACTACAAATTCCACATCCTTTTCCGGATCGATACCCGCTGCTAATAACGTAGGAAGTGCAATGGTCTCCCAGGCTGCATCCCCAAGCGCTATCGTTTTTCCTTTTAAGTCTTCCCAGGTCTCAATGCCTTTTCCATTCAGGGCAGAAAAACCAAAAATATTAATTGCATCATATGCGCTGACCGTAGTACATTCTACTCCCGCCTCAACCTGTCCCAGATATACATTGGGAGAAGGGCAGCAAAGATCTGCCTGACCGGTGGCAACCATCTGAAGATCCGTAGGATTTGCTGCTGTAATCAGTTCTACATCTAATCCCTGCTCCTCAAAATATCCCTGAGTGATACCTACATAAATCGCCATATCGTCTATGCATTCCAGATCATGGGGTACTGCCACTGTCACCTTCTGCAGTTCCTCTGCCCCCGCTATTCCTGCACATGATAATGATACAGCTGCAGCCGCCATTGCAATCGTTGCCATCTTTCTGAGTTTCATAAACATTTCCTCCTTAAATTTTATTTATCAACATCGGTTTCCCGAGTTAACCTCACATCAGTCTTTCCATCTTATAAATACTGCTTCAATGATATCTGTCAGCATGTAAAAAAACACTCCAATTACCGCTATAAAAATAATTGCTCCACACATCTGCTCTGTTCTGGAATATGCTTTAGCCGTGATAACCAAAGCACCAAGCCCTACCGCGCTTCCATTTACCTCAGCACTGACACAGGTTGTTGTGGCAAAAATCGCGGACAGCTTCATTCCTGTGAACACATTACTTAACGCAGATGGAAGATTACACTGGAAAAAAATCTGTTTCTTATTTGCCCGCAACGAGACCATCATTTCTTTCCGAAGTACCGGAACATTCAAAAGTCCGGTAGAAGAATTCAGACAGACAATGGCAAAGGACTGTAAAATAATTGCGATGATGATGACATCCTCCCCCACTCCCATAAACACATACATCATTGGAACCAGGGTAATTACCGGCAGCGTACATAAAAAGTTAATATAAGGTGTCAGCATAGAATTCAGAATTGGATAATTACACATCAGTGCTGCAAATGTCACCCCAACCATGCATGCGCATCCCCATCCCACCATTATGGAAAGGAAGGTGCGGAATACATGCTGCATATAAACTTCTTTGAAATCCATTATCATAGAACGAAATACATTGACCGGCGGTGAAAGCTGCCACGCAGGCACTTTATTAATCAAGATAAAGACCTGCCACACAGCCAGCAGACACCCGATGCCAATCAGCGGCATCGCTATTGATGATATTTTATCAAGCTGATTTCTTTTTTTTCGGGCCGCGATACGCTCTGCTCGAGTTGCCTCCAACAAAGGACTCATAAAAATACCTCCTATACAATTTTGCTCAAATCAATCTTCCCAATATATCCGGTCAGCTCTGAACAATATTTTTGAAATTTTTCTTCTGTCAGCATGGAAAGTGTTCTTTCTTTTTCCAGTTCAATCTTTACTTCCTTTACAATTCTTCCCGGATTGGTTCCCATAACGTATATCCGGTCAGACAACAGCACCGCTTCCTCCACATCATGGGTAATAAAAATTACTGTTTTTTTCATGCTTCTGCATATTTTTAAAATTTCCATATCCAGTTGTTCCCGCATCATAGTATCCAGAGCACCAAAAGGTTCATCCATAAATACAATTTCCGGCTTATGGACCAATGCCCGGATCACGCCGATTCTCTGCGTTACACCACCGGATATTTCTGAAGGATAAGCATCTTTATATTCCTTCAATCCCGCCATCTCAATCAGCTCATCTGCATATCGTTCTGAAGCTGCATTGCGCATTTTATAAACCTTCAGCGGAAAACATACATTTTCTCTCACAGTCAGCCATGGAAGCAAATTGGGCAATTGAAAAATAAACCCTATTTTTTTATTAATTTCTGCCGGTATTCTTTTATATTCCGTTAGTTCAACCTGGTCCACATAGATTTTGCCGGAAGTTGGTTTGATCAGATCGTCAATCATCCTGATAATGGTAGACTTACCGCATCCGGACGGACCGATCAAAGAGACAAACTCGCCTTCCTCTATACTCATGTTTACGTCCTTTACCGCCTGTATGGTCTGCCTTCTTGTTACAAACGTTTTATTCAGGTTTTCAATTCTTATTTTTCCCTGTCCCACTGATATTTTCCCCTTTCTTCCTGTCCTGTTAT
>JAQUUX010000012.1 GCA_028693705.1 Lachnospiraceae bacterium | reverse complement strand
ATACAGTCTCCTTTGATATTGACTTCGCAATTAATATCATAATGAAAAACTGTGTGATTGGGAAGAGGGTTTATCCTTCTTCCCTTATTTTTTTACTAATATTGCCAATAATAATTATACTCTAACCTTCATTTAAACTGCAGTTGTCCCGGTCTATAGCCAAGGCCAGGCTGTCGCAATTTTTCACTTGCTGTAACTGAGGTCTTCGCGCCCCAGGCCCCCACAAACTGCAGCTTAAAGAAAATAAATATTGCATAAAACACGGCTGAACCGTCACTTTGCTAGCAATCTTTTTCTTTAACCCGCAGTTTATTTTTTGTCGTATAAATTAACTTTCTCTCTATTGTGAACTCCCTTCCGCTCTGCTACAGTAATAGTACAAAAAGAAATCCCGCACTTAGAGACAGGAGGCTGCTATGGCACTTCACATGATTCTAAAAGAGAAACGAAAAGAACTTGGTCTCACCCAGGAACAGATCGCCAATTATCTCGGCGTATCCACTCCGGCTGTGAGCAAATGGGAACGCGGTTCCACATATCCTGACGTAACGCTGCTACCGGCACTTGCCAGGCTGTTAAAGACTGATTTAAATACTCTGCTTTGCTTCGAAGAGGAATTGTCCTCAAAAGAGATTGCATTATTTTTAAATGATATTGCAGCTATAATCGAGAAAAAAGGATTTGATGAAGGATACTCTGCCTCCATGGAAAAAATCAGGGCATACCCTTCTGATGCAGAACTGTTACATTCTCTTGCACTGGTACTGCAGGGTTCTCTGATGATGGCTGATTTATCGGCTGAAGAAAAGCAGATTTATGATGATAAGATTGCCTCTCTTTATGAAAGAGTTGCCCATTATGGTGATATGAAATATACTGAACGTGCAAATTATATGCTGGCTTCCCATTATATCCAGAAAAGTCAATTCGACAAAGCCCAGGAGCTTCTGGATCAGCTGCCTGAACCCAATGCTCTGGATAAGAGGAGTTTACAGGCTAACCTCTGGATGAAGCAGGAAAAATACGAAGATGCTGCAAACCTGTATGAACAAAAACTCAGAGCCTCTCTGCAGGATATGCAGTTGTCTCTGGCACAGCTTATTTCGATCTCCATCAAAAACGGGGATGGCGATACAGCCGCCAAATTATCTGAAAGCTGTCGAATTATGAACAAAACCTTTGGTCTATGGGATTTGGGTTCCTACCTTGGTGCCTGGGAATACGCTGTTTCCATGCAGAATAAAGAGGACGCCATTTCTACCTTAAATGATATGCTGCAGGCACTTCTGACGCCCTGGGATCCGACTGAATCTTTTATTTATAAGCATGTTAAAACAAGTGCTGAACAAGTAAAGCCAGCCTCTGTACAATCCCAATCAGTAGCAGCACAACCGGTATCTCAGACTGATAAAGAAAACCGAATGCAGAATGTAGGTCTTCGCATGCTGCCTGTCCTGCTGACTGATCTGGAAACCAATCCGGAGTATGCTTTTCTAAGAAACGAACCGGAATTTAATGAATTATTAGAACAATACAAACAAAAAGTGACTTCAACCAAACGATAAAGAGGTAAACACTATGAATGACTTACTGCAAAACATTAACAAAGTTCATACCACTCCTATGGGAGTAGACCGTATCAAAAAAAATCTTTCTCTGGACACTGATGATGTGGTTATGTGGTGTATCGAAAAAATCCAATCTCCCACAGCCATCATTACCCGTACAGCCAAGAACTGGTATGTGGAAGTTGACAAATGTATCCTTACCGTAAATGCTTACAGTTACACCATTATTACCGCCCATAAAAATAAATAACATTTATAAAAGCTTTTCATACAGATCGCGATCTGCATCTTTGAATACATTGAAAATCACTCTGTCAAAATCTTTTCTATGATTTTCCAAAAAAGAATTTACCGTTTCCACTGCAATTTTTGCTGCTTCATCATTAGGAAAATGAAACTCTCCTGTGCTGATACAGCAAAATGCCACCGACCGTACTCCATTCTCGATACAGCAGTTTAATACACTTTCATAGCAATTCTTCAAATCCTGTCGTAACGCATCCGTTAACTGATACCCAACGATGGGGCCTACGGTATGGAGCACATATTTTGCCGGAAGATTATAGCCTTTCGTCAGCATTGCCTGTCCTGTGGGTTCTTCATATCTGCTACCATAGCGCATTTTCTTCTGATTCATCTGATGATTGCATTCCGCCCGCAGTTCTATTCCTGCCGCAGAATGTATGGCATTATCGATGCATTTATGACATGGCACAAAACAGCCAAGCATCTGTGAATTAGCAGCATTTACAATCGCATCAATACCAAGTCTCGTAATATCTCCCTGCCAGATAGATATCTGATCTCCAAAAGGTTGTGTGCTTCCATACTGTTCTTTTATGGTTAGAATATCTGCAAGCTTTACGATTCCTTTTTCCTCGGCATCTGTTTGCAGAAACTCATCCTGTACACGCACAATTTCATCATTCATGGATTTCGGCATACGGATATTCATAAGTGAGCGAAGTGCAATTCGCTTTTCTGCCTCAGTGTCTCCAACTTCCAGATTTCTATATTCCCCTGAATCTTCTTTAAACTTTTCAATCAGGTAGTCAAGTCTCTGTTCTTGTTCCTGTAGCTGTCCCATACTTATTTTCCTTTCTCTATATTCACATAAATATCCGAAAGTACCTTTCCAATATCTTCGTTAATCCCAATTGCCCTGTTTTCAAAGCTTTCCGGCACAACCGCTTCATTCAGATTCAACCTGATCAAAGAAATATTCTCATGTTCCCGCAGCAGGTTTTCAAACGGGAATCGGATAATAGTAGGTGTATTAAAACCAACACCTAATTCAAACAATACCATCTTTTTATCCATATTGTCTGTAAGAAAAGCCCCAAATTTTTCATCCTGTTCATGCCAATGTTCATCCTCTACAAAATATTGGTCGCATCGCAAATTCATCACCATCACACCGCCACATACCGGGCATTTGGGCACCATATGGGAAGGAATCTTACAATCCTTTGTTGCAGGTACCATTTGTTTAAAGCTCTCTATCGCATCATAAGTTTTCTGATGACAGCCTTTTGCGCATTGAATAAGACCGTAATCTCCCTGGGTTGCAAATATATTGTCCTCTTCAAAACCGGATTTTTCAAACTGGTGATCCACATTGGTAGTCAGTACAAAATGTTCCTTATGCTCCACTAATTTGTACACAGCTTTGTATACCGGCAACCCCTCCGGTTCAATCCTGTTAATATAGGAATGCTTTGCCCAATATCCCCATTTTGCTTCCCCCGTAGGAAATGGGAAGAAACCGGCACTGTACATATCAGTCATATACATACTTCCATATTTATCAATATACTCCTGAAAGTTATCCGTAAAACGCTTTCCACCATATGTCAGCCCGGCCGCCGTTGACAATCCGGCACCTGCTCCAATGAGTACCACATCTGCCTCCTGGAGCAGATCAGCAGCTTTCCCTATTTGTTCATTATAATCCATTTTTTGAAATACATAATCATTTGCGGGTCTGCCGCTTAAAAACTCATTAAAATTCATCTTTTTTCCTCCGATTATTATCCACTAATCGCATTATAATAATGATTTTCCCGATTTAACAGTACGCACAAAAAAGTGCCATGGTATCAAATAGATACTATGTTACTGCCGGCATACTATACCACTTTTTTGTGCGTACTTAACAACTTGTTTTTTTCGTTTTATTCTACAATTACAGATTGGCAAGAGCCAACTGAATCAACCATATGGAGGTAATTTAAAATGGGACTGAAAAACTTATTTGGTAAAAAAGACACTGCAGCATCTGCTGCTTGCGGTACAGCCTGCGGCGCTGGTGACAAACCTGCTGAGAAACCTGCCGCTTGTGGAACTGCTTGTGGTGCCGGTGACAAGCCTGCTGAAAAACCTGCTGCCTGCGGTACAGCTTGCGGTGCCGGTGACAAATAAGCACGCCAAATTATTTGGTAGGGATGAGATGGCAGATTCGTTCTACCATCTCATTTTTCTCATGACAAAACATATGGAATTATATTGGAGGTAGATTATGGAATACTTTGCTTTTCAGTGGCACATCACAGAAGCCTGCGATCAACGGTGCAAGCATTGTTATATTTATGCACTTGGCTCTCATGCCAAATTTAAAGAAATGAAATTAGAGGATATGGTGACTGTCATCGACAACTGCCAGACTTTTTGTAAAAAGGCTGACCGTATCCCTTATATGTATATTACAGGCGGCGATCCGATCCTGCACCCGCAGTTCTGGACACTTGCTAACCTGTTAAAAATTGCAGGCATTCGTTTTGCCATTCTGGGAAATCCTTTCCATTTAACGGATGAAGTCTGTGCCAGATTATATGAATGCGGCTGTAGAAAATATCAGCTGTCATTAGATGGTTTAAAAGAGACCCATGATTATATCAGACAGCCCGGCTCCTTTGACGAAACTCTGTCACGCATTCCCATGCTGCAAAAGGCTGGCATTGATGTGGCAATTATGACAACTGTGTCAAAAACTAATGTGACTGAAATCCCTGATTTAATCGATGTTGTGGTTGAAAATAAAGCTGATATTTTTGCCTTTGCAAGATATTGTCCTGGAAAAGATGATTTAGATCTATGCTGTTCTCCTTTAGAATATAAATCACTTATGGAAAAATCCTGGGACAAATTCCAGCTTTATAAAGACAGCAATACAACCTTTAGCTTAAAGGATCATTTATGGACTCTTTTCCAATATGAAAAAGGCTTATTTCACCCGGAAGATTACCCGGATGATGAATATGTTTATGAGGGCTGTAACTGCGGAAACTGTCATTTAACAATCCTGTCTGATGGTGCTGTATATGCCTGCCGTCGAATGGAAAGTAAAGTAGGAAATGCATTAACTGAGGATCTCTATGATTTATTTACAAGTTCAAAGTTTGACGCCTACAGACAATATGAAAAGTTTAAGAAATGTGCAAAATGCGAACTGCTTCGTTTCTGCCGTGGCTGTCCTGCTGTTGCATACGGATATAGTGCCGGTGAAACCGGTGTTGGTAATATGTACGCTGCCGATCCTGAGTGCTGGAAAGAAATCAAAGACTGAATGCAGCCGGAAAGGAAATGCCATGGATTATGAAATGAACGATTTTATGAGCACTTTAATGTCACGAATATCTATCAGAAAATATAAACCGGAACAAATACCGGATGAGATATTGGCGCAGATTCTGTATTCCGCCTCCTTTTCTCCCAATGCCGGAAATCGTCAGTCTACACAGATGGTCATCTGCCAGAATGAACAAATAAATGACAAATTAGGTCGATTAAAAAGATCCTTATCTTCCATTAAAGTTTCATCTCCCGGCAATTATATTTCCACAGATCAGCCCAGTATCGCTGATGATCCAAACATTCCCAGTGCCTTCTACGATGCGCCCACGGTGATTACTCTGTTTGCCCCCAAAAATTTCTGGTTCAAAGCTGCTGACTGTTATATTATGGCTAACAATATCTGTCTCGCTGCTTACTCCATGGGAATTGGTTCCTGTATTGTGGGATGCGTGGAAAATATTTTTGATACTGAACCGGGTAAAGCAATTTTGCAGGAATGGAATATACGTGAAAATTATGAGGCCGTTACTCATATAACACTGGGCTATCCCGCAACTGATTTTCCACCACAGAAACCTCGAAAATATCCGGAACCAATTGTTATCAGATAAAATAAGAAAGGAAACATATACTATGGATGCAAAAACATGTTTAAAGAAATTAGGTTATGTAGGAACACTTGCCTTTACAACAGTGGATGAATTTGGCAATCCACAGGTGCGAAATGTAAGCGCCATACATTATGAAGAAAATTCTCTTTATTTCTATACAGCACAAGGGAAAAACTTTTGTCAGGAATTAAAAGCAACAAAAAAGGTGCAAATTCTGGGTCTCACAAAATATAAGGAAATGATCCGTCTAAGCGGTGAAGTCATATATCTGGAAGGTAATGAAGCTATCAAATGGCGTGATGTCATATTCGAAGAACAGCCTTACCTGGAAAATGTATACCCTGGAGAGACAAAAGATATCGGAGCTGTTTTCATGATAAAAGATGCTGAGATTGAATATTTCAATCTGTCTTTTTATCCGATTTTCCGTGAATCCTATGCGATTGGCAGTGGTCAGATCACTCCAAAAGGATTTAAAATCACAAATTCCTGTATCGGCTGTGGAAAATGTGAACAGGGGTGTCCACAGAAAGCGATCAATCCCGGAACACCCTATGTCATCCGCCAGGAAAACTGTTTACATTGTGGAAGGTGTGAGGTGAACTGTCCGGTTCACGCAATTGAAAGATTATAATTGATTATTTCCAAATGCGGTATATAATAAATGTATAATATATTTTTATCTATACATCTACTATTATACTGAAAGGAAGTGTTCTTATGGAAAAAAAATATCCTGATTGCCCTGTGGAAACCACCTTACAACTAATTGGAGATAAATGGAAAGTTCTTATCATACGTGATCTGCTCACCGGTACCAAACGTTTTAACGAATTAATGCGTTCTGTAACCGGTATAACCCAGAAGGTACTTACCAGTCATTTAAGAGCCATGGAAAGTGCCGGACTTGTTACAAGAACTGTCTACCCTGAGGTTCCTCCTAAGGTTGAATATAACCTGACAGAAACCGGATTTAGCTTAAAGCCCATCCTGGATTCCATGATCGTATGGGGAAATGAGTATAAGAAAAAGGCGGCGGATTAGTTACATAGATTTTCTGCCAATTGATTTAGAATGGTATCCAGATATCCGTCCAATCCAAAGGACTTCTCCTTGATATTATCTGTAATATAAATTTCTCCAAGATTAATAGTAATATATGTCGCATTTTCTTCCTGTGCTGTCAGCTTCATAAGCGGGGCTTTGATCAGCTGATTTCTCCAGCCGATTCCAAGCTCCAGAATCACCATATTTTTTCCATGGTATTCCTGCAGGAACTGATTCCAGTTCTGTACAATCTCCTCTTTTGGCGGCTGTGCATTATATAATTCCATCGTTGCACCACATTTAGGACAATGAGGGATACACTCAGTTGGAACAATGCCCCCCTGCTCTTTCTCTGCCATTTTATGAATGGCCTCCATTACAGGATAAGTCCTCGTATGACATTTTCTGCTGCACTGCATTTCTATCCAGTTGCCTTCCACTTCATATACCTTATTTGCATCAAACCCGGATTGTTCAAAATGTCCTTCTCCGTTGGAGGTCACAACAAAATAAGGCTTGTCTCCCACAAGTTTTCTAAGGTTCTGCATTACCTGGCTGGGCATATAACTCCCACTGTAGTGCTCAATCAATCGGCTGGTAAATCCCCACTTCTCTTCATCCGATTTCCAATTATAAAAGAAACCGTCTAAAATATTTCGAAGACCATACTTTGTCTTCAGATCCCCAAACACATCCTGAAACGCTTGATTATCTGCAAACAAATGCAATCCCTCTGTAATGGATAAGCCGTTGCTGGCACCGATTAAAATCGTATCTGCATTTTTAATTTTTTCAATGATTTCTTTATATTGGTTCATTGTCTCACTTCTTGCCTGCTTCTTTTCTCACATCTTCTAATACCGTTGCTATATTATTGACGATCACTATTCCCTTATCCTCTATCTGTTTCGGCAGGAAATCATACTTGTCATTTACAGCAATATATCTTGCATCCGGAAGGGTCAGTGTCAGGTTCCAGAACGGCTCCTGTATAAACATCGGCGTCATTCTTCCAACGCCAAGTTCGATGAACAAAATTTTCTCAGTCTTATGTTTTTCAATATAGTTAGATATTTTCTCATATTGCCTGTCATACTTGCGTCCCTGGAGGAAATTTCCATATCCTCTGACCCAGGGAAACATTTCCGCGCCGCATTGCGGGCAACGTGGAATCATCTCTTTGGGAATACTTGTTCCATCTCCCATTGCCTTTATCATATCCTCCACCGGCTTGACAGCATCCCAGATTTCGTCATGGCACTGTCTGGAGCACTGAAAGAAACGATGATCTCCCTGTATCTCGCTTACCTGCTTCTCATCATACAGTTTCATAAACTGTGTATCCTGATTGGTGGTCAAAATATGAAACTCTTTTCCTTTTAAAATCGCATCCAGATCCAGGTAAGGCTGTCTCACAGGTGCTGTCTGCGTTGTATGCAGAAAAGTTGCCAGATACCCCCAATGCTCCTCTCTTGTTTGATACTGATGCATCATACCGTCAAAGGCTCCGTTAAAACCGTATTTTTCCGCATACTTGCCAAAATATTTTCGATAGGATTCATTATCCTCATAATAAAAATCTCCGCCTCCTGCGGCAGATAGTCCCGAAGCTCCACCTATGATAATACATTCGGCATCTTTTACCTGCTTTGCAAAGTTCTTTATCTGCTCTTCATAAGGTAATGCTGCCTTCTGTGATAGCTGATAGGGTGTCTGTCCTGCTGCATACTGACCGTAATAACTGGAATAATTCATCTGTGTCTGTGTTACTAAGTCCTCATATAAACTCATTTTTAATGCTCCTCTTCTGTTATTTCTATTTTCCGGTACTTCTATTTTCTGATGTTTCTATTTTCTGGTGCCCTTATTTTCTGATCCCCTGATTTCCTCATGATACAAATAATTGATGACAACAGGCTTACCCGGTGTACTTCTGCCATCCGGTAAATAATTATCAATGTAAGGCAATTCATTTTCTACGGCATACTGCTTCATATCAGTTTCCAGTTCTTTCCAATAATGTTTGTCTTTTTTACGATAGATTTCCTCATATAGCGGCATCAGTTCCGGATATTTTTCCTGAATATAATCCATGATGACAGCCTTATAGTCACCCCTGAGATTCAGATTCTCCAGCCAAACAAAATCACACTGATTTTTCACTTTTTCTATAATCGCCTTACTATCCGTTATCCCCGGGAAAATAGGTGAAATAAAACATACCGTTCTGATTCCGGCATCATATACAGTCTTCATAGCCTGTATTCTTCTCTCAATACTCACAGCCTGGTCCATATCATCTTTAAATTCCTCATCCAGTGTATTAATGGACCGGGAAACTGTCACATCTGACATCTGTGTCAGAATGTCCAAATCCCTGACCACCAGATCAGACTTCGTACAAATCATGATTTTCGCATCACTGTACTTTAACTGTTTCAGCAGTTCCCTCGTTTTACCATACTTTTCTTCCAAGGGATTGTACCCGTCAGTAACCGATCCGATTACTGCCAGTTGTCCGGCATATTTTTTAGGATTCTTTATTACCGGCCAGTTCTTAACATCCATAAAAGAACCCCAGGCTTCCGTATGTCCGGTAAATCTTTTCATAAAAGAAGCATAGCAGTATTTACAGGCATGAGAACATCCCACATAGGGATTTACCGAATACCCGCCTACCGGTAGTGAAGACTTTGTCATCACACTCTTCGTTGCAATCTCTTTTACTATTTCGACCATGTTTTCTGTTCCTCCTGTATTTGTGTTTTTATGCATTCGATCATGTTCAAATCTCTTTACTTTCTATTTACAATCAGGATAATTTATTGACACTTTTACTTTTTTGTCTGGAATTTATAAAACATATGGAGAAATAAAATGACAAACACGAAAAAAGAACGTAAAACAGACAGAAGAACCATCTACACAGAAAATGTAATCAAAGACGGCTTATTAGAATTGCTGGCAGCGACTTCTTTTGAAAAAATAACTGTAACGGCCGTGTGCAAACAGGCCGAAATCACTCGGGCCACCTTCTATCTGCACTTTGATGATCTGACCGGCGTTCTGGATGCTACTTTAGAGGACGCTTTACGTTTAACAGAACAGTCATCAGCAAATCCCAATCAGGATATGCTGCAGTTACTGGAACTTTTAGCCGGTAACGCTGATCCTGAAGTGATCAGACAGCGTGAAACACTATTGCCCGCCTGCCAGCGGGTTGCCGATATCCCCAAATATCATGTGCTCTTCTTAGACGAAAGCCTTTCTGACTACATTATCAAAAAAATGTATCTGACAGAAAAAGATAAGATGATTCCTACACTTATGAACCAGTGCCATCTTAGCAAAAATGAAGCGGATAAAATCTTCCAGTTTGTCATATATGGAGCGTATCATGTGAATAAATCCATGCATTGGGATAAGACAAAGGATTGGTATCAGCTGCAGAGTAAACTGATTAAGTTCATTTCAGGTGGATTACAGGCGTTAACCTGATATTTTCAAAGTCAGGTACATTCTCATTACAGTAAGGAGACTAAAAAGATGAACAGAATTTTGATAGTTGAAGATGATGCTGAAATCAGTGAAATGCTGACAAATTATTTAACTGCCGAAAATTATGAGGTTACCTGTGCTATTGACGGACAGGAAGCCTGCACACTATTTGATCAATCTACTTTCAGCCTGATTTTGTTAGATTTAATGATACCTAAGATCAGCGGGATGGACGTTATCCAGCATATCAGAAAAAGCAGCTTTGTCCCCGTTATCATTATATCTGCCAAAGACTCCGAGACAGACAAGACATTGGGGCTTGGATTGGGTGTTGACGATTATATTACAAAGCCCTTTTCCGTTGCTGAAGTTTTAGCCCGAATAAAGGCCAATATCAGAAGGACAACACAATATGACAGTTCCTCTGCCACAACACCGGAAATCCTTTCTGCCGGAGATTTGGTGATGAACTTATCCAATTATACGATCACGAAAAAAGGTGGAAATATCGAATTAACGGCAAAGGAATTTGATATTTTGAAGTTGCTGTTACAAAATCCAAAAAAGGTATATAGCAAAGAAAAAATTTATTCTCTTGTCTGGCATGATGCTTATTTTGGGGATGAAAATGCTGTTACTGTACATATCAGCAGATTGCGCAATAAGATCGAAGACGATTCCCGCAACCCTCGCTATGTCCTTACCGTATGGGGCATAGGCTATAAGTTAGGAGATAAACTATGAGTGAGCCGGCAATTATTTTTTTCCTTTTGATCATCATTGTACTTTTGTCCGGTATTGTACTTTATCAGAGATTTCTTTTTGGTAACGGCATACAGACAGAATTACACAAAATCAGTGGAAAACTCAAAGAAATAACTGATACGAACAGTGACGAGATGATAATGGTATTTACAGAAAATAAAGAACTTATGGAGCTTGCGGCCCAGATAAACCGCCTGCTCGAAAATCATCTGAAGGTGAAGGCTGATTACCGCCACGCAGAAATCTCATCCAGGAAAATGCTTTCAAATATCTCACATGACATAAAAACTCCTATGACTGTTATTCTGGGATATTTGGAAATTATGCGTATCAATGGAACACCAACAAATGAAATGCTGGAGAAAATAGATCAAAAGGCCAAAAATGTCATGGAACTTATCAATCAATTTTTTACTTTGGCAAAATTAGAGTCCGGAGATATGGATATGGCGCTTTCCAAAATTGATGTATGCGAGATATGTCGTGAGAGCGTCCTTGACTTTTACGACATATTAACGAGTGACGATTTTGAGGTTACTATTGATGTTCCGAAAACTGCTGTTTACATTTATGGAAACGAAAATGCTGTACAACGTATTTTATCGAATCTGATTTCTAATGTAATTCGTTATGGCTCTGACGGAAAATATCTGGGAGTAAGTTTAAGAACAAATGAAAACACAGTGTATATTGATGTTTCTGATAAAGGAAAAGGAATCGACAAACATTTTGCCAATAATGTATTTGACCGGCTTTTCACTATGGAGGATTCAAGAAATCGTAACATACAGGGCAATGGATTGGGTCTGACGATTGCCAGGGACTTAGCTTTACAGCTTGGCGGAGATATCACCTTAGACAGCACGCCCTATGTAAAAACCACCTTCACCCTCATGCTGAAAAAAATGTCTTACTAAAATCCTGCGAAAGAAATTTGTAAGAATTGTGCAAGAGTTTTGCAAATCTCCTTTGCTATCATAATTTCAGAAAGGAGATTATGAAAATGCAATATATATTACAAACCAACCACATTACAAAAACTATTGGAGAAAAGACCCTTGTGGATAGCGTAGATATTCACATCAAGAAAGGAGACATTTACGGTTTTCTCGGTCCTAACGGCGCAGGTAAAACAACCGTTATGAAAATGATGACAAATCTTTGGAAGCCTACCGGGGGGACAATTGAGATTTTCGGAGAAACGCTTACCCCCGAATCCTATGAGGTTCTAAAACGAATGGGAAGTATGATCGAATTTCCTGTCTTTTACGACCATCTGACAGGCTACGAAAGCTTAAAGCTTCACTGCGATTATATGGGGTATTACAACCACGGCAGTATAGAAAATGCTCTTGATATGCTTGGGTTAACAGAGGCTTCCAATAAGCCTGTCAAAAATTATTCTCTGGGAATGAAGGAACGTCTGGGCATTGCCCGTGCAATTCTCAGCAAACCGGAATTTCTTATTCTGGACGAACCCACAAATGGACTTGATCCGGCAGGAATAAAACAGATCCGCGAGCTGTTCCAAATGCTCCGCACAGAATACGGTACCACTATTATGATTTCAAGTCATATTCTTTCAGAAATCGAAAGCATCTCCGATACCGTCGGCATTATCAATCACAACAAGATGATGAAGGAAATCAGTATAAAAGAAATTGAAGAAATGAATCTTTCCTATATAGAGCTGTCTACCCTAAATACAACACAGGCCTCCTTTGTTTTGAGCGAAAAGCTAAAGCTTGATAACTTTAAAATTATTGAAGACGGAAAAATCCGTATCTATGACAGCAGTGTATCTATCCAGGAATTATCCAAATCTCTTGCACTCAACAATGTAGCGATTACAGGTCTGGGTAAAAAAGCCGAAACTTTGGAAGATTACTTTTTGAAGACAACCGGGGAGGTGGAAGAAAATGCTAAAGTTGGTTAAACTCGAATGGAAAAAAAATAACATCGGTAAATATATCCGAAACGCCGGCATACTGTTTCCAGCTCTCTGCCTGCTTACGCTTCTTGTTGCGGGCGACCCCGAAACAGGTGAAATGTCTTTGTTCATCGAAACTCTTTCAAGTATGTCATTCCTTGTTTTCACAAGTGTAATGCTTTCCGCGTTTATTGTAAGCGCATATAAAAACAAAACTATGTGCCTGATGTTTTCTTATCCGATTAAACGTCAGAAAATTCTTATTTCACAGATGCTTGCCGTATGGATTTTCAATTTTGTCGCACTGACCCTTACAAGGCTTCTGCTTTACGGTATCATTTTACTCTGTGCACATTTTACGTCACTACCCATTCTTATTGATTTTGATATGACAAGCTTAGGCTTTTACATTCAACTCATCATAAGAGCAGTTGTAACTATAACAATGAGTTTCATATCTTTATTTATCGGTTTAAGTATGAAATCATCAAGGGCAACCATCACCTCCTCATTTGGACTGATCATCCTGACACAGGCAAATTTAGGTGACTTCGCCATGGCTGAGAATCTGGTATTGCCTGTTATCCTGACACTTATTTCACTGCTTTTTTCTTTTCTTTCCATCCACAAAGCCGAGGTGCAGGATTTAATGTAGGGTAGGTTGGTGCAAAAGGGCACAGAAAGTCCCACTATAGTACTTATCGAGGCACGCTTTTTGTGTAAAAAGCCGGATTAGACCTTCTAATCATTCCATCTGCAAAACAGCTATTCCGGGCATGGATGCCCGGAAAGGAATCCCGAGCCAGGATGGCGATTGGATTCCGTTAGCGGAAGCAACTGAGTACCTTTATGGAATGATGTAGAAGGTCTTATACGTGTAAACGGCAGTGAAAGGATACATACCCACACCACTGCCGTCTCATTATAATTATTATTTCTAAGTTGCTAATCTACAATTTAACCTACTTTTTCCCGCCCAAATAAGCTGCCTTAATCGCATCATTTTTAAGCAGTTCTGCCCCGGTTCCGCTTAGTGTCAGCTCCCCGGTCTCCATAACATATGCAGAATGTGCAATTCTAAGTGCCATATTGGCATTCTGCTCGATCAACAGGATTGTTACACCCTGCTTATTGATTTCTTTAATAATATCAAAAATACCCTGTACAATAATTGGCGCCAGCCCCAGGGAAGGCTCATCCATCATCAGGATCTTTGGTTTTGACATTAAAGCACGGCCTACAGCAAGCATCTGCTGCTCTCCACCGGATAAGGTACCGGCTGCCTGCCAGGAACGTTCCTTTAATCTTGGGAACAGATCATAGATCCAGTTCAGATCCTCCTGCAAGTCTTCTTTTCTCATGTAGGAACCGATTTTCAGGTTTTCCAGAACTGTCATATCCGGAAATACATGCCGTCCTTCCGGTACCAGTGTAATACCATTGGTTACGATCTGGTTGGTCTGCAAACCGATCAGTTCTGATCCGTCCAGTGTGATGGAACCGGAAGCTGCTTTTTCCAGACCGATGATAGTACGCAAAGTTGTGGATTTACCTGCACCATTGGAGCCGATCAGTGTACAAATTTCTCCATCCGGAACATCAAAGGAAACATCTCTGACTGCTTTGATGCCGCCGTAATTTACATGTAAATGACTAATCTTAAGCATCTTCACTCACCCCCAGATATGCTTCAATTACCTTTGGATCATTGCTTACTTCATCCGGTGAACCATGTGCGATCATCTTACCAAAATCCAACACATAGATCCTTTCTGAGATCTGCATGATCAAATCCATATGATGTTCGATCATAAAGATGGAAAGGTTATATTTATCCCTGATCTGCACGATAAAGTCTGTCAGATCCTGGGTTTCCTGCGGATTCATACCGGCTGCAGGCTCATCTAACAACAAAAGCTTTGGTTCTGTTGCCAGCGCTCTGGCAATTTCCAATCGTCTCTGGATACCATAAGGCAGAGAACCTGCAATGTCATCCTTGTACTGTAACAGATTCTGTTCTTCCAGAAGTGCTGTGGTTTCTGCACGCATCTTCTGCTCTTCCTTATAATTTAACCGGAAAGTAGCAGTAAAAGGATTTTGCTTTGCACGCATATGTTTTGCTACCAGTACATTATCAAATACCGTCTGGGTGGAGAACAGTCTGATATTCTGAAATGTTCTGGCGATACCCATTCTGGTAATCATATCAGGTGTAGGTGACAGTACTTTATCCAGATACATGCCTGCTTTTTCACCCGCATATATTTTCTTCATTTTACCCTGCGGATGATTTTGCACCAATGGTTTTCCATAGAAATTTACCAAACCGTTGGTCGGTTCATATACCCCGGTGATACAGTTAAAGGCTGTGGTCTTGCCGGCACCGTTTGGTCCGATCAACGCCACGATTTCCCCTTCATTTACATCAATGGAAAGATCATTCACTGCTACCACACCACCAAACTGCATGGTTACATTTTCAACATGAAGGACGTTTTTCTTTTCACTCATTTTGTTTTCCTCCTTCTTTTGAAAATTCCAAACAAACCATCCCAGCTGAATTCTTTAGAACCCATCAGACCACGATTCCAGAATAATACCACGATCATTAATAACAGGGAAAACACTACCATACGGAATCCGGTACGCAAAAGCGGTATCTGAAAATTACCGATGTAATAAGTCTGATCCAGGAAACGAAGCCATTCCTGACCACCTGTGATTAAGAAAGCGCCTACTACAGAACCGGTAACAGAACCGATACCACCCAGGACTACCATCAGCAGAATATTATAAGTCAGTGCTACGGTAAAGGTTGAACTGGTAGCGGAACGAAGAAATACTGCCAGAAGGCCTCCGGATACCGTTGCAAAGAAACTGGATACTACAAAAGCAAGCTGCTTTGTATGGAACAGGTTAATGCCCATTGCCTCTGCTGCCACATCATTATCTCTGATAGCTCTAAAAGCACGTCCGTAAGAGGAATGAATCATCAGCAGCATGACGATAATACAGGCTGCACAGATACCAACCGCCTCAAACACATTTTTGAAAGCCGGAATGTTACTCAATCCATAAGAAGCATTTGTGATAGAACCCAATCCGTCCCAGCCGCAGATGGCACGAACAATTTCCGAAAATCCAAGAGTTGCAATTGCCAGATAATCACTTTTCAGTCTCAGTACAGGCCAGCCTACCAAAGCTGCCAGGGCTGCTCCGATAATACCGGCTACTAAAAGTGCTGCAATAAGTGGAAGTCTGATGTCATGTAACCAGCCTGCCATACCATAGAGGTAATACACCTGGTCTCTGATTTCTACCGGCATGGTGAGAATACCTGCCACATATGCTCCCAGGCACATAAAACCTGCTGTACCCAGAGAAAACTGTCCGGCAAAACCAATCATCAGATTCATGGAAACTGCTGCTACTGCATAGATACAGCTTCTTTCAATAATGGTAATGGCATAGGAATAATTGATGCTGTCAGCCTGTAAAAATCCCAGAATTGCAATGAGTACTGCAATAGCGATGACTGTCAGTATAAAGTTCTTACTTATTTTTTTATTTTTCTGCATAATGAATCCCCCTTATACCTTATCCGTTGCTTTTTCGCCAAAGATACCGGTAGGACGAACCAGCAGGATGATGATTAACAGTACAAAGGTAAATGCATCCGAGAATACAGAGTACCCTGCCGCCGTAATAGCGATCTGGCAGACACCTACGATAAAACCGCCCACCATGGCGCCCGGAATAGAACCGATACCACCAAGTACTGCTGCCACGAAACATTTCAATCCCGGAAGTGATCCTGAATAGGGCTGTACTGTATTACGGTCTGTAAAATATAAAATAGATCCGATAGCCGCCAACCCGCAGCCAATGATAAAGGTCTTGGTAATAACCGAATCAACCTTGATACCCATGATACGGGCTGTATTCTGATCCTTGGAGCAGGCCCGCATCGCCATACCCATTTTGGTATGATTGACCAGCTGGATCATCAGTACTGTTAATATTACGGTAAGTACCGGTGCTACCAAAGTAACACGGGATACTGTGATATCTCCTAATGTATATACATGCTTAAGTATGTCTATTTGCGGATAGCTCTGAGGCATTGCCGTAAACAGGTAGTTTGCAAGATTTTCCAATAAATACGCGACACCGATAGCCGAAATCATAACAGACATTCTGGGTGCGCTTCTAAGGGGTTTGTAAGCAAGTTTTTCAATTACAACACCCAGGACAATTGTTCCTGCTATTACAACAGGAAGAGAAACATACCATGGAAATACAGCCATGGAATAAATCATAAAATAGCCGGCCATCATGAATACATCACCGTGGGCAAAGTTAATCATACGCAAAATACCGTAAACCATGGTATAACCAATGGCGATCAGCGCGTAAGCACCTCCCAGGGACAGGCCGTTCAATAATTGTTGCAGTAAATAAGCTAGTGACATATGAAACCTCCACAACGGATCCTTTAGTTTGTCTGATACAACATAAATTTGAAAAAGCGGAATGGAGGGTTCCCCATTCCGCCAGATTAACAATTAATGATTACTCTTCATGTGTAACGGAATCCACATATGTAAATTCTCCACCTTCAACTTTTAAGATGAATGTTGTATTCTTTTCTGCATCGCCGTTTTCATCAAATTTTACAGCACCGCCTACAACACCTTCTGTTACATTGATATCCTTCAATGCAGCCTGGATTGCTTCTCCTTCTAAGGAATCAGCAGCTTCAATGGCATCTAACATTACCATGTAAGCATCGTAGCACATTGCCTGGTTACCAATGATGGTATCAGAATTTAAGTTAGCTTCCAATCTGGAAGAATCAGCATTGATCCATTCTTTAAAGCCTGCATCAAATTCTTCATTCCCGCCTTCTGCATAGAAACAGTCAATAACAACGCCCTCTGCATTGTCACCGGCATCTTCTGTGATAACCGGGTTGTTCCAAGTATCACCGGCGATCCACTGTACATCCAGTCCCAGATCTGCTGCCTGATTTAATAACAGTGGAGCATACAGATAATCTGTAGGAGCAAATACAGCCTTTACGCCGGATGCTTTGATATTGGTTAAGATAGCCTTAAAATCAGATTCATTTGTCTGGAAGGTTTCAGCAGCAACAATTTTGCCGCCCTTTGCTTCGTATTCAGCTGTAAATGTCTGAACCAGACCTGATGTATATTCATTTCCGATATTATCAATGGTTGCGATTTCTGTGTATCCCTGATCAATTGCCCAGTCAGCCATTACAGTACCCTGGAATGGATCCAGATAGCATACACGGAAATAATAATCATTTCCCAATGTTACGTTTGTGTTTGTACAGGTTGTTCCGATTGCAGGAATCTTAGCATCTGCAAAATAAGAACCGGCTGCGATACAGGTACCTGAACCGTAACCGCCGATAACACCTACACAGCCATCAGAGATCAGCTTCTGTGCTGCTGTTGCTGCAACGGTTTTATCTGACTGATTATCCTGCCAGTCAAGTTCAATGGTATATTCTGTGCCACCTACAGTAACAGTAGGACGAACAGAATTTGCGTATTCAATACCAAGTTCTTCCTGTGTACCACCGGAGCCATTCTCACCTGTCTTTGGCTCGAATACACCGATTTTAATAGTACTTCCCTCGGCTGCACTGTCTGTGCCTGCTGCACCACTGTCAGAACCCGAACTGCCTGTCGGACTGGTACTGCATCCAGCCAGTACATTCGCCATCATGGCTGCTGTTAAAACGATGGATAATACTTTCTTTTTCATATTGAATCCTCCTAATTCTTTATTTTGAATGCAAAATTCACACAAAAAAAGAGGCAGCAGATTCTCTCTGCTACCTCTTCGTAACTTTTTGTAAATTGTATACCTTCATACAATCGTTATCAATTACCTTTTATAAGTATTTTTATACTTCTTTTGCATCGCTTTTATTCATTGTATGTAACAAAGCTTCTGCCTTCTCACTTAACGGTTTCTTCAGATACTTTGTATACAAAGTCTGTACTTCCGGATTTTCATGGCTGTAACGGATCGTATTTTCCTTATCCAGCCGGTACAGCTTCGGCCCTCGAATATCTGCGTATTCCACACCGTCGTGGATTGGCTGTCCACCGCCTCCTACACAGCCACCGGGGCAGGCCATGACCTCTACGAAATCATATTGCACTCTGCCTGCAAGCAAATCCTCCATGAGTAATCTGGCTTCTGACAGTCCGCTGACTGTACAGGTTTTCAAGGTAATACCCTGTATGTTAAATTCGGCTTCCTTTCGTCCGCCAAAACCTCTGACTATCCTGTATGCATCCGGTTCAGGATTGACGCCGGTAAGAAGATAATAAGCAGACCGAAGTGCTGCCTCCATAACACCACCCGTCACACCGAAGATCACTCCTGCTCCTGATGCAGTTCCAAGTGGTGAATCAAATTCCTCCTCCGGCAAAATCTCCGGGATAATATGCTCCGCCCGCAGTAATCTGGTAAATTCCCTGGTGGTCAATACAATATCCACATCTTTCCCATCGGAAACGCTGTCGATACCGGGTAATACTGCTTCGGCCTTCTTTGCCACACAGGGCATGACAGATATGGAAACAATTTTATCCGGATACACTCCTATATTCTCTGCAAAATAGGAATTGGTCAAAGCGCCGAAAATCTGCTGGGGCGATTTGGTGGTGGATAAATATTCCGCACACTGTGGATATTGTGACCGCATAAAGCTGACCCAGCCGGGACAGCAGGAAGTAAACAAAGGCATACTCTGCGATTGCACTGATGTCCGGGCAAGCTTTTCCCGAATATGCGCTATCAGCTCGCTTCCTTCCTCCATGATCGTCACATCCGCTGAAAAGTTTGTATCAAACACATAATCAAATCCGATTCTCTTTAAAGCTGCTGCCATACGCTTCGGTGTGGCAATTTCATCTGAAACGCCAAAGCTCTCTGCCCATGCTGTCCGCACAGCTGGTGCCACTTGAACCACTGTAATCTTATCCGGGTCAGCAAGTGCTTCATATACCTTATCCAAGTCATCTCTTTCTCTAAGTGCCCCGGTTGGACAGTGAGTAATGCACTGACCACATAAACTGCAGTCTGATTCTTCGATCAAACGATTTCCGGACACATCTACTGTAGTTCTCGATCCTGTATTCTGGACATCCCAGATATGCATATTCTGTATTTTGTCACAAATTTGTACACAGCGCATACATTTAATACATTTTGCCGAGTCTCGAATAAGGGGAAATTCTTTATTCCAGGGCATTCTTTCTATGTCCTCAGGGTAAGGATTTTCCAGAATATCCAGATCGTTTGCCAACGTTTGCAGACTGCAATTTCCGGAACGTACACAAGTAGCGCACCTGCAGTCATGCTGGGACAAAATAAGTTCCACATTGGTTTTTCGTACTCGCCTGACCTTAGGAGAATTGGTAAACAGTACCATGCCTTCTTCTACCGGATTGTTACAGGCTGTCATCAGTTTTATTTTTCCCTGTAATTCCACAACACAGACCTTACAGGCACTGATCTCATTGATTCCTTCCAAATAGCAGAGATGTGGAATCATGATGCCCACGGAAGCTGCTGCCTTCATAATCGTCGTCCCCTCTGCTACAGAGACCTTTTTTCCATCTATTGTAAGATTTACCATATTGCAGCCCTGCCTCCCTTCAATACACCATAACCGAAGTGATCGCATCGCAAACACCGCCCTGCTTCCTGGCAGGCTTCCTCCTCTGTCATGCAGCATTCCACTTCATCAAAATCTGTTTTACGCTCTCCTGCATTTCTCTCCTGCAGGTTCACGCGTCCGTAAGGTTCATTATTTTCATATTTTACCTGTGGAATATCTACATCCACCTGAATAGGATGATGATAGCCCAAGTACTCATCAATGTTTGCAGCCGCTACCTTTCCGGCAGCAATGGCTCGAATTACCGTAGCCGGTCCCGTTACACAATCACCTCCCGCAAAAACACCGGGAATATCCTTTATATCGCTTTCGCTCATGGCCTGGATTGTTCCTCTCTTTACCGGAACACCCGCTTCTTCAAAATGTCTGGATTCAATACCCTGGCCAATGGCTACCACCACTACATCACACGGAATCCTGACCGGTTCAACCGAAGCTTTCTCTGGTCTGGCTCTGCCCCAGGCATCGATTTTGCCGATGATCTGTGGTTCCACCCAAATGGCACAAACCTTTCCGGCATCATCTGCCTCGATTTTCAGAGGTGCCTTCAAAGAATACAGTTCTGCACCTTCAGCAACAGCACCTTCTACCTCTATAGGCAGTGCTGTCATATCTTCCTGTCTTCTCCGATAGGCGATTCCAACCTTTTTAGCCCCCAGACGAATAGCAGATCGGGTACAGTCCATGGCAACGTTTCCTCCACCTACAATTACTACATTCTTTCCGGTAAAATCAGGCATTTTATCATCACCGATATTTCTCAGCATCTCCACGGCTGAGATAACGCCCTCACTATCTTCTCCATCAATGCCGATTTTTTTATCCGAATGAGCACCAATGGCAATGTAAACTGCATCGTATTCTTTTTGTAATTGGTCAAAGGAAACATCATTGTCTTCATCGCCCACCGACGTATTCATATGAACTTCCACACCGGTTGATAAAATGGCATCTATATCCTCATCCAGTCTCTGTCTCGGGAATCGGTAATTGGGAATACCATATCGCAGCATTCCTCCCAGCCTGTTCTTTTCCTCAAAAACAACAGCATGGTGTCCCATCAGTTCAAGATAATAAGCACAGGAAAGTCCTCCCGGACCGCCTCCGATAATCGCCACTCTCTTACCGGTTTCATCTGCTTTTGGCGGATTAGGCACAGTGTTTGCTCTGGCCTGATCTACTGCCATCCGTTTTAATCCCCTGATATTCACAGAGCTGTCTATCATATTTCTGCGGCACCTGGCCTCACATGGATGCTCACAAATCAGCGCACAGGCTGTTGGAAACGGATTATCCTTTCGTATCAATCGTACTGCATCCTCATATCGCTTCTCACGTATCAGCGCAATATATCCCGGAATGTCCACTCCTGCCGGACACAGTGCAACACAGGGAACCGGCTGAGTGATATTATAGGAACATTTATGATGTTCAATATGGTGTATGTAGTCCTCTCTAAATCCATCCAGTCCTGCAAGCACCATATGGGCCGCCTCATAGCCGATGGCGCAGTCAGCTGAATCTGTAATGTTGTTGGCTGTTTCTTCGATCAGATCCAATGTATTCATCGTTGCAGTTCCATCCAATACCTGCTCCAACAGCTTCTGCAGCTGTCCAAGTCCGATACGGCAGGGCACACATTTTCCACAGGTCTGGGCATGACACATCTTCAAAAATGACAATTGCAAGTCCACCGGACATAGTCCCGGTGGGCTTGCAACAATATGTCGTTCCAAATCCTTATACAACCGCTCAACCGTAAGCTGGGCATTGTTCGGTGTAGAAATCTTTAAACGGCTCATAGTCAAATCTCCTTGTCTGAAATATCATAATAGTATATGCCTATTGTACAATATTCATTTTCTTTTTTCCAATAATGACAGACTTTTTGGTCGCGTTGTTATCTGGCTTTTGTGAAAAATCATCGGTTACTCTCAGCAGTTGGGTCAGCATCATATCCGCTGGGGTAGATTTCCTGTATCTTTTCTGTAAATCCATCCTTTATCATTTCAATCATAACAGGCACAATATCCGGATCAAACTGCTTACCCGCATTCTCTGTCAGCTCTGTTATAATGTTTTCTTCTGTTAAATGCTTACGATAACACCGATTACTGTTCATGGCATCAAAAGAATCGGCAACACAGATAATTCTGGCACATAGCGGTATATCTTTTCCTTTCAATCCGGTAGGATATCCCTTTCCATCATATCTTTCATGATGAAAATGAGCCCCGTCCCTAATATCGGGAATAGCAGTAAAATTAACAAGAATTGCATCTCCGGTTATGGTATGTGACTGTATCTGCTTATACTCCTCTTCTGTCAGTTTATCCGGCTTTTGTAATACAGCATCCCTTATGCCTATTTTGCCGCAATCAAGCATTAGCGAAATGTAGTAAAGCTGTGTGACCTGATCCTCCCCCAGCTTCATACGACGTGCTATTTCTGTAGCATATTCAGCCACACGAACAGAATGACCCTTTGTATAAGTATCCTTTGCATCGATAAATCCGGTAAAGGTATTCATGGTCTGTTTGATAATAACAGCATCCAGTTCCTGGCGTTCACAATATCTTTTCGTTCTCATATGCAGAACAACATGCATCAAAAATGCAATAAACCAGACTATGGACAAAAAGACCAAAATCCAGAATAAAGGTACATTAATCATATTAACGATTCGGTAACCGGAAAGGGTGTAGCTCGTTAATGACATTTTCTCCACCGCATACATAACTGCTCCAAAGGTTGCCCTGTCATATGGCTGAACTGTTGCCGGATCTCCCTTTGCCACAAAAGTAACTGTATTCCCATCCGATGAAAAATCTCCATTCCAGGAACTATCAATATATACTTTCTGTGAAAAAACCATCGTTGCAGACCAGTTCTTAAACACCTCTCCTGCACCATTGATTGAAATGCCATCATACTGTGCTCCTGCCGGATCGTCCGGATGTAAAGCATCATCGTTCCATTCTTTGGTAACAGACACTGACAATAACAGTCTGTCCTGTGGAATCGTCAGATCATCTTCTGTAAAATAATACGTCCGCAACCGTCCTGACTCTTCCGTGCAATAGGCATATGTTCCTAAAAATCCTACCGCTAATATCACCCCAATGATAATGTAAATCTTTTCAGGAAGTAGATTTCTCTGATTTTTCATTCGTATGTCCCCACCTCTTTCGTAAACAACATGCCGTGTTTCCATCTTCAGTAAGAACCATTGTACAGCCTAAAGAGGGGTTTTACTCTGTGTTTTTCTGCTTTTTTCGTGTGCGTGCAGGATTTTTTCGTGAGTAGACTGCAGATTAGGTTACTGCAAAAGGCACAGAAAGTGCCGCTATGTTCTTACCGTAACGAAAGTGTGCCTGTGAGCATATGATACACGGCTGAACCGTCCCTTTATAGCAATTCTTATTCCTTTAAACATCAGTTTCAACCGATGGCACTCACGCCCCAATAAATCAGTCCCAGCACCCAGCTGGTAAAAATTCCATATAGAATTACCGGTCCTGCAATACTGAATATCTTAACGCCAATACCATAAACCTGGCCTTCCTTCTTATACTCAATCGCAGTCGATGCCACAGAATTGGCAAATCCGGTAATTGGTACCAGAGCACCTGCTCCGCCAAAGCGAACCAGGGCAGGATATATGTTCAGACCTGTTAAGAGAACGCTGACAAATACCAGTATGAGAGAACATCAGCTGCCATGGGAAATTATGTGTAGGTGTAATCTCTTTCACATAGTCCTGGTATGCTTTTTGCCCTTCTTTAGTGTCACTGCTTTGATGTAAAAGTCTTTCTTTTTTAGCTTCTGCATCCTTTGCTGCATTTATTTTCTGCTGATTATCTTCCATACTATTGTCCTTTCCCTATTGCATTATATGCATTTTCATTTACCCTTTACTAAATTGATAGATGCCATTATAAAAATACAATAATGACCCTGTCAGTTTTCCCATTGCCACTGCCAGCAGTACAAGAGACATCCCTTCCTTCAATTTTATACGGCTGGCAAATATGGGGATACTGTCTAACATCTCTGCAATAGACATAGCCAGGCAGCCTACGAAAATGCCGGCAAAAAATCCTCCCACTCCTAAAAGCATGCTGCTGATTAAATGTTCTCCAATACCCCATTTCAGTTCAAATACGCTTCCGATACATCCGGCAAGTGCTCCCAGTATCAAGCACTCTTCATATAAAAAACTGTGCCTCTGTGTCCCGGTTTTAGCTGCATACCTGGGAACCAGACTGACCGAACTAAATACAGTTAATACACCCGCCGAAGATAGAAAACCGAAAGCCAGCCCACAAAATGTCATGAATAAAAATTCCCACATTTATTTTCCTGCCTTTCCATGATCCCGATTTTTTGGACTGGTGTTTTGCTGACTTTGGTTTTGTTTTCCCTTACTTTGATTTTGCTTCGTATCATCCACATCCTTTTGATATTTGTATAATTCTACCTCAATTGGCGTAGGATCTCCTGTCAGCTTCTTACCGCCAAGATGATTAAAAAACAAAGTGATTCCTACGAACAAACCTATAGAATAGCTGATCTCCAATACGGTAAAGCCATCAGAATTCTCTCCCGTGATCATTTGATAAAGGCCTGCAAATAACTCTCGGATCCCTATATCATTATGAAATGCCATAATGGTAAATCCGGTTCCGAAGAAGCAAAGCAGACATACAAATATAATTTTTAATACCTGCCAGATTTTATTTTTTTCTTTCATGGCTAATATTCTGCACCAAATCTTCCAGATTATTCATTTTGATTTTGCATAATTAGATCACTAACTGCCAACACTTCTAAAAAAGGAGAAAACAAACATGTTATATGGAGATAATGCGTATTTTGCAATAGGACAACAAAGTGTCCTGGTTCCTGTTCCTGTCTTTGTCCGTGGCAGTGCTTCCATAGTCGGTTCTAAAGAAGGGAAAGGTCCTATGGGTGAGTTATTCGACGTGGTATCTGAAGATGACTATATCGGTTGCGATTCCTGGGAAGCCGCTGAAAGCTGCCTGCAGAGACAGGCTGTATCTATGACTTTAGAAAAAACATCCATGACGCCAAAGGAAATACGATACTTATTTGCCGGTGACTTACTTAGTCAATCTATGGCAAGTTCCTTTGGGTTACAGGATTTTAACATTCCTTTATTTGGTGTATACGGTGCCTGTTCCACTTGTGGAGAATCCCTGACACTCGGTACTATGGCTGTTTGTGGCGGTTTTGCCGGAAATGTCATGTGTGTCATATCCAGTCACTTTGCTTCTGCGGAAAAAGAATTCAGGTATCCGTTATCTTACGGAAATCAGAGACCACTTTCTGCCGCCTGGACCGTTACCGGATCTGCCGCTTTTATTCTTAGCAGTGAAAAAACCGATAATGATCTGGCTCTGGTTACCAGTTTTACTACCGGAAAAATCGTAGATTACGGTTTAAAAGATTCTTTTAATATGGGCTGTTGTATGGCGCCTGCCGCTGCAGATACTATTTTTAGGAATTTAAAAGATTTTCAGAGGCATCCCTGTGACTACGATAAGATCATCACCGGTGATCTGGGAAAGGTTGGAAAAACCGTTTTGTTAGATTTGTTAAATGAGAAGGGACTGGATATTACAGAACAATATATGGACTGTGGCATGGAAATCTACGATCCCAATACTCAAGATTGCCATGCAGGCGGTTCAGGCTGTGGCTGTGCTGCCGTAGTGCTCTCGGCCTATGTACTCAAGCAGTTAGCAAGTGGAAACTGGCACCGGGTGCTCTTCGTCCCAACAGGCGCTCTTCTTTCCAAGACAAGCTACAACGAGGGCAACACCGTTCCCGGCATTGCCCACGCTATTGTGTTAGAACGGATTAACCGCTAACTCTGCTATTTACTTTGTGATTAACTCTGCTATTTCATTATTATCCCTGTAAAATTGCAATGGTTGCGCTGGTGCCTAATCTGCTGGCACCGGCATCTACCATAGCCTGTGCTTCTGCAGATGTATGGATGCCGCCGGAAGCCTTGACTCCCATTTCAGACCCCACTGTATCACGCATGAGCTTCACATCTTCTGCCTTTGCTCCACCTGTTGAAAAGCCGGTAGAAGTCTTTACAAAATCTGCGCCTGCTTTTTTTGATAACTCACATGCCTTTACCTTTTCTGCATCTGTTAACAGACAAGTCTCAATGATTACCTTTAATAAGGATTGTCCACAGGATTTTTTCACCTGTCTGATATCTTCTTCCACAACATCATATAAACCATCCTTTAACGCGCCTACATTTATTACCATGTCAATTTCCTGTGCGCCATCAGCTACTGCAATTTCTGTTTCTGCACATTTTGCCTTTGTACTCATCTGTCCTAAAGGAAAGCCGATAACAGTGCAAACTTTCACGTCACTGCCCTTTAATTCTTCTGCTACAAAAGGGGTATAATAAGAATTCACACAAACTGAGGCAAAGTCATATGTAAGTGCCTCTTTACAGATCTTTTCCACCTGCTCTTTTGTTGCTTCTGCCTTTAAAATAGTATGATCGAATAATTTTGATGTTAACATCTTTTGTTTCCTCTTTTCTTTTTCTTTTTTTATTCCTGTATGATTTCCATATGATCCGTTGCAAAGGATTCTATTTCAACCTCTGGATCATCTTCAATATGAATATCTCCTGCTTTGATACCCTCTATCATGGCTGCATACTGTTCTCTGTCAAATGTATTAAACCGCCATTCATCTTCTGCTGCCAGTCCCAGATAATCTCCTGTAACAAATTTCTTTTGCAGCCGTTCCAGAATAGTTCCTTCTGACAAAGAAAAACAGACGACGTTACAGCTGTATTCATCCCAGGCATAGCAAAACAGATCTTTTACCACCTGTTCCACCACCACATCCAGTTCTTTGGTAACCGCTGTCAAATAAGGATCCCATGCAAAATCCGCACCTTCTCTGAAACGTTCCTGATCTGTTCCAATCAGTAACCCCTGCATCTGTGTTGCTGCTTCAAAAGCTGATTTTTCAAGATTCTCTTCACTGACAAATATCACCTGACAGCCTTCTGCATACCAATTCTCCAGTTTATCCTTCAACTGGTTCTGATCCCCGTTAATGTCTGCATAATGATACTCCACTGATACTTTTACCCCCAGTGTCTCTGCTGCCTGGGCAATTCCCTGCAGATATCCGAATCCATATTTCTGTGCTACAGAAGTATCTGCCTGTCCCAAATATCCCAAGCGGGTATAGCCTTCCATAACGGCTGCATAACCTGCCAGAAATCCTGATTGTTCCTCTGCGAAGGTAATACAGGTTGTATTCATCGCCGGATCATAAAAAGTCTCCCCGTCAAATGTCATATCATAGGAATCCACATCCACTGCAATAAACGTAACATCCGGATAAGTGCTTTGTGCCGCTACCAGTGCTTCTCCGTAATGACTGCCTGCCAATACCAGCACGTTGTAACCATCTGTTACCGCATCCTCTATAAGTTCCAGACGACTGTCTTTCGTATCTTCTTTTGGAGAATAACAGGCGCTTTCCACATTACCGACAGTGCAATAAGATTCTATTCCTGTCCAGATTGCTTTACAGAAGGTATCCCCGCTTTCCATCCGAGATTCCCCCACCTGATCTGTCAAAAGTGCAACCTTTCCGATCACACCTTCCTCATCTAATTCCGCATTTAGTTCTGTTTCTTCCGTTTCTGTTACAGCTTCCACATCTGTAACTGTTTGGCATCCCATGAGGAATAACGCCAGAAGTCCTGCTAATCCGCATATCTGCAGTATTTTATTCATGGTATTTCCCCGCAATCCCTTTTCCACATTTGTTCAAACAATAGATATATTATTATACTGTTTTTTCCTATGTATTTCAAGACAGTAGTGTCTGCAGATGTTTTAGAATTTTCTTTTCCATTCTGCTAACCTGTACCTGGCTGATTCCCAGTTCCTTTGCTACAGCAACCTGGGTCATATTCTTAAAATATCTCATCCGGATCAATTTGCGCTCTTCCAACGCAAGTTTTTCTAAAAGTTCCTTAACTAATAGCTTATCCAGTATTTTTTCCTTTTCAAAATCTTCCCTGGCTCCACCGGCGTTTACTGCATTGGCAGTTTCCTTTCCGTATGATTTCCCCACGTTATTAGCATTTTCCATCTGATCCACCAGATAGATTTCACTGCCATCAGATTCATAAACTGTTCTGTATATGGATTCCACTTCTGTGGTTGCCTCCAGCGATAAAACAATTTCTTCGGTGGAAAGCCCGGTTTCTGCTGCCAGTTCAGAGAGTACCGGCTCCCTGCCATATTTTTGTGCCAGTTTTCTGGCTGCTACGTGTACATGATAACTGTTTTCCTTTAGAGTTCTGGAAACCTTTACCATCCCGTCATCCCGTAAGAACCTCTTGATCTCCCCCTGGATCATTGGTACTGCATAGGTGGAAAACTGTACTGCAAATCCCAGATCAAACTTATCAATTGCCTTTATCAAACCGATGGATCCGATTTGAAACAGGTCCTCTGCTTCATATCCGCGGTTTAAAAATCGTTTCACAATATGATGTACCAATCCTAAATTTTTCTCAATCAGTTCTGTTCTTGCCTCTTTATCTCCAGCCTGAGCCCGTGCAATCAGTACTCCGGTTTCTTCCATGGCTCATTCACCATCTGCAATCCAGGCACTGCTTCCTATTTTCTTTTGCATATGTATTCTGGTTCCCTTTTCGGGCTCTGATTCTACCCGCAGCTCTGCCTGAATTGATACTGTACCCTCTTTTTCCTCATAACCATGCAAAATTGCATTAGTAACCGCTTCTGATACTGCCGTTTTCACATTATTGATCTCCTCTAAAGTTGGATTTAACGGTGTCAGAAACGCTGCTATCGTCACACGTGCCAGACTCTCATTTTCTGATCTGGCGTCAAATTCCAATTTCACTTTATTTTCTGTCATTATCCTGTTCCTCTCTTTTCACCTTAATCTCCATCTGTTTCATCAGTTCAACACCTCCAGTAACTTCTCCATACCGGACATATACATGATTCTGCGAACCTGTCTATCCACATGAATAGCATAGAGTTTTCCACTCAGGCAGGAAACTTTCCTGTAACGCCCCACAACAATTCCAATTCCTGAACTGTCCATAAAATGTGTCTGTTCAAAATCAAATACTACGTTTTTTGCCTGTCCATGCAGTAAATGATAGTCTGCCTCCCTGCTGATCCTGCCAGCCTGATGATGATCGATCTCCTCCGGCATCCTGATCATCAGATAATCGTCAATTATCTGAAACATCTCTTCTGTAGAAACTGTCTGTTCTGCAAAACTGTCTTTCATGCGTCCCTCTCATTCTTCCTTTTTCGGGCTTTTTTGCATTAAAAGAGAACATACATTTCCGTATGTTCTCTTTTGTCAGATTTTATGCTTCTATTATAAATTCATATTACTGCAGACCATCCAAAGCATTCTGGCTTCTTCTTGCCCTGTCAGTATTGGGGAATCTCTCAATTACCAGACCATAAGTTGTTCTGGCATTTTCAGTATCACCGCTTCTCTCATAAGCATTTGCCAATGTATAAAGAGCATCTGCATTGGTTTCATCATAATTAACCGCCTTCTGCAGTGCTGTAATTGCCTCTTCATAGGTACCATTTCGGTAAGCTGTATTACCGATATCATAATACTGTGCCGACAAGGTTGGACCTACCGCAGATAAAATAGTATTATACAACGCCTGAAAACTCTCTGATGTAGTGGCTACATCAGTTTCAGAACTGATAGCATCCAAATATCCTCCAATATTCTCCACATCTGTCGGATCAGCAATATATGCCTGGGCAGCATTGGTCAAATATTCCATGGTCTGCAGCGTGCCGTTCGCACCTGCATAACCTTCCAGATCCAGTTCCAGTTTTTCCTTGTCCTGGGTTAGTGTATCAATTTGCTGCTGCAACTCCGTAATAGTAGCCGTCTTGGCATCAGATTGCTCACTTATAGTACGAAGTTCCTCTGTTACAGAAGCTCTGGCTGACTGTATTCTTGCCGGTGAAATAAGAAAACAGGTGGCTGCAATTCCTATTACCAGTCCAATTCCAAGATACAAAAAGGTACCGTGACTCTGTGGCTCCTTTACATTTACAGGCTGAATAATGGTTTCATTACCGCTTTGGTATTTTACCACATCTCCCGTCTCATTTTTCCTGCTCTTTTTACCTTTTACATCCTCGTCAGGCATGAGCATTTTCTCGACTTCTTTCAGGTAACGCAAAGTCTGTGTATTATTAGAGTCTATTTTGCAGCATTTATGAAGCTCTTTTTCTGCTTTTTCCCATTCCTCATTATTGATGTATAACAACGCCAGCAGCTGATGAGCCCGAATAAATTTCGGATTCAAAGAAAGAACCTTTTTCAGTTGTATAATTGCAAGGTCTTCACTATCCTGCTTGCAATACACCAGAGCCTGGTTATACTTTTTAATCGTCTGGTTAATAGAATCAAGACGATTAGCATTTGCCTGGACCATATCAATATAATCCCCGGCTATATTTTTCTTTGGGCGTAGATTTTTACTGATTACCCATTCGCTTAAAGCTGCAACAACCTCTCCGGTTTCAAAATAAACAAGTCCCAGAAGATTTCTGGCTTCTACATTGTTTTTATTAAACTTCAGACTCTGTCTAAGGCAACCGATAGCTCCAGTCAGATCCCTGACTTTAGCTTTTTCAAGTCCCTGATTATAGTACAGATTAGATACCGCCATAATCTTTTTGTAAAGAGTTACATCGGCACCACAGTTTGTACAAAAATCTTCTTCTGTCAGATTGCAGCCACAACTATAACATTTCATTGACGGCTTTCTCCTATTCCTGTGTTTTTGTGTCTTCTGCTTCCTTTACAAGTTTCACTAATACATCTGCCATATCGGTCAGATCTTTATTATAAATTGCTTCCTCAGCCTCTTCGACTTCAAGGCTTGGATGAAATTTTTTTAATTCATCTTCAAAATTAATCATACTGATCTCCATTTCCGTGTCAGATCGAGACTAAACAGCTTTGTTCCTGTCACAGGAACGTTCCTGTATATATGCCTTAATCTGGCCCACCAGATAAAGTGAACCTACAATATATGCCTTATCCTGCTTCTCCTTTTGTAAAATAAGCTGTTCCAATGCCTGTCTGCTATCTTCTACAAAAAAGCAGTTTTCTTTCCCCTCATGAATTGCAAAAGTTTTTTGCAGCTGTTCTGCTCCAATTGCCCTGTTATTTCTGATGGTAGTAAGAATAAATCGGTCAAACAACGGTTTGTCCGTCAATTGCCCTACCATACGCTCATAGTCCTTATCCGCAACTACAGAGAACATTAAAATTCTTTTGCCCTGACAGCCATCCATTTCCACCGTATCCAGAAATGCCTGTATGCCGTCCTCATTATGTGCTCCATCCAAGAATACGTCCGGCAGGATCTCTTCCATACGACCTTCCCATCTGGCTTTTAGAAGTCCTTTTTGCAGAATATCCGGAGAAACCGGATACTGTTGCGCCACCACTTCCATGGTGCGAAGTGCCAATGCTGCATTTTCTACCTGATATAATGCTTTGGTAGACAAAGTAAATCTAATATAATCATAATAACGAGAGTGGTAAGAAAAATCAATGTTTTTATTCCCTGCACTGCATTTATGCGCCGTCTCTTTCGACACAGGAAATACAGGACTTTCCATTTTTTTCGCCTGCGACAGGATCACCCCGGTTACTTCAGCACGCTTATCGGCAAACACCACCGGTACATTCGGCTTTATAATTCCGGCTTTTTCACCGGCAATTTTTTCTATGGTATCTCCCAGATACTCCATATGATCCATTCCAATTTCAGTCAATATCGTACAAACCGGATGTTCTATCACATTGGTTGTATCCAGCCTTCCACCCAATCCGGTTTCCAGGATAATATAATCCGGCTTTTTCTTTTCATACCAGATCATCCCCATGAAAAAAAGCATTTCAAAAAAGGTTGGGTGATAAGAATATCCG
Organism: Lachnospiraceae bacterium; assembly: GCA_028693705.1. Classification (GTDB taxonomy): domain Bacteria; phylum Bacillota; class Clostridia; order Lachnospirales; family Lachnospiraceae; genus JAQUUX01. The sequence continues at coordinate 14,625 of JAQUUX010000012.1, read as the reverse complement.
GTTAATTTCTCCTGTTCTAAAGACATAACCTGCACTGACTTCATAACCTTCTGAAAGCATTCCAGAAATTCAGCTTCTGAGATCATCTCCAGTCCCATACAAAAACGTTCTCTGATACATACTAAATGCGGCGAAGTGAACATCCCCACACTAACACCTGTCTCCTCAAGCATGGAACGCAAATAAGCACAAACAGAACCTTTTCCGTTTGTGCCTGCAATATGTATGATTTTAGATTGACCGCCCGGCTTTCCAAGCTTTTCATAAAACATCTTTGTGACAGTTATGTCATTTTTAGTCGTAAATTTTGGAATTTTCAGAAGGTATTCTTCTGCTTCCTGATAATTTATTACTTTAGGCCATTCCATGAATGCCTCCTATTTATAAACCACAACCGTACTGGTAAGTGCACCGTTAGCATACCCATATCTCATAAAAGAATCCGTCCTTCTCATTGGCATCCTTACGTTACAAAGTTCAATGATAACACCACGGTAAATCTTTCCATTCACTGTAATCTCCGCACTTTTACCTTTATTGATAACCTCTTTCAAAAGATCACGACTTCTTCTGGTCGCATCTAACTGTGCAATCAGTGCCTCTTTCTTACGGTTCTGTTCCATCAGCTGCTTTCCGGCATCACTGGACATCCGACTGCCCTGCAGACGTTTCTGTATGAGCATTCCCTGCATCTCTTCCACCAGTTGTGTAAGCGAAGCCTGGATTTTTTCTTCTTCACGGCAGGCCGCCGTATATTTGTCAAAAGTTGCATCATCATAGCCGGCATGAACGATGGTCCGAACCTCTACTTCATTTCCTAATGTAGTGGCTTCAACACCTTCATTTCCACAGACAATACCGCCAATAATAGAACCTTTTTTTCCATTTACCGTAACCTTACCGGTAGCCCTGACATTGGCATTCATAATAATATTAGCCTGCAGATCTCCGCCGGCCTCCACTTCTGTATGTTCAATGAAATCTGCCATAACCATACCACGGGCAGATACCTTGCCTTTTTGATTTCCCTGAATACCTCGTTGCAAAATAACATCACCACCGGCATAAAGTTCAGCTGCTTCTACTGTCCCCTGCACAGTAATATTTCTTCCGGATCTTATCAGAACACCGGTTCCTACATTTCCGGTAATAACAATATCTCCAAAAAATTCTATTTTGCCTGTTACGCTATCCACATCACCATTTACAATATAAACATTCTGAATATCCACACGTCCGTGTTTCAATTCAGCCTTACCATCAATCTCTGTAATATATACGTCCGGATCAAGTTTGTTAGAAAGGCCCTTTCCGCGTAATGGCGGCAGGTTCTTTCCCGGCTTGGTCTTTATAATATCTCCTCTTACAGTAACACCGTCCTCACCTGCTATTGCAGTGTGATAACGTGCTATTACATCGCCTTTATGTACATTGGGCAATTCACTCATACTGGTATAATCCACAGAACCATCTTCACAGACTCTTGGTTTCTTATGACGCTCTGTATCAAACAAGTACTCATAATACCCGTTCTCACCGGGTGTCATGGGTTTGCCTTCAGCAGCACAGATTTCCCGGTTATATACTTTTTTCTTGATCATTGCGGAGAGATTGGAATGATTATATCCTTCAAAAACACCGGCTTCTTCCAGATACCTTACAATCTTTTCACGAGTATAATTTCCCTCTTCTTCGGTAGGAGGATTCAGGTAAAGCCATGCCTTCATATCATCAGGTTCGATTCTCACGTAAGTTCCATTTTCGAATACATGCTCTGAATCCGTTGTGGTCCCCAGTTCATCCTGCAGCATCTTCAAGTCCGCTTCCAGCATTGCCAGGTCATACTTATCCAGTTCTGTTTTTTCTTCTTTAGGAGCATCCGGGTATGAATCTCTCGGAAATCTTCTGGAATCTTCCGGATACCGTTTTGAATCGTACATAGCTTTACCTCCTTCCTTTTTATTCTGCCGACAAATAAATCCAATTACTTCTATTGTACCTATTTTTCAAATTGTTGCAAGCGAGAACTTACCTGTTCCATCATTTGGGTATATTTTGTCAGTTTATTGCGTTCTTCTGCAACTTTTTCTTCCGGTGCCTTAGACATGAAACGTTCATTATTCAACATACCGTTAACACGGGCAAGTTCACCCTCCAGGCGTTTTTTCTCCTTATGGAGACGTTCAATCTCTGCACTGATATCCACCAGTTCAGCAAACGGCATATAAATAGTAGCATTCGGGATCACAACAGATACCGCATCCTCAGCAATTCCTGCTTTGTCTGCCTGTACCATAACCTCTGATGCATACGCCAGGGAAGCAAAGAATAATTTACCTTCTGTAAAGGTATCACGGATACCTGCATTATCACTTACTACATAAACACTTGCTTTTCTGCTTGGTGCTACATTCATCTCTGTACGGATATTTCTGATACCGCGAACTGCTTCTTTGATCTGTTCGATAGCTGTTTCTTCCTTTACAAAAGCAAAAGCATTATCAAATTCAGGCCACTTGGAGATCATAATAGATTCTTCCTTGGACTGCAGAGTACAGAAAATCTCTTCTGTAATAAATGGCATATAAGGATGTAACAGCTTCAGTGCGTCGATCAGAACATGTTTCAATGTCCACAGTGCGGCTTTCTGGCTGTCCTTATCGTCACTGTTATACAGTCTTGGTTTTACCATTTCAATATACCAGTCACAGAATTCATCCCAGATAAAATCATATACCTTCTGTACTGCGATTCCCAGTTCAAAGTGATCCATGTTTTCAGTGGCTTCTTTTACCAGAGAATTGCACTTGCTTATAATCCATTTATCGACAGGTTCCAGGTCTTTACTGATAGTTTCAAAAGAAACTTCCTCCAGATTTTCTGTTCCAGCAGACTCTTCATTCATCATGATGAAACGTGATGCATTCCATACTTTATTCGCAAAATTACGGCTGGCTTCCACTCTCTCAATATAGAAACGCATATCGTTTCCCGGTGCATTTCCTGTGATCAGAGTAAGTCTTAATGCATCAGCACCATACTGGTCGATGATTTCCAGCGGATCAATACCATTACCCAGAGATTTACTCATTTTACGTCCCTGTGAATCTCTTACCAGACCATGGAACAATACAGTCTTAAACGGGCGCTCTCCCATCTGTTCAAATCCGGAGAAGATCATACGGATAACCCAGAAGAAAATAATATCATAGCCGGTTACCAGCACATCAGTAGGATAGAAATATTTCAGATCCTCTGTCTGTTCCGGCCAGCCAAGTGTGGAGAATGGCCACAATGCTGATGAAAACCAGGTGTCCAGCGTATCCGGATCCTGCGTAAAATGTGTTTTTCCGCATTTCGGGCATACCTTTGGCATTTCCTTGGCAACTACAACTTCACCGCAATCATCACAGTAATATGCCGGTATTCTGTGTCCCCACCATAACTGTCTGGAAATACACCAGTCACGGATGTTATCTGTCCAGTTAAAGTATGTCTTGCTCATACGGTCAGGAATCAGCTGAATATCTCCGGTTTCTACTGCTTTTCTGGCAGGTTTGATCAGTTCATCCATTTTTACAAACCACTGTTTTTTGATCATTGGCTCAATTGTAGTATGACAACGATCATGGGTTCCTACGTTATGGCTGTAATCTTCAATTTTAACCAGCAGCCCTTCTTTTTCCAGCTCTGCTACGATCTGTTTTCTGGCTTCATAACGGTCTAAGCCTTCGTATTTTCCACCATTTTTGTTAATGGTTGCATCATCATTTAAAATATTGATCTCCGGAAGGTTATGACGCTTTCCAACTTCAAAATCGTTAGGGTCATGAGCAGGTGTGATCTTTACAACACCGGTACCAAATTCCATATCAACATAATCATCTTCTACGACAGGAATTGCTTTATTTACAATTGGAAGCCAAACCTGTCTGCCATGAAGATAAGTATATCTTTCATCCTTAGGATTAACAGCTACTGCTGTATCACCCAGCATGGTCTCCGGACGTGTGGTGGCAAATTCCAGGAATTCTGTAGTGCTTGGCTTTCCGTTTTCGTCTACCAGAGGATACTTAATATGCCAGAAATGTCCGGCCTGTTCTTCATACTCAACCTCAGCATCAGAAATAGAAGTGTTACATACCGGACACCAGTTAATGATACGGGAACCTTTATAGATCCAGCCTTTTTCATGCATCTTGCAAAATACTTCGGTAACAGCTTTATTGCAGCCTTCATCCATGGTAAAACGTTCTCTGTCCCAGTCACAGGAAGAACCCAGTTTCTTTAACTGTTCAATAATTCTGCCACCGTAAACTTTTTTCCAGTCCCAAGCTCTTTCTAAGAAGCCGTCACGACCCAGATCTTCTTTGGATAAGCCTTCTTCTTTTAATTTCTGAATGATCTTTACTTCTGTTGCAATGCTGGCATGGTCTGTACCCGGCTGCCATAATGCATTGTAACCCTGCATTCTCCTATAACGGATCAAGATATCCTGCATGGTATTATCCAGGGCATGCCCCATGTGCAGCTGACCTGTGATATTTGGGGGTGGGATCACAATCGTAAAAGGTTTCTTGGTTTTATCTACTTCTGCATGGAAATATTTCTTGTCTAACCATTTCTGGTAGAGGCGATCCTCAAGACCTTGAGGATCATAGGTTTTAGCGAGTTCTTTTTTCATGTGTTTGCTCCTTTTTAATGAAAGAATAAAAAAGCCCTTCGCTGGCATATGTCAGCAAAGGGCGTTAATAACGCGGTACCACCTTTGTTTTCGGTTAATCAGATTGGCTTTGAAACAAATCCGGATAACCTCTCAAATGATTCCTATCAGAATCTGATCCTATAACGGGGATCATGCGTGTCTGCCTACCAACACATTTTACATCTGTAAACTCATTACAAATGAAACTGGCATGTTTTCAGCAAACCGGTTCCGAAGCTACCTTCTGCACAGTTATCCTTTTAGCTTTCTCTCAGCCGGTTTGTACCGGAAAGCCATCTCTGGTAAGGAATGATGCATACTCCTCTTCTTCACTACCTTTAACTGAAATAACTATAGTAAAAGTCTGGGATTTTGTCAAGGTGTGGATTTGTTTTTTATCCCGTTGTCACTGATAAATAGGAGGTTACGCAGTACAACACCTGTCCGTTATATTCTACTCTTGACCAGCCGTTATCCGACATGCCTGTCCGGTGTGCTACATCTCCGCTTTGCAGCTGCACGATAACTTTAGAAGGTTCCATGACACTTGGCATATCCCGCAAATTGGTAAGTTCTTTTGCCGTTACTTTATCGTCAACAGCTTTAAATACTGTCTTAAACTGAGAGTCCGTCGTCTGTTCTGTCTGCTGCGTCGTACTTGCAGCTGGTGTTTTATAGGATAAATCCGTAGTCAAAAAACTGGATACCGCATAAACCGTCTGTCCATTATAGGTTAGTCTGGACCAACCATTATTGCCGGTTCCCGTTCTGGTGGCTGTGTCACCATTAACCAGTTTGCCCACTACATTGGTAGTGCTTCCCTGATCCATACTGCTTCTTAAATTCACTGACTCTTTTGCCGTAACATTTTCCTCAACACTGGTAAAGTTCACTCCCACTTCCACATTGGCGGTTACATGTTCCGCCGTTCCTGCTGCTTTTGCTTCAGCCTGCTTTGTATAGGTAAAATATGCCACATTCAAGTCAACTGTCTTGCTAATCCCGTCAATAACGCCTTTGTTCGTATACTGCCACATGGCATGCGTTCCGGTATAGCTGGAAGTTGCCGTTTCCGGGTAGGATGCCGCTGGATATTGAGAAACCCATATCTTATAGGAAGAACTTAAAGCAGTCGAATCCCATTTCGCATTATTTTCTAACTCTCCCTTGGCCGCATAAAACATGCCGGTATAGCCTCTTGCCTGTATTTCCTTCAGGAAAGCTACTGCTAAAGCACTTCTGTCTGCCACACTCATGCCAAACTGACGGTTTCCGCTGTTTTCAAAGCCTTCACAATTATAAGCCACCGGATAGGTGATAGGATAAGGTGCAATAAAATCCGCTGTCCAGTCAGCCTCTTCCTTGGCTTCAGCCTCATTTACCGCTGTTGAAAAGAAATAAGCACCTACCGTAATACCATTTGCAGTTGCTTCCTGTAAATTGTACTTGGCGCACTCATCTTCTGTAATCACACCTGTTGCTGCAGTACGATATCCCACCCGAACCATGGCAAATTGCACACCGGAGGCTGCTACCTTACTCCAGTCAATAACACCTTGATGCTTAGATACATCAATACCAATTGTTGTACCCGCCGTCTCTGATTCCGAAACAGCCTGGCTGTTAATCGTGGATGAATCGCCTCCTGACTGCGCCTGTCCGGCTTCCTCAAAGGTTGACTGATCCGGATCAGCTGTTTCAACCTCATTTTCTGTCTCTGTTGTATCAGCAGTCTGATTCGTTTCTTCTGTTTCCATACTTTGTGTTTCGGTCTCCATTAGTACCGTCTCCGTATTTACCAGCTGTGTCTCCAACAGTGAAGTCTCCTCGGACTTCTTATTTTCTGCCAAAAACACTCCCAGTAAAATCAGAACAGCTACTACCAGACAGCCAATAACAACAAGCATTACATGAAACATCTGATTGGATTTTCTATTCCTGTTCATCTTTTCCTCCCACATACCCTGCTAAATATTCATATCATATCACGCTCATCAAACTCCTACAAACTGGTCTGAAAAATATAACCTATTTTGGCACTTTTTGTAATGCCAGTTTGTTATATAATAAACACATCAAAAACAGTCAGGAGTGAAAACTTATGAAAAACGAAAACTTACACAAACTTGTATTAACCGGTATCATGGCAGCACTTTCTTTTATTGCTTATGAATTTTTCCGCATTCCATTTGGAAATACCGGCACTTCCTTTCATCTGGGAAATACCTTTGCCGCCTTAGGCGGATTGATGCTGGGTCCCATCTATGGTGGCTTTGGGGCAGCTATTGGTTTATCCCTTGCAGATCTTATTGCCGGAGATTTAATTTATGTTCCCACGACCTTTATCCTGAAATTCATTATCGGATCTGTTACTGGTATTATTGCACACAAAGTCCTGCATTTATATACCCAGACCAGCAAATCCAAGATCTTCCAATATAGTCTGATCGCTTCTGCCTGTGGCCTGTTGTTAAATGTCATCACGGATCCCTGCATCGGTTATGTCCGTAGTCTTGTCCTGGGATACGAAGCATCAGTAGCAAATATCATGGCTAAAATTGCCGGTGGCGTAACCTTTGCCAATTCCATCGTTTCTACAATCTGCGTTGTTATCCTCTACAATGCACTTCGTCCGGCATTAACCAAAGCTGGACTTTTGCCGGAAATCAGTGCAAAATAATGTTTATAATATAAATACATTTATATCAAGTACATTTATATTAAGTACATAAAGATATGCTTATTAAAAATATTTTGCAGAAAGAGATTTCCTATGAAAATTGCAGTCATCAATGATATGTCCGGTTATGGACGATGCTCTTTAACAGTTGCATTACCTATTATAAGCGCAATGAAGGTACAGGCTTGCCCTGTACCTACTGCGCTTTTTTCCAATCATACAGGTTTTCCAACGTTTCGTTTTTTTGATTTTACAAAACATATGGCAGAATATTTACAAGGCTTTGCCGATTTAGGTCTGGATTTTGATGCTATTTACTGTGGCTTTCTCGGCTCCATGGATCAGATCCAGATAGTGGAGCATTTTGTAGCATCCCAGAAAAATGCACTTTTTATTTTAGATCCGGTAATGGGTGATCACGGAAAGGCATATTCCACGATTACCCCGTCTCATTGCGAAGCCATGAAAAAACTTGCTGCCAAAGCGGATATTATCACGCCCAACCTGACAGAAGCCTGTCTGCTCACAGATACTCCATTCCCGGCTTCCATCGATAATGTCACTGACGAGTTTGCCAACTCACTGTCTGATAAACTACATGACCTGGGGGCTCACAAAATTGTAATCACGGGTACTTTGATACAAGGACTATTCCATAATTATATATTAGAAGAAACAGATGCAAAAATCTCCCATTCCGTATATCGTGTCCCGGCTGCCGGCCAGTCACGTCCCGGAACCGGAGATGTGTTTGCTTCTGTGATTGCAGCAGATGCTGTCAATGGCGTCGCTTTCACTGATTCAGTAAGAAAAGCTGCTGCTTTTGTCAGTACCTGTACTGCTGCCTCCGACCAGGAACAGATCCCGGTCGAAAACGGTGTTTGCTTTGAATATTTTCTTAAATCATTAACCAGCTAAAATATTGTTTCCAACTCGTCCTTGGTGACTGCAATGTCTCCTGTGGCAGAAAGACCACATTTTCCTCCACCCGTTCTACTTTCTGTATTACAGCGTGCTCTGCAGTCTTTTTTTGCTTTTTATTCACACTGATGCGAAATACCTCTTCTACTTCTTTCCTGCCAAAAGGAGAATTGATCCCATTATTTTCTTTCTCATGTATTTTGATACAATAGGAAACGCCGGCATAAACCAATGCCTTTCTAACCTGTTCTTTAACCTGTCTATTATATACCTCACAAAATTCTATATCACTGTTTTTAATTTTCATAACATTCTCCTCATTTTTCAAAGCAAGGCTCATTATAACAAGGAAAGATGCATTTTCTGTGAAATAAGTTTGTAGTTTTTCTTTACATTTCTTAAGAATTTCTTACTAAACTGTAGTTTAGCAACTTAAAAAATAATGTTTATAATGAGACGGCAATGGTGTGGGTGTGTATTCTTCCATTGCCGTTTACACGTATAAGAGCCGCTACATCATTCCATGAAGATACTTGTCCTTTAACGCTAACGGCCCCAATCGCCATCCTGGCTCTGAGGGGCCTTTCAAGCCATTTATGGCTTTGGCATCCATGCCCGGAATAGCTGGGGTACGACTGGAATGATTAGCGGCTCTAATACGTGTGCTCAGGCAATAGAAGAATACACACCCGCACCACTGCCTGTTCGTTACATTCGTTATTCTTTTCAAGTTGCCAATCTACAGTTGGCCCGGTCTGTAGCCAAGGCTAAACTATTGCAACTATTCATTTGCCGTAACTGGGGTCTTTGCGCCCCTGGGCACCATAAACTGCAGATTGAAGGAAATACAGATTGCCGTAAAACGAGGTTCAGCCGTGTATCGTATGCGAACAAGCACTGTAAACACGTCTGTATTTGGTTCGCGTCTTGTGCGAACCTACGTACAGCTACGTGTTTACCGTAGTGAAAACGGGCTTGTGAGCATATGATACACGGCTGAACCGTCACTTTACATCAATCTTAATTCCTTTAAACTACAGTTTTACTTAACATAATTCTATTGACCGCTTTGGTTATTTGCATCTTTACTTGCATTTTTCGACATATTTCCATATTGGTAGTTTTCCACAAATTATTGACTGAACTGCTCAAAAGCCTCTTTTTTAGATAGTTTTCCACTTAGTTATCCACTTATACACAACTGTCACCTTACTTATTCATGTGTCATAACGATGTAACTATCTGTCATATTCTGACAATTGCAAGTTTAAAAGTTTGTTTTGATTTTGACATAATGAATTGACCATAAAAAATTTATGTTAAGTTGTTATTTCAAAAAAAATTTACTCATTAAATTTTTTCACTGTAAAACAAGTTACAATATGATAAAATGAAAACTCAAATACAATACTTTTTTATATTATCATCACTACATTTGATTCAATTCAACTTTACAAAAAGAGAAATGGAAAACTATATGGCTTCAGGGAATATACAAAACACATCAAATATAAGCAACACTACACCAATTAAATTAGGATCCCACGTTGGAATGAGTGGAAAAGATATGTTTTTAGGATCCGCAAAAGAAGCGGCCAGCTATGGTGCCAATGTATTTATGGTATATACCGGTGCCCCACAAAATACGCGTCGAAAAGAGGTATCAGAGTTACATATTTCTGAAGGCTGGTCTTATATGAAGGAACATGGTATTGGAGAAATTGTAATCCATGCACCTTATATCATTAATCTGGCAAATACCATAAAACCTGAAATATATGAATTGGCCGTCCGCTTTCTGACTTTGGAACGTCAAAGAAGTGCTGCTATGGGAAGTCATACTTTGATCCTGCATCCCGGTGCTCATGTCAGTGCCGGACTAGAAACTGGGACTCACAGCATAATACAGGGATTAAATGAAGTGCTGGATGCTGAAACTCCCAGGGATAAAGATTGTTTGATAGCTTTAGAAACTATGTCCGGAAAAGGTTCCGAGATTGGTAGCCGCTTAGAGGAGCTTGCCGCTATTTTTGATGGAGTACATAAAAATGACAGGCTCCGACTTTGTCTGGATACCTGTCATCTGCATGATGCCGGATATGATGTGACCCATGATTTTCATGGTATCTTGACAAAAATTGACCGGTTGTTTGGTCTGGATAAAATAGCTGCCGTTCATGTAAATGACAGTAAAAATCCACAAGGCGCTGCCAAGGATCGTCATGCCAATATTGGCGATGGCTATATTGGTTTTAGAGCACTTCATGAAATTGTGCATCTGCCCGAGTTATCCTGTGTTCCCAAAATTCTGGAAACACCCTGGATTCCATCAGTAGAAGATCCCGACAAAAAAATTGCCCCCTACAAAGAAGAAATTTCACGCCTGCTAAAAGAATAAATTCAACATCTTTTCTTCGTATCAAGGCTCTTTTTTCTTATGCATTCTTATTCCAAAATGCTTCCACCCTGTTTCCGATACTATCCTGATCCACGATTTGCAGCTGTTTCCACTCCCTCGGAAACAAACGCCTGTATTCGCCATTGAGAAACCTCTCATCCAACAATGCAACAATGCCCAAGTCTTCCACTGTACGAATAACCCGCCCCGCTGCCTGCAAAACTTTATTCATACCGGGATATCGATACGCATAGGCAAATCCATTTCCTTCCTGATCAAAATACGCCTTCAGTATCTCTCTCTCGTGACATACCAACGGCAATCCCGTTCCCACGATGAGAACCCCTATCAGACTGTCATTTTTCAGATCAATTCCTTCACTAAAGATCCCCCCCAGAACGCAAAAACCTAAAAGCGAACGTTCTTCCTCCATGGTAATCTCCATTCCAATCATTCCCTGTAAGTCCAGATCCTTATTTCCAGTAAAATGATTCAGAAACTCTTCTCTTTCTGCTTCTCTCATATGATCATTTTGCAGAATGCAATCTTCTCTTTCTGTATCTTCAAAATAATGCTGATACACCTCATAAACCCGATTCATAAACTGATAGGATGGAAAGAAGATCATATAATTCCCCTGTTTTTTATCCGTAATCTCATGGATATACCTGGCAATCCGGTAATACTCGGTCTCACTCCTCCTGGTGTACTTACTGGTCACATCTCTGGCTATCAGCAAGGCCTGCTGTTCCGGTTTGAAAACAGATTCAGCATAAACTTCATAATCCTCCGAATCTCCCCCCAGCAGCTTTTTGTAATATTGAATAGGTAACAGTGTGGCAGAGAAAAGTATCGTACTTCTAGCCTTTTGCATATTCTCTAAAAGGTTTCCGGAAGGATTTACGCAGAACAGTTTTAGTTTAAAACGGCCACCTGATTCCATCTCAGAATAAATGACATAATTGTCATCAACTCTTTCTGAAATATCTAAAAAATGGGATATTTCAAAGTAAAAGTCCAAGATTAATTCCCTGACACTCTTGTCATTACCTCTGTCAGCTTCTTGGTCATTGTCTCTGTTCATATCCTCAATACTAAGCTTGTTACTCCTTGCATTACCCGAATCCGAAACTTCCTCCAGATACTTTTCCATGGCAGAATACAGTCTGGATACCGCCATAGTAAAAGCCCCAGCGGACTCCATAACTGTAACTTCCTCACACTCTCTTTTCAAAGCCAGCATTTCTTTATTGCATTTATCCAGATGATGAACAATTGCCTCTGTTTTTCTTTTTCCTTTAATTTCTTTTTTTAATGTAAGAAAATCTTCTTTATATAATGTGGCACTATACGTTTCCCGTCCACGTTCCACCAGATTATGTGCCTCATCAATCAGGAACAAATAGTCAGAGTCGCCTGCTGACCCCTTTGCTGCTCCTGCATTCACGCCAAAAAAACGCCTCAAATAAGCATGCGGATCGAAAACATAATTGTAATCGCATATAATAACATCTGAAAATAAACTCATATCCAGACAAAATTCAAAGGGGCAAACCTTATATTTTTCAGCATATTCTTCTATGGAATCGCGGTTAAAGCTATCTATATGTGTCAAAAGATCAAACATTGCCTCATTTATCCGATCAAAATGACCTTTGGCATAAGGGCAACTATCCGGATTACATATGGTTTCTTCCTGAAAACAGATTTTGTCCTTTGCGGTCAAAACGACACTTTTACATTGAAGTCCACCTTCACGCAAAAGCTGTAAGGTATTCTCAGCCACAGATCTGGTAATGGTCTTTGCCGTCAAATAAAACAGGCGGTTTCCCATATCTTCTCCCATAGCTTTCAGTGCCGGAAATATAGTGGCAATAGTCTTCCCTACACCGGTAGGTGCTTCAATAAATAGTTTTTTCTTATGATAAATTGTCTGGTATACATAAGACACCAGATCCTTTTGTCCTTTTCTGTAATCAAAGGGAAATGGCATTGCATGAATAGAGTTTTGTCTGTTTTCCCGCCATAAAAATACAAAATCGGACCATTTCTGATACTGCTTAATCAGATCCTCAAACCAGTTATGAATTGTCGCGAAATCATATTTTTCTATGAAGTAACGTATTTCTTCTGTATCCAGATTAACATAAGTCATTCTAACAGATATCGATGGCAAACTATGCTCTACAGCATAAAAATAGGCATAGCATTTAGCCTGCGCCAAATGTACTGCCACAGGCTGTTCTATCCTGTTTAACTCTCTATAAGTTCCTTTGATCTCATCAATGGTAATCTCTTGTTCATCCTTAGGATTATAGAAAATACCATCTGCACGTCCTTCTACTGAAAGGGCATATCTCTCTGTTTCCCAGATAAACTGCAAAGGCACCTCTGCATCATATTCCGATCCCATGCGTTTCTGAATCATACGATGCACTCTGCTGCCCTCTGCCATGGCTGTTTCAGCATCCACAGTATGTCTGTTGTCCAGATCGCCGCTTCTCAAGATAAATTCCACCAGTCCTCTGACCGATATTCGGATTCTTGGTTTTTCTGTTATTTCGTTTTTCTGATTATCCAGTTCCTTTATTTCCATATATTTAGTCTATCCCAATCTCAAGTATGCGTCAATTTGTTCCGAATAACATTACCGCATTCGCTTTCTGTCTTGCATAATCTTCTCAAACGCGGTTAAATAGTAGTAGTATTGACTATACAGGAAAAGAGGTTTTTAAAACAAATGGGTGAAATGATGATACCAAAGGGTTACCAGTCAGAACTGAATCTGCACGATACCCAGATTGCGATCAAAACAGTGAAAGATTGTTTTCAGAAGCACTTGTCCGAAAGGCTGCATTTACTTCGCGTTTCTGCTCCGCTTTTCGTTGATCCTACTTCTGGTTTGAACGATAATCTAAATGGTGTAGAACGTCCAGTTTCTTTTGATATTCTGGAACAGAACGGCCGAATGGCTGAAGTAGTACATTCTCTGGCTAAATGGAAAAGACTTGCATTAAAACGTTATGGCTTTTCTGTCGGCGAAGGTTTATATACCGATATGAACGCCATCCGTAGAGACGAAGTCACGGATAATATCCACTCTATTTTTGTTGATCAGTGGGATTGGGAAAAAGTAATCAGTAAGCAGGATCGTACCCTTACATACTTTCAGGATGTGGTAAAAGAAGTTTATAAAGCTCTTCGTATGACGGAAAAATTTATGGCGATTCAATATGAATATATTGAAGAAATATTGCCACGTGAAATCTTCTTTATTACTACTCAGGAATTAGAGGATATGTTCCCTGATAATACCCCAAAGGAACGGGAATATTTTATTGCAAAGGCAAAGGGTGCTGTCTGTATCATGCAGATCGGTAATACCCTGGAATCCGGTGAAAGACATGACGGACGTGCTCCCGATTATGATGACTGGTCCTTAAATGGAGATATTCTCATTTATTATCCGGTTCTGGACATTGCCATGGAAATTTCATCCATGGGCATCCGTGTAGATAATAAAGCGCTTTTAAATCAGCTCGAAAAGTCCGGTTGTATGGACAGGGCGGAACTGCCTTTCCAAAAGGCTATTATAAAAGAAGAACTGCCTTATACCATCGGTGGTGGCATCGGGCAGTCCAGAATCTGTATGTTCTTTCTTCGAAAAGCACATATTGGAGAAGTCCAATCGTCCCTTTGGCCGGTTGAAATAGAGAATATGGCGGCAGAATATGGTTTGCAATTATTATAAATTTCAATGACAATTTTCTACTTATAACTATCAAATAAACTGTAGGTTAGCAACTAAAAAAATAATATTTATAATGAGACGGCAATGGTGTGGGTGTGTATCCTTCCATTGCCGTTTACACGTATAAAAGCCACTAAATCATTCCATTTAGATTGCAGCTGCTTACGCTA
>JAQUUX010000091.1 GCA_028693705.1 Lachnospiraceae bacterium | reverse complement strand
CATTTGGGCGGTGAACAACAGATAGGGGCTCAGATTGAGCATAATGAAATTGATCTTGTGATTTTTTTAAGAGATCCTTTAACGCCCAAGTCTCATGAACCGGATGTTAATAATGTTGTGAAATTATGTGATATTCACAATATTCCATTAGCAACCAATCTTGCAACATCGGAACTTTTAATCAAATCACTTGACAGAGGAGATTTAGAGTGGCGTGAGATGTACAAATAGAATTGCACTAGGATTAAGCATACTAACATTCTGTTTTGCGATAGCCGGTTGCGGAAATACTGCTTCAGAGGGAACTACTTCGACTGTCAGTAATCCGAAAAGCACCGGAAAAGGGTATTCTATGCCCTTTGATGCGGATATGAATGTGAGTAGTTATAATATAAATAGCGAACTGCATGATTCAACTCTTGCAGAATCTTTTGCTATGGATCTTTGCGTTATTGATGGAAATATTACTGATTCTTTGGATGAATCTGCTGATCTGTCAGATGCAACCTCCGCAGCTTTATTTAATGTGAACAACAAAGAGGCTGTTTTTGCTCAGAATGTTTATGGAAAAGTATATCCTGCCAGTCTTACAAAAGTTATGACTGCCCTTGTTGCTTTAAAATATGGCACGACGGATCAGATACTTACCGCCTCTTCTAATGTAAAAATCACCGAATCCGGAGCTCAGCTTGCCGGGATAAAAGAAGGTGATCAGATGACGCTGGATCAGGCGTTACACATACTGTTAATGTATTCAGCAAATGATGCTGCTATTATGATTGCAGAAGGCGTCGGCGGCTCTGTGGATGGATTTTCACAGATGATGAATAATGAGGCTAAAGCACTGGGGGCTACCAATACTAATTTTGTGAATGCAAATGGCCTTTCTGATGATGAGCACTATACGACTGCATATGATCTGTATCTGATCTTTAATGAAGCAATTAAATATGATTTGTTTAATGAGATCATTTCTCAGCCTACTTATACTACAGTCTATACCGATAAGGATGGTAAAGAAAAGAATATTACCGTCAATTCTACAAATGGTTTCTTAAGTGGGAGTTATCCTGCTCCTGAATCAGTTAATGTAATAGGTGGAAAAACCGGTACTACAGCAGCAGCAGGACATTGTCTTGTACTGTTAAGCAGGAACCCTTCCGGCAATCCGTACATTTCCATTATTATGTCCTCTGACTCCACTGAGAATCTGTATAAAGACATGACATCTTTACTGGAAGCAATAAAATAGTGGTTGAGTTTTTATTTTTATTCCTCTATAATGAATTTATCAACAAAGTTTTTAAAAAATCTACGTCAGGAGGATTTGCTTCATGGTTAGTATGATTGTTGGGGAAAAGGGTAAAGGTAAGACAAAACATTTACTGGACAAAGTGAATAATGAGATCAAATCTGTTGCAGGAAATATTGTATACCTGGACAAAAGCACGAAGCATATGTATGAATTAAATAATAAGATCAGGTTGATTAATGTACCTGAGTATATGGTTACAAATTGTGATGAATTTCTTGGTTTTATCTGTGGTATCATTTCACAGGATCATGACATACAACAAATGTATTTCGATAGTTTCTTGAAAATTGCATGTCTTGAGGATGCAGATATGTCAACCACCATTTCAAAATTAGAAAAAATCAGTGAAAACTTTAACGTAGATTTTATTTTAAGTGTATCTAAAAATGAAGCAGAATTACCGGATTCCGTAAAAAAGGATATTATTGTTTCCTTATAGATAATGATAACTTGAAACATTAAGCTAATTTTTTATATGATAAAAAGCCTCGGATGCTTTCCGGGGTTTTTTTCAAGTAAAAACCGTAGGATGGAGGCCTGGTATTGGCACGTAAAGCTAATAATGATAATATTCGTAAATATAGAAAACCAATCAATCTGAATATCGGGCTTATTATTTTTGGTACCATCTTTGTGTATATTATTATCTGCATCGTTATGTATTTTAACAGTAAGCATATTGTCGGATATCAGGTTAAGACGGGTTCTTTATCTGCCGATAATGTGTTTGAAGCAATAGCGCTAAGGGAAGAGTCCGTTGTCCCGGTAGATTACTCCGGTTATGTTAATTTCTATGCCAGAGAAGGTCAGAAGGTTGCCGTAGGAAATCTTGTCTATACTGTGGATGAATCCGGCAGACTTTCAGACTATATTGATTCCGGTGATTATGGTGAAAACTCGATGACGGATGCAGATTTGTCTGCTGTTAAAAGTGATATTGTGAATTTTGCGTCAACCTTCCAGGATACCCAGTTTAATTCAGTATATGATTTTAAATATAGTCTGCAAACTACGGTATTAAAGCTTGCAAACAACAGTATCATGCAGGGGATCAGTGATCTGAATAATTCGGGGAATGGCGAGCTGGTTAATTTCTGTTATGCTGCAAATCCCGGAATTGTGGTTTATTCTGTGGATGGCTTTGAAAATACAACAGCAGATCAGATTACGGCTGAAAGCTTCAATAGAGAAAACTATACAAAGACTCAGTTGGCTAATAATGATCTGGTTGAAACCGGTAATCCGGTTTATAAGCAGTGCACAAGTGAAGACTGGTCTATTGTAATACAGGTGAATGAAGAAAAAGCAAATGAACTGGAAGAGGCTGAATATGTTAATGTCAAATTCCTGAAAAACCAGGATACAGTCACCGGAAAGGTTACGATTTACAGACAGAGTGAAGATGCTATTTTTTGTGAGCTTTCCTTTACTAATTCCATGATTACTTTTTGCACTGATCGTTTTTTAGAGATTGAATTAAGCTTAGAAGATGAGACTGGTCTGAAATTACCTAATTCCTCAATTGTAAACAAAGAATTCTTCCTGGTACCGGATAAATTCATTGATGAAGCAGGAAATAACGGCTGCCAGATTATGCGTCAGACCTATCTGGAAGATGGATCAAGCAGTGTGGAATATCTGGATGTAGATGTTTATAATTTGGACAAGGATACAAGTGAATATTATCTGGATGACTCTGTTCTCAGGATTGGTGATGTTCTGCTAATGGCAGATTCCACAGAAACTTATACGATCAGTAAACGTGGAAGTCTGATTGGTGTCTATAATATTAATAAAGGATATGCCGATTTTAAACAGATTCATATTTTGTACCAGAATGATGAATATGCTATTGTAGAATCCAATACAAATTATGGATTGAATGTTTATGATTATATTGTTTTGGACGCAACCACTGTAAATGAAAATGATTTCATTTATGATTAAACAGAGTGTTTAAGGAAGGGAGAACTGTTATGGATAAGGTTCAGGGAACGGAAGAGATCGAACTTAGTGGAATTGAAATCTCGGCTAATCTTCATGCTGTCAGAAACAGAATAGATCTCGCCTGTAAGAAAAGTGGAAGAGATCCCGGAGAGGTTACTCTGATTGCAGTGAGTAAAACAAAACCACTTTCCATGTTACAGGCTGCCTACGACTATGGGTGCAGAGATTTTGGGGAAAACAAGGTACAGGAACTTGTTGATAAAATGGACAAGATGCCTGGCGATATCAGATGGCATATGATCGGACATTTACAGACCAATAAAGTAAAGTATATTGTCGGTCGTGTATATTTGATCCATAGCGTGGATTCACTAAAGCTCGCAAAGGAAATCAGCAAAGAATCCGTAAAAAGGAATGTTATTTCTAATATTCTGGTAGAAATTAATATTGCTTCCGAAAGTTCCAAGTTTGGAACAACAACCAAAGAAGCAACAGAACTTGTAACTGAAATTGCCGGTCTTCCCAATTTATGTATCAGAGGATTTATGTCCGTAGCACCATATGTAGTAAATCCGGAAGGAAACAGACAATATTTTGCTGTTTTAAAGCAATTATATGTTGACATAATGCAAAAAAACATTGATAATACTAATATAAATATACTTTCAATGGGAATGTCCGGGGATTTTGAGGTTGCCGTCGAAGAAGGTGCAACCTGTGTCAGGGTCGGTACCGGAATCTTTGGTGCCAGAAACTATTCTATTCAGGGACAAGGAGAGCAGTGATAACATGGGTGTAATGGATAAATTCCTCAACTATATGAAGCTTAACGGCGAAGACGATGATTACTATGATGAGGAAGATGATTATGGTGATGATGGTTATGAAGCAGAACCGGTCAAAAAACCTGTTCCGATGAAAAAGGTTATGGAAGACGAAGATGATAAGCCATCCAGAAAAGGAGCAGCACCTAAGGCTTCTCCATCTAAGAAGATCAGTAAATTAAACGGTACAGGAATGGAAGTTTGTGTGATCAAACCAACCACTGTAGAAGATGCTCGTGAGATAACGGAAACGCTTTTATCGAATCGTACGGTTGTTTTGAATATGGAAGGGCTTGATGTAGATATTGCCCAGCGTATTATTGATTTTACATCCGGATCGACTTTTGCAATCAGTGGAAATCTGCAGAAGATTTCTCATTATATTTTTATTATTACACCGCCAAGCGTTGATATTTCCGGCGATTTCCAGGAACTGTTATC
The DNA here is from genome assembly GCA_028693705.1 of Lachnospiraceae bacterium. GTDB lineage: Bacteria > Bacillota > Clostridia > Lachnospirales > Lachnospiraceae > JAQUUX01. The sequence continues at coordinate 5,864 of JAQUUX010000091.1, read as the reverse complement.
TGATTCCTTTGATGTACAGTCAATGCACGGCTAGAATTGATTTATTGCATTTATGAGTATGAAATGACTTCCTGCTGTAATGGCGGGAAGTTTTTTGCAAGAATGGAGAAAAATATGTCCAATCGCATGACAATCAACTATCATGAAAAACCTTGTTATGATATTGTGTTTTCCGGTTCTTTTAATGATTTAGAAAAAGAACTGGCTACAGAGGTTCTTCATACCGAAAAACGTAAAGTTTGCATTATAACGGATTCAAATGTAGAAAAATTATATGCCGATGAAGTTAAGGCTATTTTTGAGGCACATAGTAAACAAACGGTAATTTTCACTTTTACTGCCGGAGAAGAGAATAAAACCCTGGATGTGATTAAGAAAATGTACACTTTTCTGATTGAAAATAAATTTGATCGAAAAGATCTGCTGGTTGCCTTAGGGGGCGGTGTCGTAGGTGATATGACAGGCTATGCCGCTGCAACCTATTTACGAGGTGTTGATTTTATGCAGATTCCGACAACTCTATTATCCCAATGTGACAGTAGTATCGGCGGTAAAACAGGTGTGGATTTTGATGGCTATAAGAATATGGTTGGCGCTTTCTATATGCCTAAACTGGTCTATATGAATATGTTTACCTTAAAAAGCCTGGATGGCAGACAGTTTGCGTCAGGGTTCGCGGAAGTCATGAAACATGGACTGATTAAAGATGCCAAATATTACAGCTGGTTAATCGATCATATGTATGAAATTAATGACAGAGACATTACTGTTTTACAGGAAATGATTATGCACAGCTGCAGCATAAAGAAAAGTGTTGTGGAAATTGACCCTACCGAACAGGGTGAAAGAGCATTATTAAACTATGGTCATACCATTGGTCATGCCATAGAAAAAGAAAAAAACTTTCAGATGTTTCATGGTGAATGCGTAGCACTTGGCTGTGTAGCGGCTGCTTTCATTTCATGGCAGAAAGGTTATCTGGAAATGGAAGATTATTATGAGATCAGAGACATGTTTGTTCCGTTTGGTCTGCCAATTAGTGTGGAAGATATTATACCTGAAGACATTGTAAAATTAACAAAATCTGATAAAAAAATGCAGAATGGTAATATTAAATTTATCCTGTTACACAAGCTGGGAGATGCCTTTATAGATATGTCTGTAACGGATGAAGAAATACTTTCCGCTGTACAGGAGATTTATGCGGAAGGAGACTTTTAAGATGTCCAGAAACAAAAAAGGTTGGTTGTTTTTTGATTTTTTTGCACTGATCATTTTGATCGTACTGGATCAGCTGACAAAATATTATGCTGTCTTGAAATTAAAGGAACAGGAAGCTTTTTCCATTATTCCGGAAATTTTAGAACTTAAATATCTGGAGAATAAAGGAGCTGCTTTTGGCATGCTGCAGAACCAGAAATTTTTCTTTATTCTGGTGGCATCCGTTATACTGGTAATGATTGTTTATATTTTAGTAAAAGTACCGGATCACATGAAGTATCGTATTCTTCATCTGTTACTTGTAATGATCGCCAGTGGTGCAATTGGAAATATGATTGACAGAATCAGACTTGATTATGTTGTAGATTTCATATATGTGGTATGTATTAATTTCCCGATTTTTAATGTGGCAGACATTTATGTAACAGTTTCAACAATATTGCTGGTTATATGTTTTCTGTTCAAGTATAAGGAAGAAGATCTTACTTTCTTAAATATCAAGCAGAAGAAATTTCGTGAGATTGACTAATGGATAATGCATTCAAATTTACCATAACTGAAGATATGGAAGATGAAAGAATCGATAAGTGTGTAAGTCAGCTTATCGATTCTTTATCACGTTCATTTATACAAAAGCTTTTGAAATCTAATGAGGTTTTTGTCAATGAAAAGCCTGTGAAATCCAATTATCGTGTCAAGTATGACGATGAAGTAACCTTCACTTTGCCTGATGCTGTGGAACCTGAAATTGAAGCGGAAGACATTCCTTTAGATATTGTTTATGAAGATGCAGATATCTTGATTATTAATAAGCCCAAGGGAATGGTGGTACACCCTGCCGCAGGGCATTATAATGGTACTGTGGTTAATGCAGTCATGTTTCACTGCAAAGGTAATTTGTCCGGGATTAATGGGGTTATGCGTCCCGGTATCGTTCACAGGATTGACATGGACACTACCGGTTCTCTTATTATCTGTAAAAATGATATATCACATAATGCAATTGCAGCACAGCTGAAGGAGCATTCCATTACAAGAAAATATCATGCCATTGTGTGCGGTGTATTAAAGGAAGATGAAGGTACTATCGACAAGCCTATTGGTCGTGATCCAAAAGACAGAAAGCAAATGGCGGTAAATCCCCAGGGAAAAGATGCAATTACCCATTATCGTGTTTTAAAACGTTTCAAAGGCTATACATATGTGGAATGTCAGTTGGAAACAGGTCGAACACATCAAATAAGGGTCCATATGGCCTCAATAGGGCATCCTTTACTGGGAGATGAGACTTATTCCCACGGAGGGGTCAAAAAGCCTTCAGCAGGGTTGCAGGGGCAGTGTCTTCATGCAAAGATCATTGGCTTTGTACATCCACGAACTGGGGATTATATGGAATTTGATACAGAGTTGCCAGCTTATTTTCAACAATTACTAGATAAGCTTCCAGAATAAGAACAAGTTTTTCTTTTATTGAAAATATTCAGATAATAGATTATAATTTATTTAAAGATAATCTCATTAATAAGGATATATTAAAATATAAAAGGGGATTTTACAGGAGGTGCTTATATGAAAACAGTTATTACGATTGGCCGTCAGTTTGGTTCCGGCGGTAGAGAAATAGGAAAAAAATTAGCAGAACGCTTTGATATTCCGTATTATGATAAGGAGCTTTTAACAAGAGCAGCACAGGAAAGCGGTTTTTGTGAAGAGATGATCAAAAACCATGATGAGAGACCAACCAATTCATTTCTTTACAATCTGGTAATGGATACCTACTCATTTGGCTACAATGCTTCAGCTTTTGTTGATATGCCAATCAGCCATAAGGTTTTCCTGGCACAGTTTGATACCATCAAAAAAATTGCTGATGAAGGAGCCTGCGTTATCGTTGGCCGTTGTGCTGATTATGCGCTTGATGAATACAAGAACTGTTTAAAAGTATTTGTACATGGCCGTGAAGACATGAAAATCAAACGTATCATGGAACGGCATCAGCTAGATGAAGCAAAAGCTAAGGATCTAATGATTAAAACAGATAAACAGCGTCAAAGTTACTATAATTACTACAGCTCCAAAAAATGGGGACGCGCAGACAGCTACGATATGACGATTAACAGCAGTGTTTTGGGTGTTGATGGTACAGTTGATCTGTTGGCACAGTTCGTTGAAGATTTTGAAAAACAAAACTAAATAAAATATTCAGTTATCAAATGCCGGCACAACTCGTATGCGCCGGCATTATTTTGAAATCTTTTGTGTTACTTGTTATATATAACTATTCGCAAAAGCCTTGTTTAACGAATAGTTGGTAATAGAAATAACAATATGAATAATATGTAGTTTATCATGCAATTGTAATATCATTGGAATCCAATACAATGGTAAAAGGTCCATCATTTAACAAGGATACCTTCATATCTGCACCAAAGGATCCGTGCTGTACAATTGGAACCTGTTCCTTACATTTTTCAATAATATATTCATATAGCTGATTTGCGCGGTCAGGAGAACCGGCATGCACAAAGGATGGTCGATTTCCTTTCTTACAATCAGCATACAATGTGAATTGAGAAATCAAAAGCAACTGTCCATCAACTGTATGCAAGTCCAGATTTGTTTTGCCGTTTTCATCATCAAAGATACGCAAACCAATCATTTTCTTAACCATAGCATCAGCAATGCGTTCGTCATCGTTCTCACCAACACCAATTAAAACCAGATAACCCTTTTGAATCTTACCAATTACTTCCTGATCAACAGTCACAGATGCCTGGGTTACACGTTGTATTACAAACTTCATATTAAAAAACTCCTCATGTGTTCATTTGTATTACTTATCCATGTTTGTTAATGTTTTAACAAAAATGGTATATTTTTGATTATTTACTATCTTTAGATTTATCTTCGTTCATTTCTTCTTTTTTCTCTTTAGGCAATTCTTTTTCAGTATCAATTTCTTGTGTTTCATTTTTAGCAGCATTTTTTAGCATTGATGTTATGCCATTAATAAAAGCAAGAATGGAGGAAGTATTCTCTTCTTCTATCTCGTTTCCTTCAACAGCTGAACCATCTTTTACAATATCATTATCAAGACCTGCAGCCAATTCTTCCTGTCTTAGCAAATAACTGATGGCTGTTGTTTCTTCTTTCGGCAGGTCAATAAACTGACTGTGTTTTATTTTCTTAACCGGCTTGTATTTCGTAGTGTCTTCAGGCAGCTTTCTTTCCTTTAAAAGCTGGTTAATCATGCGCTTAAAGGAAGTATAAATAACTGCAAAAATAGGAACCCCAAAGAACATTCCTGCCACACCCCAGATACCGCCAAATAACGTAATAGAAAAAATAATCCAAAAACTCGGTAATCCGGTTGAATTTCCAAGAATTTTCGGGCCAAGAATATTACCATCAAACTGTTGCAAAATCAGCAGGAAGATTAAGAAATAAATACATTTCACAGGGTCTTCCACAAATATCAGCAAGGCACAGGGTACTGCACCAAAATAAGGTCCAAAGAATGGAATAACATTGGTAATACCGATGATAACACTAACCAGTATTGCATATGGCATCTTCATGATAGATGTACCGATAAAACATAAGATACCGATAATTAACGAATCTACAAGTTTTCCTGTGATAAAACCGCCAAAGGTATTGTTAATAAAACGAAAATCGGAAATAATTCGATTTGCATTGGTCTCTGTAAAGAAAGCGTAAGCAATCTTTTTTCCCTGGGAGGCAAAGGTTTCTTTGCTGAATAATACATAAATAGAAATAACGAAACCAATAATAAAATGCCATATTCCCAGAAGAAAACTTACAATATTCATTAACATGGATTGAAACAGTTTGCTGTTTACAAGATCACTGATGCCGTCAAAAGTAAGATATTTTTCATAAAAAGAGTATAACTGTACAGTTCCGGTATTAATCAGATTATTTGTAGCCTGCTGTAAGGTTGGATCATTTTCTGTAAGTTTATTCACAAAATTTTGTAAGTTTGTCTTGTATGCCGGTAACTGATTAATGATGCTTTGAACACTGGCGATTGTCTGCGGAATAACCAAATATAATATGTTATAAATAAATACAATTACTATGGTAAAAGTAACAACAATAGAAACGGCTCTTATTTTTCCTTTGTTTTTAGGGGTGATTTTAATATTAATTGCCTGAAAAAAAGGAATAATAATCTTGGATTCCATATAATTCATGATCGGCGTAATCAAATAAGCAATCAGTAATCCTTCAATGATCGGCATTGCTGTTTTAACTACACTGCGTATTCCATCGATCAGATTGCCTCCATGAAACATCAGATAATAAAAACACAAACATGATACGAAAACAAAAAAACAGGTAAATCCCCATAGTATATATTTTTTCTCAAGGTTTAATTTCATAAGCCACTCCAGATTCTTTTGTTATTATTCTTTCCATAAAAATTATCAAATAACGCATTACGAATATTATACCATTTATTTGTATAAATGTCCCGTATTGATGTGATATACGATAGTGTAAGTTTATTGTAGGAATTAAATAGACAGACTTGCCCTGATGTGTTTCAGATTTTTCGACTGTCTTTATTTTATTCGTTTTGTTTTCCTCTTACAATCCCCAAATATGATTTTTTAGTG
>JAQUUX010000090.1 GCA_028693705.1 Lachnospiraceae bacterium | reverse complement strand
CAGACTATTTCTCGACATAAAATATAAAATCATATATAATAAAAAAATACGCGGAAAAATATACAGCCGCCTTAAGGAGGAAAATAAAAATGGGAATTATATCAAGATTTAAGGACGTTATGGCTTCAAACATTAATGCATTACTGGATAAATGTGAAGATCCGGATAAGATGATCGATCAGTACTTAAGAGAACTGGAAGACGATCTGGCTAAGGTAAAGGCAGAAACCGCCAGTGTTATGGCAGATGAAAAAGCTGCAAAGAGAAAATTAGACGAATGTAACTCTGAAATTGAAAAGATGACAGAATATGCAAAGAAGGCTGTTGCAGCCGGTAATGACGGTGAAGCAAAGCAGTTCTTGGCAAAGAGAGCAGAACTGACTAAAAAGCAGGAAGTATTACAGAAAAATGTAACTATGTCTGGTGAAAATGCTACTAAAATGCGCGAAATGCATGAAAAACTGGAGGGTCAGATTGCAGAATTAAAGTCCAGAAAAGATATGCTGCAGGCTAAGGTAAAAGTAGCAGAGACACAGCAGAAGCTGAATAAATTAGGCAGTGGAATGGAAAATGCCGGCAGCAACATAGCAGCTTTTGACCGTATGGAAGAAAAAGTTAATAAAATGCTGGATGAAGCTGATTCTATGGCAGAACTGAATAAGAGTGAAGAACCGGACACTGTTGAAGCGCTGGCAAAGAAATATGATACAGAAGATAAAATGGATAATTTAGACGATGAATTGGCAGCTTTAAAGGCTGAAATGGGAGATAAATAATATGGGATTATTCTCTAAGCAATTATTAAATGTTGTTGAGTGGAATGAAAACAAAGAAGGTATCCTGTTCTGGAAGTGGCCAAATGCTGAGATCAAGAAAGGTTCTAAACTGATCATCCGTATGGGGCAGGACGCAATATTCATGTATAACGGTCGTGTGGAAGGTATTTTTGAGGATGAGGGAGAATATGATGTGGAATCCCAGATCATTCCTTTTCTGTCCACACTGAAAAGCTTTACTTTTGGTTTTAATACACCTCTCAGAGCAGAAGTTATGTTTATCAATACCAAGGAACAGCTGGTAAAATGGGGTACGAAGAATGCGATTAATCTGCCGGCAGCAGGACTTCCGGGTGGTATGCCGGTACGTGCGTTTGGTACATTTGCATGTAAGATAGCAGAACATGACGTTTTGATAGAGAAAATGGCAGGTATCCAGACCGAGTATGGTGTAGAAAATGTAAAAGAACGTATTATTGCCAGTCTGGATCAGCTTTTAATGAGTTGGATTGGTAAGGAAGGCAGAGATATTTTCAATCTGCAGGCAGATGCCAGAACTATTGCAGCAGGCATTCGTTCGGATCTGGATATGGAAATGCGCAAGATTGGTATTGCTGTTACAGATTTTAACATTGAGAGCTTTTCCTATCCGGAAGAGATCAAGAAGATGCAGGAAAAAGCGGCTGCACAGGCAATGGTGGGAGATGTTGGGCGTTATCAGCAGATGGCGGCGGCAGATTCCATGTCCGGTGTGGCAGGTGGAAATGGCAAGTCTTCCGTGGCAGGAGACATGGTTTCTCTGCAGATGGGTATGGCACTGGGACAGCAGATGGTAAATCAGATGAAGCCGGAAAATCAGGCAGGTGTTGCACAAACAGGAGCTGCACAGGGAACACAGACCGTGGGCGGTAACGGAACAATACCGAAATTCTGTCCAAACTGCGGAACTGCAACAAATGGGTCGAATTTCTGTAGTAATTGCGGACAAAAACTGATATAGAAAGTGATAACATGGGTAAATACGATACATTAAATGAAAAACAAAAGCAGGCAGTATACCAGACCGATGGACCGGTATTGATCCTGGCTGGTGCCGGTTCTGGTAAGACCAGAGTCCTGACACACAGAATTGCTTATCTGATTGAGGAACAGGATGTAAATCCCTGGAATATCATGGCGATTACTTTCACGAACAAAGCAGCAGGCGAGATGAGAGAACGAGTGGATCAGATCGTAGGATTTGGTTCAGAGAGTATCTGGGTTTCTACTTTTCATTCTACCTGTGTGAGGATACTCAGACGCTATAGTGACAGAATAGGATATGATAACAATTTCACAATCTATGACAGTGATGATCAGAAAACTGTGATAAAGGATGTTCTCAAAAGACTTCAGTTAGATACCAAACAGTTTAAAGAAAGAAGTATGATCTCAGCCATATCATCAGCAAAAGATTCAATTCTTTCTCCGACAGAGTATCGTATGCGGGCAGCGGGGGATTATGCAAAACAGAAAATCGCCCAGGTTTACCAGATGTATCAGGATACCTTAAAGAAAAACAATGCCATGGATTTTGATGATCTGATCTGTAATACGGTAGAGTTATTCAAAAGTGATGAAGAGGTGTTGCAGTATTATCAGAATCGATTCCGTTATATTATGGTGGATGAGTATCAGGATACTAATACGGCACAGTTTGAACTGATCCGTCTGCTGGCAGACAAATACCGTAATCTATGCGTGGTCGGTGATGATGATCAGTCCATTTATAAATTCCGAGGGGCTAATATCCGGAATATCCTGGATTTTGAAGATCATTATCCGGAAGCATGTGTAATTAAACTGGAACAGAATTATCGTTCTACCCAGAGCATATTAGATGCTGCCAATGCTGTCATCAAGCATAATGCAGGCAGAAAAGATAAGGCTCTCTGGACGGATAAAGGTGCCGGGGACAGGATTCATTTCAGACAGTTTGATACAGCCAAGGAAGAAGCGGAATATATTGTTTACGATATTGCGGATAAAGTCAGAAAAGGGGAACGGGAATATGGTGACTGCGCCATTTTATACCGTACCAATGCGCAGGCCAGAATGTTAGAGGAAAGCTTTGTTATAAAGGGCATCCCCTATGATGTAGTTGGCGGACAGAATTTCTATGGACGCCGTGAGATCAAGGATATGCTGGCTTTCTTAAAGACGATTGATAATGGAAGAGATGATGTGGCAGTAAAACGTATCATCAACGTACCCAAAAGAGGTATTGGAGCAACTACCATTGCCAGAGTACAGGATTATGCAGATGAGCGTAATATCAGCTTTTACGATGCCCTTTGTGAAGCTGACCAGATTATGACTATTGGTAAGAGTGCGGGAAAGCTTACACCTTTTGTTTCTATGATTCAGGTATTTCGCAGTAAACTGGGTGCTTATGGATTAAAGGATCTGATGGAAGATATCCTGGAAACCACCGGTTATGAAAAAGAGTTGGATGCTTCTGATGAAGAAGATGCAGAGGATCGTCTGGAGAATATTCAGGAATTGATCAGCAAGATCACAGCATATGAAGAGGCTGCATATGAAGAGGGAATGGAACCTCCTACTCTGAGCGGATTCTTAGAGGAAGTAGCGCTGGTAGCTGATATTGACCGGGTAAAAGAGGACGATAATAAAGTGCTTCTTATGACGCTGCACAGTGCCAAGGGACTGGAATTTCCGGTTGTGTATCTGGCAGGCTTAGAGGATGGCATCTTCCCAAGCTATATGACCATTACTGCCGATGATCCCACAGAAATCGAAGAGGAACGAAGACTGGCTTATGTTGGTATCACCAGAGCCAAAGAGGAATTGACAGTATCCTGCGCTAAATCCAGAATGCTTCATGGAGAGACACAGTATAATCCGGTAAGCCGTTTCGTAAAAGAGATTCCGGAAACGCTTATGGACAACAGGCTGCCAAAGCCCAGACATTATGAAGGCGATGAGTATCCGGAAGATGCGAGAAGCCGTAGCAGATTTCTGGAGAAACCTTATGGCAGCGGAACGGATTTTCATTTTACTGCATCATCTTCTTTGGGAAACAGACCGAAGGCCGTGGTAAGACCAAAGACTACACCGGGAGAGGTAAAGCCTTTTACCATGGGCAGTTTGCAGGGGATTTCCAAGGGATTGCCTACGGATGCATCCAAACCTTCCTATGATGTGGGAGACAGGGTAAGTCATGTAAAATTTGGAGAGGGAACAGTTACTGCATTAGAGAAGGGTGCAAGGGATTATCAGGTAACAGTTGTCTTTGATACAGCCGGACAGAAAATTTTATATGCAGCCTTTGCAAAATTGAAAAAGCTGTAGTAAAAAAACATAGAAAGATGTATACTATTTATAATATATTTTATAAAGAAACGAGAAGGAAAGGGAAGGTGGCTTATGAGCAACAAATTAGATGAAGTATTAGAAAAATGCAATGAATTACTTGGCTTATTCCGTAAAAAGGATGACGAGAAGAATGCTGATAATGCTGCCACTATGATTGTGTGGGTGCTGGCTATTATTGGGGCAATTGCAGCAATTGCGGGAATTGCATATGCAGTTTATCGCTATTTTACCCCCGATTATCTGGAAGATTTCGACGACGATTTTGACGACGACTTTGATGATGAGTTTTTCGAAGACGAAGATGAAACCGATATCACAGATGAAAAAGAGGATGTACCTGAAGAATAGGTCCCTGGATTATATGGCCTAGGCTATATGTATTATCAATAATTTGTTTACATGAAAGGGTATACCATTTGTATGCCCTTTTCTTGTGTAGAAAGACCTGTTATGGAGGAATGGATGAAAAAAGGACAAACCGGTGAAGGCTATGTAGAACGCATGGATTTTCCAAATAAAGGAATTGTGAAAAGTGAAGAGGGAACCTGTGTGGTAAAGAATGCGTTGCCGGGACAGAAGGTATCCTTTCGAATCAATAAAGTACGCAAGGGAAAAGCGGAAGGAAGACTTTTAGAGATATTAGAGCCTTCTCCGACAGAGCAAAAAGACAGCTGTCCACATTTTGGTATATGTGGCGGCTGTACCTATATTTCACTTCCTTATGAGGAGCAGACTGCTATCAAGCAGGAGCAGGTACGAAAACTCCTGGATGCTGTACTGAAACCGGTACAGCCAGACTGGAAGTTTGAAGAGATTAAACCGAGTCCATGTATCTATGGTTACCGGAATAAAATGGAATTTTCCTTTGGGGATGAATATAAAGATGGTCCGCTTTCTCTGGGCATGCATAAAAGGGGCAGCTTCTATGATGTAGTTACAGTCAGTAATTGCAGGATAGTGGATGCCGACTATCGTAATATTTTACAGTGTACACTGGACTTCTTTCGTGAAAGACAGATCCCGTTTTACCATCGGATGAAACAGGAAGGTTATCTGCGTCATTTACTGGTGAGAAAAGCGGCAAAGACCGGGGAAATCCTAATTGCGCTGATTACAACCACACAGACTGACGGCTTTGTGGGACAGGAAGAGAGTACTTTGTTAGAAGCCTGGAAAGACAAACTGGAAGCACTTTCTCTGGATGGAAGGATTACGGGTGTTTTACATACCATAAATGATTCTGTTGCGGATATTGTACAAAGCGATGAAACAATTCTATTATCGGGCAGGGATTATTTTGTAGAAGAACTTTTAGGCCTTCAGTTCAAGATTTCCCAGTTTTCTTTCTTTCAGACAAATTCCTATGGCGCGGAGGTATTGTATCAGACAGCCAGAGATTATATAGGATCACTGGGCGGAAAAGATAAAACAGTATATGATCTTTATAGTGGCACAGGTACAATTGCACAGCTGATGGCACCCGTTGCCGGTAAGGTAATTGGTGTGGAGATTGTGGAAGAAGCAGTGGACGCAGCTAAAGAAAATGCTCGTTTGAACGGACTTGATAACTGTGAATTTATTGCCGGTGATGTATTAAAGGTATTGGACTCTATTACGGAAAAACCGGATATGATCATCCTGGATCCGCCAAGGGATGGTATTCATCCGAAGGCGCTGACAAAGATTCTGGCATATGGAGTAGAACATCTGGTGTATATTTCCTGTAAGCCAACCAGTCTGGCAAGAGATCTGGAAGCTTTTCTGGAACAGGGGTACCGGGTAGAACGTGTAACCTGTGTGGATCAGTTCCCGTGGACAGCAAATGTGGAAACAATATGTTCTTTGAGAAAGCAGAAAACAAATCTGTAATATACAATGCAATAGCTGAATAGACAGTATATGCATATAATGGAGTGAAGCAATGGACAGACGGAAAAGAATCCTGGTAGTGGATGACGATGAACTTAACCGGATTGTGTTAAAGAGAATATTGGTAACAGACGGCTATATTGTGCTGGAAGCGGGAAATGGTATTGAAGCAATCCGTTGTATGGAAAAGGATTATGTGGATTTGGTTTTGCTGGATCTGATTATGCCCTATATGGATGGTTTTCGTTTTCTGGAGGAAATGCAGAAAACGGATCAGCTGGATCTTCTTCCTGTGATTATTATTTCCGCAGACTGTTCAAAAGAAAACATATTAAAAGCTTACAGATATGATGTGACCGACATTATTTCAAAACCATTTGAACCGGATATGATATTGGATCGTGTTAAAAATATGCTGAAGCTGTATGAATATAAAAAGAAAAAGTTTATGAGTAAAGAGCGACAGACCATACTGGTGGTGGAAGACAAAGACTTAAACCGTATGCTGTTACGAAAAATACTGGCTGATGACTATTATATTGTAGAAGCAGTAAATGGAAGTGATGCACTGGGTATGGTACGAAAATACAGAGATGAATTGGCTGTTATTCTACTGGATATCGTCATGCCTGTGATGAATGGAATGGAAACACTGGAGCATCTTCACGAGATGGGTGTAGTAGATGAGATACCGGTGGTTTTTATCACTATGGAGAGTACAGAGGAAAATCTGCTCAGAGGTATTAATCTGGGGATCAGGGATATGATCAGCAAACCCTTTGAACCGGAGGCAGTGCGGAAACGTGTCGCTAATATGGTAGAACTGCATCAGCACCTGATGGCAGAAAAAGAGGAAAGAGAAAGACTGGCAGCTGAAGGGGAGGACGAAGATGATGATTTTTCATCATGGAGACGGGAAGATAACGAACCGGATGTTGTAGTGAGACGTCCTGGAATAAGCCGTGCAGCATGGGCGGATGATACAGATCAAGATGCATGGGATCGAGATGATCTGGATCGAGACGCATGGGATCGAGATGACACAGACCGGGATGCGTGGGATCGTGATGATGATGTCCGTGACGCATGGGATGACAGGGGCGGCTTTTAATGATGAATGTAACCATATTCTGTATGACACATAAAATATTTGAACCACCAAAAGATCCCATATACCAGCCTCTTCATGTAGGCAGGGCTTTGTCAAAGGATCTGGGATTTAAAGGGGATCATACGGGAGAGAATATTTCGGATCAGAACCCATATTATGCGGAACTGACCGGGGTATACTGGGCATGGAAAAACAGCCCGGCAGATATTATCGGAATCTGTCATTATAGACGATTTTTGCTAAATGATGAAAACAGACTTTTGACGGGGAGAGAATGCGAGAGACTTTTACAGCAATACGATATACTGCTCCCCAAGTGTCTTACTCTTAGAAAATCTTATTATGAAGGCTTTGGAGCAAATCATAATAGGAAGGATCTGGATGTACTGGAACAGGTTGTCAGGGAAATGGAACCGGATTATTGGCAGACCTTCCATAATCTGGTTCATGAAAATCATACATATTTCGGGAATATGATGATCTGCAGGAGAGAAGTTTTTCAGGCCTATTGCAGTTTTTTATTTCCATTATTAAAGGAAACGGAAAAACGAATTGATCCTTCTAAATATGATGGTTATGGAAGAAGGGTATACGGTTTTTTATCTGAGTTTTTACTGACTGTATGGGTGAAGGTAAAACGGCTTCATGTAAAAGAATGTATGGTAGGAATGATTGGTGAAAAAGCAGAAACCAGGCAGTTGTGCCTTATGCTGTCAGAGCGGTTTGCTGCAAGGGATATAAATGGAGCCAGAAGACTTTGCCAGGAGCATATTGCCAAAAGACCGGATCTGCTGATGGAGGCTTCGGATATCAATGGAGATTTAAAACTTGCCATGCAGATTATTACAACCTGCGAGCATGAGCTGGAAGCGTATGGCATGAGTCAGCTTTTGGAAAACGATTATGAGAATGCGAAAAAACATTGTCGTGCGCTGAATCGTCTGGTAGATGAATACAGACTGGCAGCGTTACAGGAAAATGGGGAGCCTGCGTTGGAACATGCAGCCTGTATGATGGCTCCCAAAAGAGAAGATATTTCTTTTACAGAAGAAAAAAGAGAGTTCTGGAAAGCATATCATCCAACAGAAATTGGACTAACCGTTTCTGTTCGAATGTTTTGCCAATCGGAAAACGCGGAACTGGTGTTGGAGCAGATGAAGGGAGATCAATATGATTTTCAGATGCAATAATTGTGGCGGTAATATGATTTACAGCCCGGAACATAAGGGGATGTACTGTCCGCATTGTGAAGGGATTAACAGCGAAAAAGTGGTGGAGGATGATTCGGTAACCAACTGTGTCAGTTGTGGTGCGCCACTTTCACTGGAAGAGTATACCAGTGCCGGAAAGTGTCCTAACTGCGGTAATTATCTGATCTTCGAGGAAAGATTACAGGGAGATAAAAGACCGCATCTGGTACTGCCTTTTATGCTGGGACGTGAAAAAACCGGGGAGCTTTTAAAAGAGCAGTTTGGCAAATGTGCTTTTACACCGGATTCTTTTCTGCAGGAGGGTGAAATAGAAAAGATAACAGGAAGCTATGTTCCTTTCTGGATGTATGATTATGCTGCCAACTGTGATTATCAAGGGGAGGGCACCAAGATCAGAACCTGGATCGCGGGAGATACAGAGTATACAGAGACCTCTTTTTATTCAGTCGTCAGAAATATGGATATGAAATTTCAGAAGATTCCGGTGGATGCGTCCATTGCCATGGAGGATGGGATCATGGATAAACTGGAACCATATCAGTATCAGGAACTGGAGGATTTCCAGGAAAAATATCTTTCCGGCTATCAAAGCGAGGTAGTGAATGAGCCGGCCGATCTATTGAAAACCAGAGCAGAAGATAAGGTTTCCAAGTTTTCGGAGGAAGTGCTGCACCAGGTGACCGGCGGTTATGCAACTCTTCGTACAATACACAAGGAAATAAAAATAGAACAGGAAAAGGCTGATTTTTCATTGCTGCCTGTGTGGATTTATAAATATTTTTATCGAAATAAAAGTTTTGATTTTTATGTAAATGGTCAAACGGGAAAGATCGTAGGCGCTCTTCCTATTTCATGGCTGAAGGTGTTTCTATACGGAGGAACTGTATGGGGACTCAGTTTTGTCACAATGATGCTTTTACGTGTACTCTTGTAGGAAAGGAAGACGAAGGATGAAAAAGTATTTCAGACAGTTTAGATGGGTTTTCCTGGCGGTGGCAGTATTGGCGGCAGTTACAGCAATTGTTTATGCCCTGGGATTAAAGAGCGGTGAAAAGACCAGAACAAATTCAGAATGTACCACAGAGGAACGTGTTTTTGATTATGCAGATGTGCTGACAGATGAAGAGGAAAATAACCTTAGACAGCTTATTTCTAAAAGGGAGACGGAAGCAGGCTGTGATATTGTACTGGTTACATTAGAAGAATCCCTGGCAGATTATGCTGCAAAATATGAGAAGAATTGTCCAACCAATCAGTATGTCAGAATTTTTGCAGATAATTTTTATGATGAACATGCATTTGGATTTAACAAACCCAGGGGCGATGGCATCATCCTGGTGGATAATTATTTCAGGGAAGCAGATGGAAAGATCCATACCTGGCTGTCTACCTGTGGAAGCACATATGAGACCTATTCGGATGAAATGATAGATCAGCTTTTAGATGATGTATATGAGGATGTGGATACCGATCCGTATAGAGCATACGAGACCTATGTGAATGATGTTTACTATGATATGCAGCCGGCTTCGTTGGGAGCATTTTTATCCATACCTGTATGTCTGATAGCTGCAACCGTGATTCTGGTGCTGTATCTGCTGTATCAGTTTTCACTTCGTCAAAACGGCGCATCTGTTATGGCTAGAACCTATATGGAAGGCGGTAAGCCGGAGTTTCATACCAATAGAGATCAGTATCTGAGAAAATTCGTGACGACGAGACATATTGAACGAAATACCGGAGGAAGCGGCGGTGGCGGCGGTCACATATCTTCGGGTGGTGTTTCACATGGCGGAGGCGGTCATTCCCGTTAAAGGGGAGACCGCAGTAACCGGTTTCGACTGACTGCGCTTATCGAATAGAACAGATAATAAAATAGAGCAATAAAAAAACATCCACCATGACGGTAGTGGATGTTTTTTGTAATCAAAAATTTTATAGCTTTTTAAGATCCTAAGATCAATTAGTTCATTTTGTTAACTGCTGCAGATAAACGTGATACTTTTCTAGCAGCGTTGTTTTTATGATAAACGCCCTTAGAAGCAGCTTTGTTGATAGTAGAAGTAGCAGCTGTTAATAATGTAGCAGCTTCCTCTTTGTTATTAGCCTCAACAGCAGCGTTTACTTTTTTGATAGCAGTTTTAACGCCGGATCTGATTGCTTTATTTCTTTCAGCTCTTGCTTCGCTTACTAAGATTCTTTTCTTTGCAGATTTAATATTAGCCAAGATATACACCTCCTATGATAATGGTTTACGATAAGTGATGCATTGAACCCGGACACGGACGTTTCAATGTAAACACACGCATATTATAATAAGTGAAAGTTCTAAGTTTGTCAATACATATTTC